>CAYIIH010000287.1:0-11597 GCA_964363225.1 uncultured Verrucomicrobiota bacterium | reverse complement strand
CCAGTCTGGTGACGATGGTCGAGAGTTTGCGGCAGGCGGCGGGCTACCCGGAGTCGGCGGAACTGCTGCCCGCGGCGAAGGTACTGGTGATTGTGGATGCGGGGGTGGCGACGGCGGGCAATTTGAAGCTCCTGGCCAAAGCCCAGCGCGCCTTGGGCAAGCTGAGGGCGCGGGCGGCACGGGTGCAACGGTTTTACCAGGTGGAGTTGAAGGATCCCGCCCATCTGCGGGCGGGGCTGACCTGGCAGCGCAAGGATGAGGTCCGGGCCGAAGACGAGCCACTGCTGGGATGTTATGTCTTGCGCACGGATCGCTCGGAGTTGAGCGCCGAGCGGTTGTGGGAGCTTTACGTCTTGCTCAGCCGGGCGGAAGATGGCTTTGCCGCGCTCAAAGGCGATTTGGGCTTGCGCCCCAATTATCATCAACTGGAGGGCCGGGTGGACGCGCACATCTTCCTCACGGTCCTGGCCTATCAGCTTTTGCGCTTTATCACCTAGAGCCTGGAACAGAAAGGAGATGACCGCGATTGGCCGACCTTGCGGCGGGTGTTGCAGACGCACAGCTACGCCACCGTCAGTATGCCGACGCGCCACGGGACCGTCGTGCATGTGCGCCGGCCCGGCACGCCGGAAGGTTGCCATCAGGAAATCTATGAGAAATTCGGAATCAACTGGCAAGAGCTGCCGACCAGGAAAATCACGGCCGCCGTAAAAACGCCGACGACTTTGTAGTGCCTAGAAAAGTCTTCCGTTGATTACCAGAGATTTACAGACTGAAAAAACGAACTTGGGTTAAGCGCCAGCACCGTGGCCGAGTTGGGCCGCCGCTTCATCGCCCTTTTGGCCCTGGCGCATCGACAGTGCGCCCCCCGACTCAAAGAGGCGATGGTCCTGCAGGGAGGCTACATCCTGCACCTGGATGCCCCCTATGAAGATAAAAGTCCCCTGCTGATGACCGGCATCGATGCGGTCATGGAAATCGTCCTGGGCAACATCAAACTGCCCAGCGAAAAAGCGGACGGGATCGTCCCCTTCCTGCGCCAACTCAACCAGGGTTTCGGCCCGCCCCTGGCCCTGGTGCATGAGCTGTCCAAAGGCATTCTGCGCGCCATCCAGCAAGTGTTCCCCGGCCTGCCCGACTATATCTGTCACTTCCATTTCCTGCGTGATCTGGGCCAAGACCTCTTGGGGACCGAATATGACCCCGTGCGCCAGCGACTCCAAGCCCACAGCACCGCCAGCCATTTGCGCGCTCGGTTGCGGGGTTGGCAAAAGCAGATCGACGCCGGTCCGCAACTGCGGCAGGCGCTCCACCAACTGCCGACCGGTGGCTTGCCCACTCCGCCGCTGCCGCAGGCCCCACTGCTGGCGGCTTATCTCCTGGCCCACTGGGTTTTGGCGGGCTTGCAGCAAAGCCGGGGCTACGGCTTCCCCTTTGATCGCCCGCTGCTGGCGCTGGCCCAGCGCGCGCAGGAAGTTCACGCGCACCTCCAGTCCCTCAAAACTCTGCCGCCGGGCGAGCTTTGGCGGCACCATCTGCCCTTTCACCACTTGGACTTGGATCTCCGACCCTTGGCATCGGATCGCGCCCTGGGACGCACCCTCCAGCAGCTTCAAACCTCTATCCCACTCTTCGAGCAACTGCGCCAAGCCTTGCGCATCGCCCCGGTGAGCGGGGGCCAAGGACTTAATCAGGAGGGCCAACCCGTCGAGATGAACACCCTCCAACAACAAGTCCAGGAGTTTGCGGCACAGGTCCGTGCTCGTCCCGATTATGCCACCACGCCCGCCTTCCAAAAAATGATCGAGCAAATTGAATACTCTGGCCCCAAGCTCTTTGCCGCCCCGCTGGTGGTGGCCACCCTGCAAGGCCCCCGAACCATCCAACCCCAGCGAACCAACAATATCATGGAACGGTTCTTTCGGGACCTCAAGCGCGATGGCCGCCGCAAAACCGGGGCGCAAGCTTTGGGGCGAACCTTGCGCACCATGCTGCCCGACACCCCGCTGGTCAAAAAACCTGCAAAACCCGGACTGCCTCAACATCCTCCTCAACGGCCAGCTCACTCTGGAAGCTCTGTTTGCTCAGATCGATCCCGCCACCGTGCGCGAAGAACTCCAGCACGCTCAACAAAACCTAGAAAAAGTACCCCGCGCCTTGAAGCGATTCATCGCTTCTCTTTCCAGCCTTGCCCCCATCAAAAAGTTCGTCGAAAACTTCAGATGTCCAGACGGCTATTTCCGGGATGCCAACGGTAAAGACCAGGCCGGCACGCGTAATTATTTGAGCATGCACGAGAGCGCCCCGGGTTTTGGAACGTAAAGCATGGGTCAATACCGGGCCATCGTGGACCTGCTGGGACACCGTGAATTGGGCGGCAAGAACCTGCTCTTTCTGATCGATGGATTGTTCGCCGGCTACTACTGGGACAGCCATCCGTATAAATGGAAAACGGCCCCATTCGGCGCTGGGACAACGGGCCAATGGCCCGCCAGCCTATTTGCGTCGCAGGACCCGGTGGCCATCGATTCGGTCGCGTATGACTTTCTGTTGAACGAGTGGCCAGCCGTCGTCAAGTCGGGCGGTTATTCCGCCAACTTTCTGAACGGATCGGCCGAGGACTACCTGCACGAAGCGGCCCCGGCCGACCAGCCCCCCTCGGGCACGGTTTACGATCCTGACAAGAAAGGCTCGCCTTTGGCCAGTTTGGGAGTCCATGAGCATTGGAACTACGCCATCGACAAACAGTATAGCCGCAACCTGGGAAGCAACGTGGGGATTGAACTGGTGGCGCTTAAGGTTAATCGTGAAGCGCCCAAGTTGGCATTACGCAAAGCCGAGACCCAGACTGCCGTCTCGTGGTCGGCCTCCTATTACGGGTACCATTTACAGAGCGCCACCAACCTCACGCCTCCGGTGCAGTGGCAGGTGCTGCCGGCTCCTCCGGCCTTCAGTCGGGGACAGAACGTCGTTTCGAACAGCGTAAGCGGCGCCAGACAGTTCTATCGCCTGATTAAATAGGTTGCGTGTCCCTGCCGGGCGGACGTGTAAGCCGTGCCCATCCGGGATATTGATCGGGAGAGCGTCACAGCCACTGTGTCCTCCACATCCGTTTTTAATGGGGCCGCGACTTGGACACACAGTGTGCCGTTCTCGAACGTGTAAGATAGCTAGGCGCCCGTCCGCGACAGTCTCACCTGTTTTGGCCTGGACACATGTAAGGACCCCAATTTGTTATCTTTACAATAGATCGAATTGGAATCACAATGATTAGAGGCTTTGGATTCAATGAAAACGACCATAGTAGAAAAGAAGCGTGCCATGAAAATACCTCAATCGTCTGTTGGATTCACCACGCTGGTTTTGGCCAATGTGCTGGTGTTCGCTTTGTCAAGCTGGAGTGCCGAACCCGCGCCAGCAACGGAAGACGAAAAAGCCGTCTGCGAGCAAAATCTGAAGCAGATTCATCAGGCCATCCAGGCCTACCGGCGGGACCAGAAAGAACTGCCCGATTGGCTATCCCATCTGGTCCCGGAACATCTGGCGGATACCAACGTGTTCCTTTGTCCCGTGAGCCAACGAAGCGGCCGCTCTCAGACTTTTGGCATCGAGGATCCGGATTTGAAGTTGTCGTACATTTACGAGTTCTGTGTGCAACCGTTGCCCCAGTTGATCTGGGGAGGCAGCCCGCTCCGGATGCAGGATTGGAAGCGGCTCCAGATGGCGACCTTGGGCGGCAAAGTCCCCATGGTACGCTGTCTTAATCACGGCACCCGGGCGTTGAACATCAGTTTCGACGGCGAGTTTTACGAGAGTCCCGTCACGTGGGAAAGCCTGTTTGCAAACGTCGTCAACGAATCAGACCTTTCCCCGCAAGCGCTCATGCAGAAGTTTCATGTAACCATTGAGGGAACTCCGGCCGTGAACGCCCCGTCCATTGCGCCCCCAAGCGTTGCGTTTTCGAGAATCCAACGCGCGGAGGACGAACTGTATGCGCTGTTGGGCAAACCGGCGCCGGACTTTGAACTGGAACTGCTCAGCGGCGGGAAATTCAAATTGTCGGACCACCGGGACAAGGTGATCATCCTGGATTTCTGGGCTACTTGGTGCGGGCCGTGCCGCATGGCCATGCCGGTCTTGGCGGAACTGGCCAAGAAATACCAGGACAAGGGCGTGCAATACTTCGCCGTGGATTTGCGGGAAACCCCAGAGAAGGTCCAGCAGTACCTGACGCAGGAAAAGTTGAGTATTGCCGTTCCTTTGGACCGGACTGGTGAGGTTGGCAAAGCGTACCAGGTGCGAGGCATTCCCACCATGGTCCTCATTGATCAAGCTGGCGTTGTGCGCGAGTGTCATGTTGGTTTCAACCCAAACCTCCGGGAGTTATTCCAGACCAAACTGGACGCGTTGGTAAAGCGCGGCGATTAAGCGAAAAAGTGTCAGTCAATGGTATTGGCATATTGATCAGCGGCGTGCGGCCGGTCTCGCTGTCTTGCCTTTGTTATACCGGTACAGCAGAGGCGTCAAGTGCCCCCGCGCCCCCAGGTGCAGACGTCCAGCCCCGGCGCCGCCTCGCCTCCGCAAGCAATCGTTCGGCCTTCGCCTCCGCCAATTCCTGCAATGCCGACCCGGCAGGCCAGCTCCCGTGCTACTCCCCCACTGGCATCAGCCATAGCCGGCGAAACGGCCCTCCGCCCAGACACCACCCGCGCCCGGTCCTCATCGTCGCAAACGATCGGCTCGCGTCGATCCCCGCGATTCCACACAGGATACATCGCGCCGGGACACGGCACTTGCAACTCGCGAGCCATGCCGCCTCATGCGCCTACGCTAAGAAAAATGCCAATACCATTGACTGACACGTCTTTAAGGATTGAAAAATGGACGCAGAATGTCGCCAATGAGCCTGAAGGCGGCATAACAAAAGCCAAAACTGACAAAGGCACACCCTATCGAGAATCCCACGAATAACAACGCCTTTAATATAGTTTCACCAATCCGCCGCGCCAGCATCGCGCCACAGACGAGACTCGCCATGCGCGCTGGCCAACGCGAGTTGATGCGCCCAATCCGCCGCGCCAGCATCGCGCCACAGACGAGACCCGCAATAATACTTCCTCCAATGCTGATAACTACCATGACGACGAACCAGCTCACTTTTAAAGGCCTAGGAGGAAAAGCGCAGGTCAGCGTCAGAAGTACGGTGGGTGCGAGCAGCGATATCCCAAAAACAGTCCAGTTCGTTTTCATAATTGGTTAAGCCGGTTGAAGTAACGATAACGGTTTGGTTTTTGACGAAAAGCAGAAGGTGTCAGTCAATGGTATTGGCATATTGATCAGTGGCGTGCGGCCGGTCTCGCTGTCTTGCCTTTGTTATACCGGTACAGCAGAGGCGTCAAGTGCCCCCGCGCCCCCAGGTGCAGCCGTCCAGCCCCGGCGCCGCCTCGCCGCCGCAAGCAATCGTTCGGCCTTCGCCTCCACCGATTCCTGCAATGCCGAGCCGTCAGGCCAGCTCCCGTGCTGCTCTGACACCTTTCCGTTTTTCGTTGACCCGCTTCCCTCGTCTCTGACAATCAGGCCCATGCAAGAATCCATCATTTCAGTAAATCGACTTTCATTCCTGGGCTGTCTGGTTCTGTGGTTGGCCACGGGGGCGTGGGCGGCGGACAGCGACGCTCTGCGCGCCGCGCGCGCGCACTGGTACAACGAAGCGAAGTTCGGCCTGTTCGTTCACTGGGGCAGCTATTCGGTCCTGCACCGCTCCGGCCAGAATCAACTCGCCGAATGGGTGCAAAGCAACGAGAAAATCGACATCAAGGAATACGAAAAACTGGCCAACTCGTTCGCGGCGGAGAATTACAGCCCGGACGAATGGGTCACGCTCGCCCGCCAGACCGGCAGCCGCTACATCGTCCTCACGTCCAAGCACCACGAAGGTTTCGCGTTGTTCAACACCAAACTGTCCGACTACAACGCGGTTAAGACGGCGGCCAAGCGCGATTTGGTCGGAGACCTCATTATCGCCTGCCGCAAGCAGAATATTCATCCCTGCTTTTATTTTTCCTTCATGGATTGGCATCATCCTGACTATGTTGGCGAACTGCCGTTCCACAAGAAAAGCAATCCGAACCACGACAAGTTCATCGGGTTTATGCATGGCCAGGTGCGCGAGATCTGCACGAATTACGGCCCGATCGACGGCCTATGGTTCGACGGGGAATGGGATTACCCGCGCGACTTCTGGAAGGCCGCCGAACTGGTGAAGGTGGTGCGCGAGCTGCAGCCACTGGCCTTTGTCAATGATCGCCTGGGCAAGGACGAACGCGGCAAGGCCCCGGAAGCCGATTTCTTTACCGCCGAGCAGGAAGTGCCGGAGTCGGGCTTCGATCATGCGTGGGAAACCTGCGATACCTTCGGGCATTCCTGGGGCTACACCACCAGCCATGACCCGCTCAAATCGCCGGAACTCATCATCCGCCGCATGGTGGACGTCTTCAGCAAGGGCGGCAATTACCTGCTCAATGTCGGCCCCACGCCCGACGGCCGCATTCCGCAGATGTTCGTTGATCGCATGAAAGTCATTGGCCAATGGATGCAGCAAAATGGCGAGGCCGTTTATGGGACGCACCGCTCGCCCCTGGGCAAACTGTCTTACGGCAAAGCCACGACGAAAGGCAATCGCCTCTATGTCTTCCTGGAAGAGCGCAAGCAGGACGCCGTCGAATTGCCGCCGCTGAACAGCAAAATCCTCAAAGCCTGGGTGTTGAGCACCGGCCAATTGCTGAACGCGGCTCAAGACGATAAAGGGGTGAAGATCGAGGTGCCACAGAAGTTCGTGGATGTGGGAGCAACGGTGCTGGCTGTGGAACTCGAGGCAGCGCCCAAGGTGAAGTAGTGGCGCGGGGCCGTCTGGCACGCGGGAGAGGTTAAGTCCAGCGGCTCGTGGACTTAGCTGCGGACGGCGTTTCGCGGGTGGTTCCAGGAGAAGCTGAACCAGTTCAAACCCCTTGCTGTCCGCGCTGCCGTTAGCTATCGTAGGCGCCGTGCGGGCAAACAAAGAACGGATGGCTGCGGCTGCCTTGGCACCAGAACGGGTGCTGGTGCCGGCTTTCGGCCAGGTTTCCTGGGAAAGGATGATTCGAGCCGTGGAAAAAGTGCGGGAACGACTACGCCGGGCCGCCACCGCCCTGGAAGCGGCGGGCGTGCCGTATGCCGTGGCTGGGGGCAACGCCGTGGCCGCGTGGGTTTCGCGCGTGGACGAGGCCGCCGTGCGCAACACCCAGGATGTGGACATTCTTCTCCGCCGTTCCGACCTGCCGGCCGCGATTGCCGCGATGACTCGGGCTGGTTTTGTCCACCGGCACACCGCCGGTCTCGAGATGTTTCTGGACGGCGCCAAGGCTGGGGCGCGCGACGCGGTTCACGTGGTCTTTGCCGGCGAAAAGGTGCGGCCGGATTACCTCGAACCCGCCCCGGATGTGGCCGAGTCCGAAGCGACCGAATCGTTTCGGCTGTTGATCATCGACGCGCTGGTGCGCATGAAACTCACCTCATTCCGCGACAAAGACCGGACTCACTTGCGGGACTTGATTGGCGTTGGGCTGGTGGATGCCTCCTGGCTGTCACGGCTGCCTGCGGAATTGGCGGCTCGGCTGCAATCCTTGCTGGATAACCCGGAAGGCTGAGGAAAGCGGCCCGTGCGGTTTTCTGCGGGCGGGATTGACCGCGGATTTCTTGGGAGAATGCTTGGCTCCGGCAGGCCCTGCAGTCCACCACCCGGCGAGGGCCAGCGCCCGGTTCGTCAGCGTCCGCCAAGGAAGGACTTTGCCAGAGAACCGCGCTCAGTGCGAACCACGGCCCCCACGCCGACCTTGTTCCGCTCAAACCAGCCTTGCTTGGTTTCCAGAACATAACTGACCTGGTCGGAAGCGGCCACGATGGGGGTCTCGTCCAGCGGCTTCATGTCGCGTATTTCCAGAATGATGCCCTCGGCATCGATGTAAGCGCAGGAAAGCGGGATGAGCGTGTTCTTCATCCAGAACGAGGCGCGACGGGGTTGGGGAAAAACAAAGAGCATTCCTTCATGCTCGGCCATCTCCTTGCGGAACATCATGCCTTTTTGAATTTGAGATGGTGTTCGCGCCACTTCGGCCATCATCTCCTGTGGACCGAGCCAAAGCTTGACCGTCTGCAACTTCGGCTGAGGCTGGCCGCTCACCGGCTGATTTTGAGCCGGAGGCGCGGCCGGCGCTTTTTCGAAATTATCGCATCCAACGAACATGATAGCAGCCAAAGAAATCAAACCAGGAAGCGGACACAATTTCATGCCTGGAGAGTGTGGGAAGCACGGTGCGTTTTCAATCTATTCTCAATAGAAAAGGTTGGAATGTCATCTTAGAGCGTGTCCGGAGAATCGGTTTTGGTCTTCGTCCTCGTCGTCGGTCTCGTCCTCGTCCTCGATAGTGCCTTCATTTTCGAGGACGAGGAGGACGACGAGAACGAACTGACTGTGCGGAATATCCGTACACGCTCTCATTAACCACCGTTCTTGAGATGCCGGTCCATCCAACCAAGCATTCGCTTCCACATGTCTGGCAGATACTCATGCCCCACGCCCGGATAAATCACATTCTGAAAATCGTTCTCGCGCTCATAAAGCCGGTAAGCGGGGCGCACCCTTTCTTCGATCTTGCGCAGGCCCTCCACCGGTGAGCCATAGTCTTTATCACCCGTCAAAAACAGAATCGGGCGCGGCGCGATCAACGCGATGACTGCCTCCGTGTCCAAGTGGTTCAGCAGGCCCGGCACATAGTAATAAATGCCATGGTGCTTCAACCCTGCCTCCAGCACCAAGTCCTGGTAGCGGGTCAGGCAAGCGACGGCCACGCCGGCTTTAATCCGGTCGTCCAGCGCCATCAGCCACCAGGAACGAGTCGCGCCCATGCTGATGCCCGTGACGCCGACCCGGCGCGCATCCACTTCCGGACGCGACAGCAGATAATCGAGCGCCATCAAATCATCCCGAACGATCATTCCCCAGAGGCTTCGACCCACCCAGAGATTGAACTTGCTGGCCGTCATTTCGCCATGGCCTCCTTTCTCGGCGGGACCGCCGGGGCCCTGGCCGTTGCGTTCGCCAAAGCAATAGGCGTCGATGCCGAGCACGGCATAGCCGCGTTTGGCCAGAGTTGGGCCGGGCGGTTCCGGCGTATGCTCGGCGCGAAACATCTCCTCTTTGCCATTGTCATATTGGCCCCCGTGCCAGTGGCAATAGAGGATGGCCGGCGCTTTCTCTCCGGACTTTTTGGGCAACAGCAAGTATCCCGGCACCGTGGCACCGGCCCCATTATCGAACTGAAATCTTTCCACCACATACTCGTCCCGCTCCTCGCGGGAGATCGTTCGGACCGCTGGCACGGTGGGGCGAGACGGCAGCTTTCCCAGCAGTTGCCACAGTTGCCGGCGCACCTGTCCCCGCTTTTCTTCCCAGGCCGGCCGGCTGGGTGGGATGACAAATTCAGGGGCCAGGGTCGCTTTGTCCAGCCACTGGGCTGCAGCCGATGGATTGCTTTGAGCAGTCACGCGGTTTTCCATAGAGGTTAAAAGCAAAGCGAGCAATATGATCTTTGGCGGAGATTGTCCACGGTTCATAGTTCAATTTTAAGGGACGTTTTGCCGGATGATGACAGAAGGGGCAGCGCTTGGCAAATCGGCTGAATCCATCAGGAAATCCTCCAGCTTTGCCGGAGTGCCGGAGACTCGCAGGTCTGATTCTGACTGGCCGGTTTGCTACTCTTGCTTTGTCAATCAGTCATCTTTTTTGCTTCGCCCCGCCGTCAGGACGCAGCCGCCGGCGAGCAAACGCGGCTGGCCGGCGCGATGCACGCGCAAGGAATAGCCGCGGCCGTTCTCATAGGGCTCGACCGTGGCCGTGATTTCCAGGACGGGATAGCGCACCGTGGCCAGACCGTAGCTTTTGTAGGTCTTGGCAAAAAGTTCGGTTTCAACGATGCCGGTCCAATCGGCCAGGGTGAGAAATTTCATCGGCTCGCCGCTGGCTTGGTGATGAATCCTCTGTTCGATCACCAACCCGCAAACCACCACTTCCTCTCCAGCATAGCGGCCCAACTCCGCGACCGGGCAATAGGTCTCCCAGGCAATGTTATTGTGCAATTCGAGGGGATGGCCGCTGACCGGAAAATCGAGCAGTTCCTCTTCCCAGAGCAAGCGTTCGCGCCGGGCAGGCTCCTGCAATGGCACGGTGGGAAGCTTCTCCGTCCCCACCGGCGGCAGCAGCCAGCCTTGGTTCGGCGCCATCGTGTCGCCGCCGGAATGAAGCAAAAATTGAAATTCCCAAAATTGGGCGGGGCGGGTTTTGCCAAAGCCATCGAAAGCCCCCGCTTTCAGCAGCGCTTCCATCTCTTCCGGAAACGGACGCACCCGCCGATAAAAATCAGCCAGCGACGCAAATTTGCCCCGGCCCCGTTCTTGAATGATCTTGGCCTTGGTCTGTTCCGTCAGCCCTTTCACACGGGTCACCGGCACCCGAATGGCCTTCGAGGGCGGAATGGCGACTGGGGGTTGGTGACTGGGGATGGGCGATGGGTGATGGGCGATGGGTGATGGCAAATCAGCCGGACCAGATGAACCACCGGAATCGGAGATTTGAGATTTGAGATTTGAGATTTGAGATCGGGAATCTGGGATTTGAGATCTGCAATCTGCAATCCGCAATCCGCAATCCGCAATCTGAAACCCCGGTCCCGGCTCATTCACCCACGGCAGCAAAAGAGGAATGCCCAGGCGATGGCATTCGAGCACATAAACCAGCGGATGATAAAAACCTTTGCCATTGGACAGCACCGCCGCCATGAACTCGGCCGGATAATATCGCTTGAGCCAGGCGGATTGATACGCTTCCACTCCGTAGGCCGTGCTGTGCGCCTTGCAAAAGGCGTATCCTTGAAAGCTGGCCACCAAATCCCAAACGCTGCTGATCTCCGCCTCGCTCCGCCCGCGCGCCCGCGCGCAAGCCACAAACTCGCCTTTTACTTCTTCGATCACAGCCTGCTTTTGCTTCGCCAAGGCCCGGCGCAAAATATCCGCGCGGCCTGCCGGCAACCCGGCAAACGCTTCGCAAATCTGCAGAATATGCTCCTCATAAACCACCATCCCAAAGGTGCTCTTCAAGCACGGGGCCAATGACGGGTGCGGATAAACCACCGGCTCCAGGCCTTGATAACGCCGGGTAAAGCTGACCTTCTTATTTTCGTTGGCGGCGCCCGGACGAATCACGCTCACGATGGCAATCAATCCATCAATGTTCCGCACGTTGCACATGCGGCAAAGACCGACCATGGCCGGGCTTTCAATGTGATGCACCGCGCGCGCGCCGCCCTTCGCAATCATTTCCCAAACCTCCGGGTCCTCCCACGGCTCCAAGCCGCGCAGGTCAATGGGCGGAGAGGGGAAAGCGTTGGATTGCGGATTGCGGAGTTGGCCGGCGGCCCAGGGCCCTTGACAAAGTCGTAGCGCAGGTTTCCCAACCTGCTGTGTCGCAGGGCTTCCAGCCTGCGGACGCCGCGAATCCAAACACG
>CAYIIH010000286.1:0-11622 GCA_964363225.1 uncultured Verrucomicrobiota bacterium | reverse complement strand
TCAGTCCCGCCGGCTTGGTGAATTGGACCCCGACCGAGGCCCAGGGCCCCGGCACTTATTCGGTCACGGTGCAGGTGACGGACAACGGCACACCCGGTCTGAGCGCCACCCAATCCTTCCAGATCGTGGTCAATGAAGTGAACGTCGCGCCGGTGCTGGTCGATCCGCCCGACACCAACATCAACGAAGGTGTCGCTTGGACCTATCAGCTCAGTGCCAGCGATGCTGATCAACCCGCCAACACCCTCACCTTCGCCCTGGTCAGTGGTCCGACCGGTTTGGGGGTCAGTCCCGCCGGCTTGGTGAATTGGACCCCGAGCGAGGCCCAGGGCCCCGGCACTTATTCGGTCACGGTGCAGGTGACTGACAACGGCACACCCGGTCTGAGCGCCACCCAATCCTTCCAGATCGTGGTCAATGAAGTGAACGTCGCGCCGCAGTTCTCTGCCATCCCCACTCAGTTCGCCCATGCTGGCGGCAAATTGGTGCTGACAGCAACAGCCACCGACTCTGACTCGCCGGCGAATGCGTTGAGTTATAGTCTCGTAGCCGGGCCCGCCGGTGCCTCTATTGCATCTGCCACTGGAGTTTTCACCTGGAGCACAACCGAGGCGGACTTGGGCAGCACCAATGCAGTGACACTGCGGGTCAGTGATGATGGCGTGCCGAGCCGCAGTGATACGAACACATTTTCTATCGTGGTCGTTTCCCAGCCCGTGATTCAACAGGTATCTGCGTCCGCCGGAACCGTAACGCTGACCTGGAGTTCTCTTGCCGGACAATCCTATCGAGTCCAGCACAAGTCTGACTTGCTTCAGGGGAATTGGACTGACTTAAACATCGGTGCAGCCGGAATCATCGTCGCAAACGGGCCAACTGCGTCCGCTTCAGACAACACGGTCGGCGCTGCCCTGCGCCGGTTCTATCGGGTGTCGCTGGTGACGGTGCCTTGACCACCGTAGCGGCGGGCGAAAGCAGGACCAACGGCCTCCGCCTGAAATCGACAAAGCGGCATAGACCTCCAGTCACGTACGGCCCTCAGCGGCTGCCTTATGCCAGGTGAACAATAGTTTGACAGCCAACCTCGACCACTTCCCGTTATCCGCAGGAATCAAAGGTTTTTGCGCAGAGTCCAGATGGAAAATCGCCTTGCTTGGCCAAAAGCTTCATCTGCGGCATCACTCTTCAGCACGTGATCCGATTGCTGTCGCGCTCCTCACATAATTCATCACAGCGGCTAGCGTAGCCTAGTTGATTCAACTTTCCCAGAACCAGAGGGTCATCACCGCAATAACGCAACGCGCCGCAACAGGACTCGACTATGGCCTTCAGCGCCCGCTCGACTTCCTCCGGCGTGCTCGGCTGCTTCTTAAAATAGCAGTGGCTGCAACCGCGCGCATCAGGCGGGTTCTCGAAATAGCCGAATAACTCCGAGGCCTTCTCGACGGGCAGGAGGCAGGCAATGCATTGTTCGTTCTCAACATAAAACGGGCCTGGAACATTGAGCGGGTGCCGTTCATACTTGCCATCCGGGTATTTGCTCATAAATACAGATCGGGCGCTGCGTAATTGCCTGCCATTTGCCGGATCGGCTACTGCCGTCCGGCAGCTTTACTGAATTTAATAAGAATATCTTTCTTGATGTCAATTGTTTTTTAGGACTATTTGGTCCATAACAGCGCCAATGCATGAAGCGTTCCGGGGCCGAGGAGCCGGCGGGTGGGGACTCCCTTGATCTGATTTTGGTGGCCTGGCCCCGCCGCAAATGTCCTTGGAAAGTGGCCCGCCAAAGCAAAAACTCCGTCCGGGAGGAGGATCGCCACGCCCTGACCGCAAAGCTCCGCCGCGAAGTTCGTGGCGGAACTTCGAGTGACGGATCGATTGCCCGGCGCTCTGAGTTAATCAAACCCAGGGTGGTTGAAAACTGATTCCGAATTGCTTAATCTTGAACCATGCCTGATATCGCACCACCGCTCGTCCTGCCCGAGGCCGGTCAGGAAGAGAAAACCGATCCCACGGACACCTTGGAACCGGGTTACCTGGTCATTTGCTGGGATGATCCCATCAATCTGATGGACTATGTGACGCGCGTTTTTCAGACCGTTTTTGGATGGCCCAGGCAGAAAGCGGAACATCACATGTTGCAGGTTCATAACCAGGGCAAGAGCGTGCTGGTGCGCGATAGCATGGAAAAAGCGGAACATTACGTGCATCAACTGCAGAAATTCAGCCTGCACGCCACCATGGAGCGCGATTAGGTGAAATTCATCCGCATCGAAGGTGACGACTTTGTTTTCCAGATCGGCCCGCGGGAAAAGCTCTTGCTGTTTCAAGTCCTGAGGCTGTATCCGCTGATCCCTTCTTCCTACTTCCGGCTCAGCAAGACTGCCGATGCAACAGAAGTCCAAGCCGACCAGCACTTGTTGGAAGAAGCGCTGGCCGAACAAAAGAAGGAAAACCGAAAGCAACTGGAAGAGATGCTGCGTGAGCCAGGCCGATTCGCAGCCGGCCAGAACGGGCTGCGCTTCTCCCTTCGCGCCCCCCAAATGGAATGGCTGCTCCAGGTCTTGAATGATATCCGCGTCGGCAGTTGGCTGATTCTCGGCTCCCCCGACCAAGCCGGCAAACCGATCGTGCTGAATGAACAAACCGCGCCTTATTTCTGGTCGATGGAAATGAGCGGCTATTTCCAGTCAGCCCTGCTGGAAGCCTTGAACGAACAACCGTGAATTGTGGCCATGGCGGATTTCCTGATCCCGAATATCAAAGACCGTTTGTGGTTCCCGGATCCACGCTTCGCGCTCCAGGGCGGGCTGAGCGGCTTGGTCGCCATGGGCGGCGATCTTTCCGTCGCCCGGCTGCTGCTGGCCTATCGCAGCGGCATTTTCCCGTGGACCGTCGATCCGATCACTTGGTGGTCGCCCGATCCCCGCGCCATTTTCGAACTGGACCAGTTTCATATCTCGCGCAGCCTGGGCAAGACCGTGCGAAAAAGCCTCTTTCGCATCACGGTCGATCAAGCTTTTGAGGAAGTGATGAAAGGCTGCGCTGCGCCTGCTCCTGGCCGCCGCAGCACCTGGATCAGCCCGGAATTCATCACAGCCTACACCCGGCTGCATCAAGCCGGCCACGCCCACAGCCTGGAATGCTGGCTGGGAGATCAATTGGCGGGCGGCGTTTACGGCGTCGCCATTGGAGGTCTCTTTGCCGGCGAGTCGATGTTCCACCGCGTCAGCAACGCCTCCAAAGTGGCGCTTTACCATTTGCACCAGCATTTGCGCGCACAAGGTTTCGCCCTTTTCGATGTGCAAATGCTGACGCCGATCACCGCGCAGCTTGGCGCCATCACGATTTCCCGCGAAGAATACCTCCAACGCCTGGCCGAGGCTGTCAAACTGCCCTGTTACTTCAGTCCAAACAGAGAAGCCCGCAATTCATGATTCCTCGGTTTGGAGCAAGCCCGCTCCCGTTGTCGATGCGAATTGCCTGACGCGTCAATACGCGGCACGCGAAGACGTTCGCGCAGCTCTACGGGCTGGCGGTGCGGAGCAATGTCTGACGGAGCCTGGCGTGCGGCCCGCTTGGCCGCCGCCGCTGGGAGGCATCTCAGGGCGAGGATATTCTCCCTTGAGTTCATTTTGCGTGCAATGGGTCGGATTTCGCGCCAAACTTGGCCATGGTTTTGCCTGAGCCAGGCTTGTTGCAGAGCACGGCGCCAGCGACCTTTGCCACCACGCATTGGAGCGTGGTGCTCGCCGCCGGCCATCCCGACTCGCCGCAGGCGACCGACGCCCTGGAAAAACTCTGCCGCACTTATTGGTATCCGCTTTATGCGTTCGTGCGCCGCCAAGGCTGCCGCCCCGAAGATGCGCAAGACTTGGTCTAGGAGTTTTTCGCCCGGTTGCTGGCCAAGGACTACATCGCGCAGGCCGATCCGGACAAGGGGAAGTTCCGTTCGTTTCTGCTCGCCGGTTTGAAGCGTCTCCTGTGCGACGAGCGGGACAAGGCGGGGCGGCTCAAGCGCGGCGGCGGGCAAACCATAATCTCCCTCGATTCCCATGCCGCGGAGGATCGCTACCGTCTGGAGCCGGCTGACGAACGGACGCCGGAGCAGCTCTACGAGTGCAGTTGGGCCGCGGCGTTGTTGGAGCGCGCCGCACGCCGCTTGCAGGAGGAATACGTGGCTGCGGGCAAGGCCGGCCTGTTCGAGCAATTGACCGAGTTCCGCCTGGACGCGGCGGAACCGCGCGCCTACGCCGAGGTCGCGGCGCGCTTGGGCCTGAGTGAGAGCGCGGTGAAGTCCGCCATCCACCGGCTGCGTCAGCGGCACCACGAACTGGTGCGCGAGGAGATTGCCCAAACGCTGGCGAATCCGGCGGAGCTGGAAGAGGAAGTCCGTCATTTGCTGCGAGTGATCGGCGGGTGAGTCGGAGGCCGCTGCGCGCGTCCACCGTAGCGGCGCTCTGGCGAGCGCCGCCACCTTGCCTGGGGTCTCCGCCGATCCGCCAGGTTTTGGAGTGCGGTGACGGCTGGATGGAGTCACCGCTTTGGATTCCGTCGAGAAGTCAGCGTCGGCCGATAGCGAAAGCGGCGACTGCGCTCTGCTCCGTCGCCGCAGTCCAAGACGCTGGCGCGGCCGAGAGGGTTCGTGGGCACTATGTGTGGCTGCCGAGCCAATGAGACTTGTCAGGAACACGAGGCCCGGGTGTGCCTCATCCGAGCCTGAGGCCAGGGAATGGAAAAGAAAGATGGCGGCGCTCGCCAGAGCGCCGCTACGTTCAGGCGAGCAACTTCTCGCTGAGGATGTCGTAGTACCGGGTGAAGGGACCGAGCGGGGCGGGGATTAAGCGCTATGCCAAAGCCGAAATACTGCGTTGAGTGTGGAACGCCCTTGCCACCGACGATGGCCGGGGGACTGTGCGCCGCGTGCGCGCTGCGAGGTGCGCTCGCTCCTCGTGAACCGGCTGCCGCCGTGTCTCGCCCCAGCGCGGAACTCGGTTCCTTCGGCGACTACGAACTGCTCGAAGAAATCGCCCGCGGCGGCATGGGGGTCGTTTTCAAGGCCCGACAGCGCAGCCTCAACCGCATCGTGGCCCTGAAGATGATCCGGGCGGAGCGGCTGGCGCGGGAGGGCGATGTGCACCGCTTTCACCAGGAAGCCGCCGCCGCGGCCAAGCTGCAGCATCCGAACATCGTTGCCATTCACGAGGCAGGCGAGGTCGAGGGCCAGCAGTTCTATACGATGGATTTCGTGGAAGGCCGCAGCCTGGCGGCGATCATGCACGAGCATCCGTTGCCGGCGCGCCAGGCCGCCGCTTGCGTGAAGACGATCGCCGAGGCCATCCACTACGCGCACGGGCAGGGAATTCTGCACCGGGACCTGAAGCCCTCGAACATCCTCATCGACGCGAATGATCAGCCGCGCGTCACCGACTTCGGCCTGGCCAAAATGTTTGTAGTCCCGCCTTCAGGCGGTCCCGCTGGACGACACCGCGCGAGATCGCACCCTACGGCTGGGCGGTTGGTCGGGGAACCGGCTGAAGCCGGGACTACAAACGAGATCACCCTGACCGGCCAAGTGATGGGCAGCCCCAGTTACATGTCGCCCGAACAAGCCGCGGGCCGCAGCCGCAACGTGGACGCGCGGACCGACGTGTATGCGCTGGGCGCGATCCTCTACGAGTTAGTGAGCGGTCGGCCCCCGTTCAAAGCCGACACGTCGCTCGAAACGCTGAAGCTGGTGGTCGAGAGCGAGCCGGTGTCGCCCCGGCTGTTGATACCGCGTCTGCCGCGGGATTTGGAAACGATTTGTTTAAAGTGCCTGGAGAAGGAGCCGGCGCGGCGTTACGCCTCCGCTCAACTCCTGGCGGATGAACTGGGCCGCTTCTTCCGCGGCGAACCCATCTTGGCGCGACCGGCGAGCCGGCCGGAGAAAGTCTGGCGCTGGTGCCGGCGGCAACCGGTGCGGGCGGGGCTGATTGCGGCGCTGATCCTGGTGTTTGTCCTGGGGTTTAGCGGTGCGGTCTGGCAATGGCGGCGCGCGAAAGCCAGCGAACTGTTCGCCCGGCAAAACGCCTATGCCGCGGACATGAACCTGGCGCAACGGGCGCTGGAGGCCAATGACGTGAGGCTCGCGGTTAGCCTGCTGAATAAGCATCGCCCTGACGGCAAATCCGCCACCGACTTGCGCCATTGGGAATGGCGCTACCTGTGGCAACTCTGCCAACCCGACGAGTCCGTCAGACTGCAAACCAACTCCGGCCCCATCGGCGCGGTGGCGATCTCCCAAGATGGAAGCGTGATGGCGGCGCAAACCGGGGCGGACAAGATCGCTCTGTGGAATTTGACCACCAAACGGCTGATGACTGAGCTGCCGGCGTCCCCCGCCGTCGAAAGCCTGCGGCTATCGCCCACCGGAAACTTGTTGGCCGTGATCGGCAATGCGCGGGGAAAGCCTGCAGTTGAGGTGTGGGACGTGCAGGCACGAAAGATCCGCTGCACGCTCGACCAACCGGCGCCAGTAAGGTCACTGGCGTTTTCACCGGACGAAACCTTGCTGGCGACCTTCGACACCACTGGAAAAGTCGCGCTGGTGGAGTTCCCATCCAACCACACCGTCACCAACCTCGTCGTGCGACACCCTCGACACGGGGGCTCGGGAGTCGTGATCTTCTCGTCGGATGGGAGCCGGTTGGCGATTGGAGAAGACTACGGGCGGATTAGTCTCTTGAACTGGCGGACGGGCGCCGTGGTGACGATGACAAACCTGACCCAGGCGGGCGAGGCTGTGTCGGCGCTGGCCTTCTCCCCAACCACTGAACTCCTCGCCGTCGGATTTGGATCCAGCATCCGCCTTTGCAACGCCAGCTCGGGAGAACCCCGGGGCCAACTGACCAACCAGACTGGTTCGGTCAGGGCACTGGCCTTCACATCCGATGGCCAACTGCTGGCCTCGGTGGGCAGTGACCGAACGATCCGGGTCTGGAGCGTCGCGGACCAAGCTCAGCCTCGCTGTTGGCGGGGGCATGAGGGTGAGGGGTTGGCCTTGGCTTTTCTGCCGGATGGCAAAACGCTCGTGAGCGGATGCAAAGTGGCCACCGCTTGCTTTTGGGACGTGACGGAAACCAATCGGCCTTCCGGCCACACCCGTTTGGTGATTTCCTACGGGATTGGCGCCAAAGCCGAGGTTCATCCCAAGGGTTTCGCGCGCGAAGCGCTCGACCCGAAGGTGGTGAGCCGGTTTGGCTTCACGTTTACACCCGATGGCCAGAGCTTCATCACGACCGACCCTGACGGTTCTCTCGGAGTCTGGGAGACCCGGTCGGTGCAACGAACGGAAAGCTTGCCCGCTCTGGGCAGTAACAACTGGGGCGTGGCGCTCTCACCGGATGGCCATTGGCTGGCGGTCGGTAACGCTACGGGAAAAGTCAACATCTGGGATTGGACGGAGCGCAGGGCTGTCACGAATTTTGCGCTTCCCTTCGAGTGGCAGGGGCGCCTGGAGTTCTCCCGCAGCGGACGGTTCTTTTGGGCCGGGGTGGCGTTCAATGATGGGACGACTCGCTTCCGATTCTGGCGGACGGAGGACTGGCAGGAGGTGCCGCTGCCGGGAGTTCAAGTTGCAGATATTTATTGGGCGGATTTTTCGCCGAACGACCGGTTCCTGGCCACTGGCTATCGCACCGGCGCGGTGATGCTGTGGGACTTTCCCTCGGGACAGCACGAAACCACGTTCACCAACCAAGTAGGCTCCGTGTCTGCCGTGGTATTCTCCCTGGATGGTCGGATGCTGGCCTCAACGAGCTATGACGGCACCGTCAGACTCCGGGACCTGTTCGCCCACCGGGAAGTGGCGACGTTGCGCGGGCATGTGGGTGGAGTGTGGAGTGCTGTCCTTTCGCCGGATGGCCGGCGTTTGGCCACGGGCGGCTCCGACGCGAGAGACGCCGTCAAACTGTGGGACCTCGCCACGCAAAGAGAACTTCTCTCCCTGCACGGAGAGGGAGACTTATTCCAGCACGTTGCCGTTTCTCCGGACGGCAGCGCGTTGATGGCTACGTCTTTCGCCGGCATCGCCCACTTGTGGCGCGCGCCGTCGTGGGCGGAGATCGAGGCGGCGGAGAAAGGAGCAGTGACGCCGTGAATCCTCCCAGTAGAGAACGACGGAAACGAAGAAAGTTCGATGGAGGGCTGTGAAGCTTTTGGAGAGTGCGGTGGCAAGCGGAGCGCGACACCGCTTTTGCTTTCTCCGGAGCGATTCGGGCGTGTGCCAACGGATGCGGGTTGACTGCCAGCCAAAGCGCCGTCGCCGCTGGCGCTCTGCCGGCGCAGTCCACAGGAGCGCAGACTAAAGTTCGAGCACCCGGAAGAACCTGTTCGTATCCGCCGTGGGTACGAGGCAGGTCGCTTCCACCAACGCGTTGGTGGCCAGGACACTGTTGCTGCCACTGGAGAACATGGCCCGTGTCCAAGTGCCATTGGCAACGTTCGGCGTGAATTGCACGCCGTAGAGGATCCCCGCTTCGCCTTGCCACGACAGCCTCACTCGATTGGTGCTCTCGCAGGTCAAACTCAGGATTTGTGGCGTCACCCCACCTTGAGGATCGAACACGTCCAGAACCCTGTAATAGACCTCATCGGGGTTGACTACAGGCTCCTTGCTAATGCCAGCGGCGAGATAGATTTTGCCGTCAATGACTCCGCAGCCTGCCACAAGACGTGTCCGGGGCATCTTTCGTCGAGCGCTGAACCGGTTCTGGGCGGGATCATACGCCAGCACGAAGTCAAACGAGCCGTACATGTCCTCGCTCATTCCGCCAAACAGGTAGATGATGCCGTCCACGGTGCCGGACATGAGACCATAACTCCACGGGGAGTATTGGGCCTTGGTCGTCCAACGATCGGTCTTAGGATCGTAAACGAAGGTTTCGGTTCCCGAGAAGACGTAGATTAGCCCGTTCACCACGCTGGCCGTCAGGAAAACAAGACCTTTGGGCAGATTGCTTTTCTGGGCCCATTGGTTGGTCTTCGGGTCGTAGGCTTCGACCGTTGAGAGCCGGCCAGGCCAAGAGGCGGTGCCGCCGATCACGTAGATGATCCCGTCAACAGTGCAAGCAGCATGCGTCCCACGTCCCGTGGGCATATCAGCTCTGTTGGTCACCCAGGTATCCGTCTTAGGATCGTAGGCTTCCACTTTCTTCGGGCCACCGCCACCGCCGATGGCGTAGATGATCCCGTCCACGGCAGTCGCGGCCAGGAAGTTGCGGGCGGTGGGCATATCGGCTTTGCGCGTCCAGGAGTCCGTTCGCGGATCGTAGGCCCAGACCGTCCGAAGTGGCTCGGGGTAGGGATAATTACCGCCGATCACGTAGAGGATTCCGTCCACCACGCACCCGGAAGTCGCGCTCGTTTGGCCAGGCATATCCGCCTTTTGGGTCCATGACCCGGGAGCGGCTTGGGCCAAAGGGAGTAGGCAAAGGCATGATGCAGCGACCATACACACGGTCGTGGTGAAGCGGTTGTGACCGCCGACGTGAGTCGGCGGCTGATTTGAGTCAGCCGTGGTCTCACGAACGCACCTACAACGATTGCGATTGTCAGCCGGTGGAACCCCGGCGGTGCGGATGATGAGCGTTGTCTTCATGGGAGTTTTTTCCGTTGTGGGGGTACTTGCCTCTTCTTGTGCTTTAAACCACTGCGCCTGCCGCACCGCTCACGGCTGACCTGGGGCGAGGACAACCCGGAACCCGAGGGCGCCGCTGCTCCCGTCGTCCGGGTTGATGCTGGCGCGGGAGGCGGAACGGCAGAGCCTGGCGGAGTAGTCCCAGACGCCCCGGCCGTAGCAGCCGCCGCGGACCACACGGAGCGAACCCGTGAGAGGTCCCTGCGGATCTACCGCAATCCCGCCGGCATAGTCGCCATACCAGTCCTGACACCACTCCCACACATTCCCGTGTATGTCATACAACCTCCAAGGATTGGCTAGCTTCTGCCCCACCGGATGCGTCGTTTCACCGCTGTCGTCCCAATACCACGCGTAGTTCGTCAAGTTGGTGTAGCCAGGGTCGTCCCCATAGCTAAACCGCGTCGAGGTCCACGCCCGGCACGCATACTCCCACTCCGCCGCCGTCGGTAGCCGATACACACTGTTGGTCGCTATCCGGCCCGCCGTCCGTTCCCGCTGCGTAAGCTGGCCACAGTAATTCGTGGCGTCGTTCCACGACACTTGCTCCACCGGACGGTTGGTGTCGCCCGTGAAACGGCTCGGATTGCTGCCCATCACTGCCAGATACTCCCCTTGGGTCACCTCATACTTCCCCATCCAGAAACCGTGGCTGATCGTCACCGCTGTCTGCGGACCCTCGCGGTCATCACGGTCCACTTCGTTCGTCGGGCTGCCCATCCGAAACGTCCCCGGCGGGATGAACACCAGGTTCGTGGGCGCTTCAAACACCGCCGCCCGGTAAAACCGCTTACCTGTTGCGGGGGCGGACTTGTCAGCCCACAGATAGGGACTGGCGGGCAGTTGCAGGAACTCCAGACAGCGCCACGCGCTCGCGTTGTTCGTCTGGGCCAGGTCCGTGACATACTCGACTGAGTAAACGGTGCCGACCGCACCCGTGATGCTCAGCCCCGCATACAGTTGAAGGTCGAGTTCTGCTGGTGTCTGGGCAGGCGCCCGTGGTGCTACCGCCCAAAGGGCCCAGCACAGCACGGCCAGCCAGATGGCCTGGCCGAGTGGCCAGGATTTCGTTTCGGTGCAGCGCGCACGGTGGCTGCCGGCCAATCGGTCAAGTCGTGTTTTCATGATGTTAAACCTTTGGTTGAGGATTGTCGCTGTTAATGTCTGTGAAATCGGCGCTTCCAGGCTCCGACTCGGCTGCTTCACAAGTTTTCAGCCGGCCACTGTGGCGGTCCGCCCCAGCCCTGAACCAGCCGCGTGCGCTCGAACTGGCCAAGCGCTTCAGCCATTCGTGCGCGCTGCGGACCGGGACGGTCCGCGATCCGTTCGCGCCCACCGCTGGCCGATGCCAAGCGGGCTTTGGCGGACACACGGAGTTCGCCGCCGGCACTGCGCGTCGGGGCAGGCCGCCAAGCCCCGCCTTCCTTCCATCCGGAAGGACGTTGTTTGCTGCCAATCTGTGCCCCACGCCACCGGGGCCTCACCAGGCGATGCCGGCGTTGCTCGCGTCGGTCCTGTCCGGCAGTCCCCGCCATTACGGGCGGAGCACCGGGCCGTCACTCTGTTCTAAGGCAAACCGCGCGCGAAGTTTCGCAGATTTTTCCAGGCGCAGCTTTTCGCTGAGCTCCCTGTAGGCAAGGCTCGCCCCTGGATCGTAAAGATAACTCGGGGTCGTCAGGCTAGGAAAAGTGCGGCGACCTGGCCATCCCATGTTATCTGTTCAATCCGCCGCAAGCGGATCAAAGTCAGAACCTCGTTAGTGGCTGTTGTTTTTTGAGGCCCAGTGATCCTTGGCGGCGTTAATCGACCTTAAGTTATTGCTGCAAACAGAGTTAAGGTGTGCAAATACCGCCTCCAATGGTAACTCCCATCCCCCGATATGCACACCTTAGCCGTCTCCATGCAGCAAGCAAACGCTTCGCTGTCGGAGGGAGGGATGG
>CAYIIH010000285.1:0-11673 GCA_964363225.1 uncultured Verrucomicrobiota bacterium | reverse complement strand
CGCTCTGAGTGTTTTGTGGTTTAAACTCCAGGTTTTGGGTTTATCATGGAGCCGATGCAACGACTGCAACCGCCCGATTCACACCATTTGTCCGCCGCGCTGGGCTGGCTGGACTTGGGCAGCCCTGGCGAAGCGTTTCGTGAACTCAAAAAAATCGCTCCAGCTTCTGCCAGCCATCCTGACGTTCTCGAAGTGCGCTGGCTGGTTTGCTCCAAAGAGAGGAAATGGGACGAGGCGGTCGTCGCGTCGCGCGAGTTGTTGAGGGTGGCTTCTGACCAAAGCCGGAACTGGCTGCACCATGCCTACGCGTTGCGCCGGGCCACGGGCGGGGGACTGCAGGCGGCCTGGGATGTGTTGCGTCCGGCTTGGGACAAATTCCCCGACGAACCGACCATTGCCTACAATTTATCGTGTTACGCCTGCCAGATGGAACAATTGGACGAGGCCCGCAAATGGTTCCAATGCGCGGTGCAGGCCGGCGACAAATCGGCCCTCAAATTCATGGCCCTGAGCGATCAGGATTTGCAGCCGCTTTGGAAGGAGATCAGCGAGTTGTGAAGAAAAATAATTGACGGGTCAATCGCTTATCCCTAAAAGACCCCGGCAATGCGAAACGACTGTGTTCGAAACCACTCACGTTCCAGGGGGCAGACTGTTTTGTCCTCGCCCAGACCGCTGTCAGCGATTTATTTCCAGCCGGCGCGGGTCGAGCCTTGGGGCATGACGAGGCACATTTTTTTAGCGCTGGGTTCGCCCCAATAAGAGTCATCACTCACCGCCGATGAAGCTCCAAGTTGTGGGTGCGCTAACAGGCTATCAGTCTTCGGATTTCGGCCCTCGGATGTCGGATTTAAGGCGGACCAAACCGGCTTTGGAGCACTCCTGGCGTTGCCGCAGCCTGCGCATGAATCTTCTTTATTTGTCACGATGAGTGTGCTAAGAGGTTGTCCGGTTAGTCGCTTTGACAGGGTTTCGGCGGAAACTGCGGCTGTGGGGTGTTCACCTGCCTGCTGCGCTCGGTGGAGCGCCGACAGGCGTTTTAGGGTGTGTCCGGCTCGGGGCAGCTTGATGGCTGGATACCCGGCAGGAGTATCTTGACACGCACTTAGAGTTATTGGTCCTTATTATGTCTTTTGCTAAAGAAAGTTGGAATTGGCTCCGGCCCGTGAGGCCGGCGGTGGCTGCATGCCTGGTCCTGGTTCTTGCGGGCAGCGCCGCCCTCCTGGCGCAGCAGACCCGGGGAACCGCGGGCCAATCGTACACCAATGGACTGACCCTCAATGAAGTTGTCCAGCGAGCGCTGACTTACAACGAGAGCCTGCAAATCAAGATGTTGGACGCTGAAATCAGCCGCCGCCAGTTCAAAGCCGAAAAAGGCATCTTTGAACCGGCCGTGGTGGCTTCCTATCAGCGCGTGGATAGCCGTCGCGAGAATACAGCCGAACAGCGATCCTCTACGTCTTTCGGCTTTGGCAACTCACTGACTGTCTTTAATGAGCGCAACAGCCTTTACGATGGCGGTTTGGAGTTTCTTAGTCCTATTGGCAGCAAATTTCGCATCGGGTACAGCGCGCGGGATCTGAAGAATAACCTTCAGATCGCCCGGGGGCTTGGCGAAGAATGGGTCAACACCGTGGGGGTTACTCTGACCCAGCCGTTGTTGAAGGGTTTTGGCCTCGCTGCAACGTTGGCGCGCATTCGCCTGGCCGCGGTGGCCTCGGACATGGCCTTCCAGGATTACCGCCGCCAGTTGATGCTCATCATTTCCCGGGCCGAGGCGGCTTACTGGGACCTCTATTTAACCCAGGAACAAGACCGCATCAGCGCCGAATCCGTCGGCTTGGCCGAAACCGTTTTCAAGGATAATCGCGCCCGGGTGGAAGTGGGCAAATCATCCGAGTTGGAAGTCTTGCAGGCCCAAGCCGGATTAGCCCTGCGCAAGTCCCGGCAGAGTGACGCGCACCAAAAACTTTCCGAAGCCGCCAACCAGTTGGCGACTCTCATTTCCGGCTCGGCGGCGGATACCAATTTCATCATCCGCGCCAAGGAACAACCCGTGGCTAAGGAAGTGCCGCTCAACTACTTTGACAGTTACACGATGGCCTTCGAGTTGAATCCTGATTATCTCACCCGGCGCACCCAAATCGCCGCCGAGAACATTAAAGTGGCCTACGCCAAGAATCAAAAGCTGCCCCAGCTCGATTTGAAGGCCAGCTACGGCCTGAACGGTCTGGGCAACTCCTACTTGGGCGGCTTTGACGGAACCGAATTCCCCGCCTGGTCCGCTGGCGTTGAAATGCGCGTGCCCATCACTGGCGGCATCAAGGAACGGAACGAGTTGGAAGCAGCCAAGTTAAGCCGGAAAAAGGCCCTCGTCGGTCTCAAGGAAGTCGAAGTGCAGATCGGCAACGCGCTGGATACCTCCCTCCTCAAAGTCCGCAACTTGGGTGAAAGCGTGAAGAATTACCAGTCGGTGGTCGATTTTCACCAGCAACTGCTCGAAGCCCAGCTCGCCCGTTTGGAGGTGGGCAAGACCGACAGCAAAACGGTTCTCGAAACCGAGGAAAAACTGTTTGAGGCCAAAATCTCCACCTTGGAAAGTCTGGTGCTGTATCAAAAGGCCCTTTTGGAATTGGAGTTGGTGCAAGGATCCACTCTGCGGACGCGCAACATGGACTTGACCAAGCCCGAGCTGCAATCCAAGACATCGACGCTGCTGGCCGGCGGCACTTTCTCCGGTCCCGAATTTGAGAGTCTGCGGAAGGAAGTCCAATCCGAGTACGATCAAAAGACAAAGCCCGGCGCGGATGCTATGGAAGGGGCCCGGGAAAAACTGCGCCAAGCTGGCAGCCCCGACGCCGGCACGCACGAGACCGCGCGGCGGCTGTTGCGCCAGAAGATTGACGAGATGGAACGGAGAAAGTACTCTCCGCCGGCTCAAGCTCCCAAGTAGGCGCCGATGAAACAAAGCACTCTCCTTATTCCAATGCGCGTTCGAGATGAGGCTAAACTACTATTGACTAAAGTTTGCGCAGCTTGCGCGAGTTTTTTCCTTCACGGTAGGGCGAGACTCCGTCGAGCCGTGGAATCCCGTCCGCTCAGAAGTCACGGCTCGACGGAGTCTCGCCCTACCAGCTTTGGTTTGCGGCTCTGCCGCGCTGAACTACTATCCGTGCGATTCTGCTCAAACCGCGCAAATTGTTGGGTAGGGACGCATTCCACTGCGTCCCACTTGTTGTCCGGAATTCCAGGGACGCAGTGGAATGCGTCCCTACCATTTTGGTTGCGGCTCTGCCGCGCTGAGTATTCCGTGGTCGCCGCTGAATTGTCACAGCTTAGCCTGATATGAAACAAATCCTCCTTAACATCAAAAACCGGCTGATCCTTCTCTTGGCGCTGTTGTCACTCAGCACCGGTTTGAGCCTGGCTCAAGGGGCCAAAGCGCTCTGGGTCAATGGCATTACAGTGTCCATCAACGATGCCACCCTGGGCACTTCTTTGGCAGGCATCATCGGAAAACGGCCCTGCAAGGAAGGCGACTTCGTGAAGCAAGGCCAGGTCGTTATCGAATTGGACAACAAACTCGAAGAACTCGAAGTGGCCCGCCGCAAAGAGGTCATGGACCTGAAGAAGACCGATCTGGACAGCACCCGCGCGCTCACCCAGAAAAGCGCCATTTCCGTCAGCAAAGAGGAATTGGACAAGAAAATATCCGAATACAACGTTGCCGCCGTTGAATACGAGCTGGCCAAGGAACAATTGCGCAAACGCCAGATTTTCGCTCCGTTTGAAGGGTCGATCACCGAGCTGTTCCTGCAAGTGGGCGAGGCTTGCCAGGCGCAGCAACCCATGGTGCGCCTGGTCGATACGCGCCACTGTTATTTCGTCAGTAACGTCGATGCCAAAGCCGGCTACGCGCTCAAAGCCGGCCAGACGGTGAAATTGGAAGTCGAAGCCGGCGCCTCACCGGTGGCCTTCCAGGGCACCGTTTCCTTCGTCGCGCCGGTGGTGGACCCCGCCAGCGGCCTGCTGAAAGTGAAAGTTGTTTTTGAGAACCCAGAAGGCAAAATCCGGCCCGGCGCGGCGGGTCGAATGCTTTTGGGAGAAAGTAAATAGCCATGGTCACTGAGCCCATCAAACCGGAGGAAACCATTAATCGCTCCCTGGCTGACCTGGGGCGGCTGCGGCGTTTTACCGGTTCGCCCAGCGAGTTTTGGCCTACCTTCCTGGCGGCGGCGGCCACCCTGGCCCAGGCCACCAAAGGCGCCCTCATCTTGCGCGATCCCAATCAGCCGGAAACCTGGAAAAAACTGGGCGACTGGTCCAGCAATGGCCACGCGGACCGCTCCATCGTCACCTTCACCCGCGCCTTGGGAGAAATCGCCGAGCGCTGTTCCAAGGAAGGCAATTTCGTCCAGGTCATCGAGAATTCGGCCACGCCCACCTTGAAGCACTTTGCCGTGGCCGTCCGCCTCCAGTTGAACAAGCCCGAGGAATTGTGCGTGGCGGCGTTCCTGCTCCTCAACGTCACCGAACAGCAAGCCGGCGAAGCGCTGGTCCGCTTGCGCCTGGTCTCCGACACCCCTTTTTCCTATCTGCTCAATTTTGCCAGCAACCAGGCCAAAGCCGACGTGGAAAAGTTCGCCGCCTCGCTCGATGTCATGGTCCTGCTCAATTCGGAAAAGCGGTTCTTGGCGGCCGCGCTGGCCTTCTGCAACGCCTTGGCCACGCGCTACAACTGCGACCGTGTCAGCCTTGGCTGGCTGGAAAACGGTTACATCCGCCTCCGCGCCATCAGCCGCACCGAACGTTTTGACCGCAATATGGCGGCCGTGAAGGCCCTCGAGACGGCCATGGAAGAGTCGTTTGACCAGGATGATGAGATTCTTTGGCCGGCCGCCGAAGGCGCCTCCGTCGTGAGCCGGGACCACGAAGCCTTCGCTCGCGAACAAGGCGCCGGCCACCTCTGCTCGCTGCCGGTCCGGCTCGAGGGCAAGCCGTTGGCAGTGCTGACCTGCGAACGCCAAGGCAGGCACTTCACGGTCTCCGAGCTCCAGCAAATACGGCTCTGCTGCGATCAAGCGGCCCGGCGCCTCTCCGATCTGAAGCGGGAAGACCGCTGGTGGGGCGCCCGCCTGGCCACTGCCGCCCGCGAAAAGCTCGCCCAGCATCTCGGTCCGGAGCATACTTGGGCCAAAGTCCTGGCCATCACCATTGTCTTGGTGTTGGCCATCCTCTTTTTTGTTCCCTTCAACTACCGCGTGGAAGGCAAATTCATCTTGCGCAGTGACGATGTCTCGTTCCTGACCGGGCCGTTTGACGGTTACATCAATGAGGTGCTGGTCCGTCCGGGCGATCAAGTGAACAGCAACGGCGTGCTGTTGAAGCTCGATACCGATGATTTGATGCTCGAGCAAGCCGCCGCTCTGGCTGATCAAACCCGCTACCTGCGCGAAGCACAAAAGGCTGAGGTGACCAAAGCCCTGGCCGAAAAGCAGATTGCCCTGGCCTTGGCCGACCAATCGAAGGCGCGCCTTGACCTCGTGCAGCACCGCCTCGACCAAGCTTCCATCCGCACGCCCTTCAAAGGCGTGGTGGTCGAGGGCGATTTGCGCGAGAGAATCGGCGCTCCCGTCAAGCAGGGCGAAGCGCTCTTCAAAGTCGCCCGTATGGATTCCCTTTATGTTGAAGCAGAAGTGAACCAGCGCGACATTCACGAAATCCTGGGCACGAGCAAAGGCGAGATTGCTTTCGTCACCCAGCCGCGCCTGAAATTTCCGGTGGGCATCGAGCGGATCGAACCGGCTGCTTTCCCGAAAGAAGGCGAAAACGTCTTTATCGTTCGCTGTGCGCTGACGAAAGCGCCGGAGAGTTGGTGGCATCCCGGCATGAGCGGCTTGGTCAAGCTCGAGGCGGGCAAACGGACCTTGTTCTGGATTCTGACCCATCGTACGGTGGACTTTTTGCGGTTGTTCTTGTGGTGGTGAGTATTTGTCCGTGGTCAGTCGTCCGTGGTCAGTAGTTAGTAGCTAGAAATCAGTCCGACATTTTATGAAAACAAGCAGAACTGCCTTTGAAAAGTTGCGAGTGTACCGCTGGGCCGAGAATCTGGCAGATGAAATCTGGAACGTCGTCCTTGGCTGGGATTCATTCGCAAAGGACACCGTAGGCAAGCAAATTGTCAAGGCCGCAGACAGCATCGGCGCAAATATCGCCGAGGGCACTGGACGTGGAACGTATCAGGACAACCGGCGTTTTGTCCGCATAGCACGTGGTTCGCTGAACGAAACACAACACTGGCTGCGCCGGGCTTATCGGCGAAAACTCCTCGCTGCGCATCAAATCCAAACCATCAAAACCTTGGTGGACAACCTTGGTCCCCAGTTGAATGCTTACTTGAAATCCATCGGCCCGAAAGCATCTTCAACTAACCACTAACCGCTCCCTGCCAGCTACTGCGCTGCCAGCTACTGACTACTGACTACTAACAACTGACTAGCAGAGAATGTCCGAAGCAACCCAAACCTTTAGCGAGTCCTGGTACCGCATTGCCAGCCAGCGGATCAGCCTCCGCGCCGGCGTCAAAGCCCGGCGCCAGAACTTCCGCGGCCAGCGCTGGATCGTTCTCGAAAACCCCTTTAGCAACCAGTTCTTCCGGCTGCGCCCCGCCGCTTATGAGTTTGTCGCCCGGCTGCGGCCCGACCGCACTGTGCAGGAAGTCTGGAAGGAATGCCTGGACCGCTTTCCGGACGATGCTCCCGGCCAGGAAGCCGTTATTCAGCTCTTGTCCCAGCTCTACTTCTCGAACCTGCTGCAGTACGACCTGGCCTCCGACAGCGCCAAGCTTTTCGAGCGTTTTGAAAAAACCAAACAGCGCGAAACCCGGTCGCGTCTGCTGAACATCATGTTCATGCGGTTCCCACTGCTCGACCCGGATGAATTCCTGGCCCGGACCATGCCGATGGTCGGGAAATTGATCAGTCCCATTGGCGGTCTGATCTGGTTGGCTGTGGTTGGCTGGGCTCTTAAAGTGGTGATGGACCACTTTCCGGAATTGAAAGACCAAAGCCAGGGCATCTTGGCGCCGAGCAACCTGGGCCTCCTTTACGTTGGATTGATCATTATCAAGACCTTGCACGAGTTTGGGCATGCTTATTTCTGCAAGAAATTCGGCGGCGAAGTCCACGTCATGGGGGTGATGCTCCTCATCTTCACGCCGACGCCGTACATGGACGCGACTTCCAGTTGGGGCTTCCGCAGCCGCTGGAAACGGATGCTGGTGGGAGCAGCCGGCATGATTGTGGAAGTGTTTGTCGCGGCTTTGGCCACCTTCGTTTGGGCCAACACCTCCCCCGGCATTATCCATAGCCTGGCCTACAACATGATGTTCATCGCCTCCGTCTCGACGGTGGCGTTCAACTTGATTCCGCTCATGCGGTTCGACGGTTACTACATACTCTCGGACCTGCTCGATATTCCGAACCTGCATCAGCGCTCGCTCCTCCAGCTCCGGCATGGCGTCGAGCATTACGTTTTCGGAGTGAAGAAATCCGAAAGTCCGGCCCAAAGCCGCCGTGAAGCCGGCTGGCTGGTCGCCTTTGGCATCAGCAGCGGCATTTACCGGATCATCGTGTTTGGCAGCATTCTCCTGTTCCTGGCGGACCGGTTGCTCATGATCGGCATCATCATGGCCGTCATCTGCGCGATCTCCTGGGTGCTGGTGCCGACCGTCAAGCTCTTTAATTACCTGGCTTCCAACCCGCGCCTCGAGCGGAATCGCGCCCGGGCTGTCGCCATTACGACCGGTTTTGTCGCCGTGCTGGTTCTCCTTCTGCAAGTGGTGCCGTTCCCAAGCCATTTTCGGGCTCCGGGCGTTCTGGAATGCCGCCAGTGGACTCAGGTGATCAATGAAAGCGGCGGTTATGTGGATAAGCTGCTGGCAGCGCCCGGCGCGCGCGTGACTCAAGGGCAGCCGCTGATCCAATTCCGAAACCGGGAGCTGGATTTGGATTTCGCTGCGGCCCAAGCCAGTTATGCGGAAATCCAAGCCCGGCTCCTGCGGGCGATGAAAACCGACAGCGCCAACCTCAAGCCGCTAACCAGCCGGCTCGAGTCGATCAATAAACGGTTGCAGCGCATCGAATCGGATCGGGCCAACCTGACCGTCAAAGCGCGCCAAAATGGCATCTGGGTCGCTCCCCAGATGGATGAAGCTGTTGGGCGATGGCTGGCTCGCGGCACGTCCCTGGGATTGATCGTTGACCCGGCGGCTTTTGAGTTCGTCGCGACTGTGGTGCAGGAAGATGTGGATAGTCTATTCGCCCACGGAATTCGACCTAACGCCCAAGTCCGTCTCTTTGGCCAGGCAGAGGCCGCCATTCCGGCCGCCAATTTTCGCAAGATTCCGGCTGAGCACCGCATTCTCCCTTCGCCAGCCTTGGGCTGGGCGGGGGGAGGCGAAATGGCGATCGCGCCGGACGATCCCCAGGGTCAAAGAGCCGCCGAACCCTTCTTTGAAGTTCGGGCTGATGTCCAGCCCGCAGGCGATTCCGCGTTGTTGCATGGCCGGGCGGGCAAGATTCGCTTTAATCTCGAACCGGAGCCGCTCTTGCCTCGTTGGATACGCCGCTTCCGCCAACTGATCCAAAAACGGTATCAATTGTGATCACCAAACACTGATGACTGATGACTGATGACTGATCACTGATCACTGATGACTGATCACTGATCACCAATCCCCAATATGATCCACACCACTCCCACCCAGGAGTATCGCCGGACGAGCCATCAGATGCCCGGACGGCTGTTTAAAGGGCTGGACGCCAAGGTCCATAGCCTGATTGGGTATTACCGTCGCCGCTCTCGGGTGTTGGAGGACTTGACTGCGCGGGCTGCGCAGATCGAAACTCAAGCCGCGGAGTTGGGCAAACTTTCCGATCACAAGCTCCACGAGCGCATCCTGGAATTCCGCAGCCGGTTTCGCCGGCGGGGCCGGGACCAGGAAGAGCTCATTACCGACGCTCTGGCGGTCATTCGAGAAGTGGCCGACCGGCAGGTTGGTCTCCGCCCGTTTCCGGTTCAATTGGTCGGCGCGCTGGCTTTGCACCAAGGGTTCCTGGCCGAGATGGCGACCGGCGAAGGCAAGACACACACAGCCGGTCTGGCCGCCGTGTTGGTGGGCTGGACCAAGCAGCCGTGCCACATCGTCACGGTCAACGACTACCTGGCCCAACGCGATGCCGAATGGCTCAAGGCGCTCTATCACTTTTGCGGCGTGAGCGTCGGTTGTGTGACGTCCACCATGGACCCAACCGCGCGCCGCCAGGGATACGCCAGCGATGTCACCTACACCACCAGCAAGGAAATCCTGGCCGATTTTCTCCGGGACCGCCTGCAATTAGGCGGGCTGTACGATCCGGCGCGCCGCTTGATTCGGCGCATGTTGGCTCCCCAATCAGCCGCCCAGGACGGGCTGGTCCTGCGCGGGCTGCACACCGCCATCATTGACGAAGCCGACAGCATCTTGATCGACGAAGCCGTTACGCCTTTGATCATTTCCGCCCCGCACAAGAATGAGGTGCTCCGCGAAGCCAGTCTCATCGCCAACGAAATCGTCTCCGCGTTGGCGCCAGAAACCGATTACCGCGTCGATTGGAAGTATCGCGAAGTCGATCTGACCGATTCGGGCCGGCAAAAAATGCAGGAAAAATGCGCTTCCCGCTCGGGGCTTTGGCGGGGCACGGACCGCCGGATGGACATGATCCGGCAGGCCCTCACGGCTCGGGAATTCTTCCATCGCGGCAAGCAATACGTTGTCACCGAGGATAAAGTGGTCATCGTGGACGAATTCACCGGCCGGCCCATGCCGCAGCGCAGTTGGCGCCAAGGCTTGCATCAAGCGATCGAAGCCAAGGAAGGCGTGCCCATTTCGGATCCGACCGAGACGGTGGCCCGCCTCAGTTTCCAGAGGTTTTTCCGGCTTTACTTCCAGTTGTCCGGAATGACTGGGACCGCTCACGAAGCGGCCGGTGAGTTCTGGCAGATTTATCGGCTGCCCGTCATTACCATTCCGACCAACAAACCGTGCATCCGCCAGCAATGGCCTGACCGGGTTTTTGCCAAAGAAAACGACAAATGGCGGGCCATTGTCGATGAAATCCAGCGCTTGCACGCCACGCGCCAGCCGGTCCTGGTCGGCACCCGAAACGTGGCCGCCAGCGAAAAACTGGGCAGCATGTTGTCCGAGCGGGGCATGGTTTTTCGGTTGCTCAATGCCGTCCGCCATCAGGAAGAAGCTCAAATCGTGGCCGACGCCGGCCAACCCTTGCGCATCACCATTGCCACGAACATGGCCGGACGCGGCACCGACATCAGGCTGGGCAAAGGCGTGACCGAGCTGGGCGGGTTGCACGTGATTGCCACGGAGCGTCACGAAAGCGGGCGTGTGGACCGGCAGCTCTTTGGACGCAGCGCCCGGCAAGGAGACCCTGGCAGCGCCCAGGCTTTTGTCAGCGCGGAGGACGAATTATTGCGGCGGTACTTGCCAAAAAACTTGTCGGAATATATGCGCAACTATCTGCAAGGCAACTGGCCCAGAAAACAAAAAGTGGCCGAGACCGCCTTTGGGTATGCCCAACATCGGGCGCAACGCCTGGCTTTCCGGCAACGCTGCGCCGTGTTGAAAATGGATGATTGGATCGACGAAGCTCTCGCTTTCTCCGGCCCGACCGTGGTTTAAAGCTGCCGCCGCCTCAAATCTTCTGCTGGCCAAGAAAATAAGCGCCAAGCTCCCATCTGCGTGCGCAAGTAAGCACGAGAGCGACACTGCCCAATCCGTAGCAGCGGACGTGAGTCCGCTCAATTATTTGCCGTGCCGGAAGTTAGAGCGGATTCACGTCCGCTGCTACGAAAGCAAAGGCGACGCTCCCGATTCGAGTCGTTCAGCCGAAAATGCCTCGGTAGTGTTGATCTTTGGCGTTCGACTTTTACGGTTCGACCTTTGAACTCATTTAACCCATTTAACCTTTCAACCAACCATCCTCCCTCCTCCATCCCCCATCCTCCATCTTCCACCATCCGCTGTCTCGCTCGGCTCTGCAATCTGCATCTTCGATAGGCATTGGCGATGGGCGATCTGCATCAAGATTTGCCGCTCTCGATTCCGAATCTTTGACCCCGGAAACGGCCCTTGAGCCAGCCGCAAAAGAACACAGAAGCCGCAAAGACAAGAACTACTGACCACGGACTACTGACCACAGACTACTGACTACTGACCACAGACCACGGCCTCCTCCTCACTTCCCCCGCTTCTTTCTTGCGCCTCCTGCAATAGTCGAAGTTGTTCGCAAGCTGCCAGCAAATCTCAGGCAGGGACGGAACGCAGCCTTTAGGCTGCAGGCACGTTGGAATTTCGCAGCGCCTCAGCCATTCGCCAGCCCCGCCAAGTTGGCGGCGTCCTGCAGCCTAAAGGCTGCGTTCCTTTCGGTTGCGGCGTTGCCGCGCTGCACTTCTTCGCGGCCCTTCCCCCTCCCTCCTCCATCAATCCACCATCCATCATCCTAAATCCGGCAGTTCAAACCGCGAAACATGCCCAATACGCGAAAGGAAAAGGAGTTGCCTCGAAAAGCGCGTTCTCCCGTTGGGTGAATCCATCTTTTTCTCCAATCCGTTCTG
>CAYIIH010000284.1:0-11738 GCA_964363225.1 uncultured Verrucomicrobiota bacterium | reverse complement strand
TGCTCGGTGTTGAGCATGATATCGTCGACCGACTTCTCACCGGAGAGAACCGGCGACAGCAGGATACGGTTGTAATTGCCGTAGGGCTCGGAACCGAACACCGTGATGTCGTAGAGGTCCGGCGCACGCTCGAGCAGTGTTTCCACTGTGCGGATGCCGGCCATGCCGTTGCCGATCACCACCAGCTTTTGCTTGTTAATCCTCTCGAGCATAGTCTGCCTCTCAAATTGCGGTGGCGCCGCTCCCCAACGCATCCGCGGACAAGAATGGTCGCGCTCCGAACGGCAGGTTCATGGAGAGCGCCCAGAACTCTGCGAACAAGCATCACGGCCTTGATTTCTTTGTCGGCGGGGTGGCGCTGCTGCGCCGCCCAGATTTCAGGGCGGAGCGGCAGCTCCGCCCTACCGGTTTCATGGAAAGGACGGTCCTGCTATGCTGAAACTTGTGGCCCAGGCCATTTTCCGCTACGGTGTCGGCGTGAGCTTATTTGGTCTTACGTTCTGGCAGCGAAGGTTTTGCCTGGGAGCCGTTCTGTTCCTGGGCTGCTGGATGGCGGAAGCTCAGACCAAGTTCATCCGCATGCGCAACGAGGTCATCGCCACCACTCCGGCTCCAAAAACGCCGGGCAGTCTTCAACGCCAGGCCGTTGAAGCGCCCGCTTCGGGGCTGTTTCTGATCCAATTCGAGGACCGTCTCCAATCCGTCTGGCAGGAGCAACTCCGCCACGCCGGGGTGGCCTTGCTGCGCTCGGTGCCGGACGACGCTTTTGTCGCGCAACTTGACCAAGCCAAGCTCAGTGGCGTCAGGGCCATGCCATTTGTGCGGTGGGTGGGTGAATATCACGTCGTTTACAAGCTCCATGAGGCTTTGCATGGCTCCTTGACGAATCCTCAGCCGGGCAAAATGGCGCCGGTCAGCGTCCTGCTTTCGCCCAGGGCCACAGCTTGGGACACTGCCCTGGCCCGCCGCCTCTTGCGCAACATCCGGCACTCTTCCCAGTCGGGTTTCGGGAAGGTGCTGCAAGGAGAAATCAATTTCGCGCAGTTGCCTGCTTTGGCCCGGTCTTCGGGCGTGTTATGGGTTGAACCGGCCCCCAGGTTCAGGCTCCTGGATGAGGTCGCTTCCAAAATCGTCGGCGGCGATGCCGAAGGACATCCCACGGCGGTGCAGAAACTCGGATTTGATGGCGAGGGGGTGACGGTCGCCGTAGCCGACAGTGGATTGCAGAACGGCAATAAAGAGACCATGCACCCGGATTTGGCGGGGAGGGTTGATGAGTTCTTCTATTATGGTGCCTTGACGGATGCGTCGGACGAACACAGCCACGGCACCCATGTCACCGGCATCATCGCCGGCGATGGCGCCGTGGGCGAAACCGATGAAAACGATTTTCTCTACGGATTGGGTGTCGCTCCCAAAGCCCATATTGTCGCCCAGCGAATCTTCGATGGAGCAGGAGGTTATGAAGCACCGGATTCCTATGGGCAATTGACCCGCGATGCCGTGAGTGCCGGGGCCGCCATCGGCTCCAACAGTTGGGGCGACGAAGCAGAGGGCCGATATGATATCAGCGCCATGGAATTCGACGCCTTGGTGCGCGATGCGGACATCCAGACGCCGGGCGATCAACCGTATATTCTGGAGTTTTCCGCCGGCAACGCCGGTCCGCGCGCGCGCAGCATTTACAGCCCGGCTGTGGGCAAGAACGTGATTGCCACCGGCGCCTCCCAAAACAACCGCCTCGATCTTTTCATTTGGGACAGCGGCCAGGAAGCGATGGCTGATTTTTCCAGCCGCGGCCCGTGTGAGGACGGGCGCATCAAGCCGGACGTGGTCGCGCCGGGTACCTGGATCGCTTCGCTGCAATCGGCCTCGGCCAGCGATGAAAATGCCTGGTTGCCCATTTCCAGCAGTTACCAGTATCAAGGCGGCACGAGCCAGGCTGGGCCTCATGTTTCTGGCGCGGCGGCGGTGTTCGTCCAATATTATCGGGAAACGCATGCCAATGCCACGCCCTCGCCGGCGCTGGTCAAGGCGGCTCTGATCAACTCGGCGGTCGATATGGACAACGACTTGGGCGATCCATTTTTCGGCACGGGGCCTGTTCCCAACGATGATGAAGGCTGGGGAAGAGTTGATTTGACGGAGTTGATTGGATCGGACCGGCGGTTTGAGTTTGTCGATCAGACCGAAGCGCTGGCCACGGGGCAGACCTATCAGAAGCGCTTTTTCCTGGCCAGCTCGCTTCTGCCTTTGAAAGTGACGCTGGCCTATACGGACGTGCCCGGATTCCCGCCGGCGGCCATACCCGCGCTGATCAACGACCTCGATTTGGAAGTGATCGCTCCCAATGGGACCACCTATCGCGGCAACCAATTCTTGGAGGGCGAGTCAGTGACTATCTCTTCCGGGACGGATGCGATCAACAATGTCGAGGCTGTGCATCTAAGCGAGCCGGATGCCGGCGAGTATCTGGTTCGAGTCCATGCCCGAAATGTTGTTGAAGACGCGCGCAAAGACACCGGCGCCATTGATCAGGACTTTGCCCTGGTTATTTCCGGAGATGTGCCCTTGCCGGGCAAAGGCGTCGTGATCCTGGATCGCAAGGCTTACACAGTGCCCAGTTTGATTCGTATGAAGCTGATTGATTTCGACCTGGCCGGGCAGCCTTCGGCCACTGTGCTGGTCAAGAGCAGCAGCGAACCGAACGGGGAGGTGGTCAGGCTGGACCCGGCCGGAGTATTCGGCGTCTTTGACGGCAGCGTTGCGACTGCGATTGGTTTGGCCGCGGCGGATGCCCTGCTGCAAGTTCAACATGGCGATACGATTGAAGCGATTTACCAGGACGCGTCTCCCGCGGGTTTGGTGAGCACGCTGGCCCGGGCTGATTTGATGCCTCCTGTCGTGACGGACGTGAGCGCCACGAACCGCTTTGGCAAAGAACTCATTTCCTGGCTCACCGATGAGCGGGCCAATGCCGTGGTGCGTTATGGAACCAACGGGGCTTTCTCGCTGGCCGTGACCAATCTAGCCTGGAAAACGGTCCATGAACTTATTCTGCCGGGTTTGGTGGACGGCGTGACCTACCAATTCATCGTGGTCTCGGCGGACGAGGCGGGCAACGTGTCCACGAATGACAATAACGGGAATTATTTCAGCTTTGTCGCCATGCCGGCTGCGACCGTTCTTTTGGTGGACGCTTATGAGCATGCGCCGGACGACGAGAGTGAGGTAATTCCGATTCAGACCTATACCGAGGCCCTGGATGAAACCGGGGTGAGCTATGAAATCTGGAACGTGAGCCAAAACGGTTCGCCCAAGACTTCCGACCTGCGCCCGTTTCGAGTGGTGATGTGGCGCATCAACGACAGCTTCTACGACAGCACCACCCTTTCCGTGGCCCAGCAGACGGTGCTGCAGGAGTATTTGAAAAGCGGCGGTTCCTTTTTCATGGCCTCGATGGAAATCCTGTCTCGTCTGGGCGATTCGGCTTTCCGCACGAACGTTCTGCAAGTGCAGGAGTTTACTGCTCCGACTTCAATATTTGAAGAATGTCCGACCTGCGACCAGGACCATGGAGTGCCGTCGATTGTCGGGACAGACTTCGATCCGGTGGCCAGCGGCATCGATTTGACCCTGGATTATTCGCTCTATCCCGTCTTGTGGCTGGAGCCGATCCTCCCCAACATAGGCCCCGACCTCGGCGATACATTCACGACCACCACCAACGCGGCGCCCATCCTGGTGGAACCGGTCTCCGGCAAGCCGGTGGGCATTCGGTATCCGCGCACGGGCCAGGACAGCAGCGGGCGGGTCGTTTTTCTGGCGTTCCCGCTCGATGCGGTTCCGAGCGACGGCCCGGCGCCGAACAACCGCGCCAATTTGCTGCGCAACATCCTCAGTTTTCTCGCGCCGGGTTTCAGCGGCCTGGGCACGATCGCTTTGGACAATATCGCTTACACTATTCCGTCCCGGCTGACGGTGGAAGTGGCGGATTCGGATCTGGCCGGAAAAAGGGAAACAACCACTCAAGTTTACAGCGACTCGGCGACCAACGGCCAGCCAGTCAAGTTGATGGAGACCATCCGCCCCGGGCTTTTTCGAGGCTTCTTCGTTCTCGTTTCGACCAATAATCCGCCCGCCGAAGGTGAATTGCGCGCGCAGGAAGGCGATTCGATCTGGGCAGAGTATTTTGATGCTTCGGCCAATGGCATTGTCCGGGCTTTTGCCCATGTCGATACGCAACCGGTCACGATCACCAATCTGACCGTGGAACCGCAATATGAAGAAGCGGTCGTCAAGTGGGAAACTTCCGAACTGGCCGATGCGCTCGTGCAGTTTGGCGAATCGACTTTTCTGGGACGCACAGCGTATCGCGCTTCTTTGAAAGGAAGCCATGAATTGAGGCTGGTCGGCCTGCAACCTGACCGATCTTATTATTTCCAGGTCGCCAGCCACGATCTGGCCGGAAACACCACCGTCGATGACAACAACGGGAAGTTGTACACCTTCCAGACCTTGAAGCCTGCTATCCCACCGTGGTTCGAGGACTTTGAACAAGGCGTCACCAATTGGACGGTCTTTAACGGAGACGAAACCCAGGGCGGCTGGCAAATGGGCGTCCCCAACAACGGCCTTGAAACTGCCGCGCATTCCCCCACCAACGCCTGGGGCAGCAACCTGAACGGAGACTCGATCGATTTTGCGCAGACGTTCCTCATCAGCCCGGCCATCGAACTCACCGGCGGCAACACCGCCACGCTGCGCTTCTGGCACAGCTACGATTTCACGGGCGACGCCATTTCCGAAGTGGGACGGGTCATGGTTTTTACGAACCAGCAAAGCCAGCCGGCGAATCTGGCCGAGTTTGGCGATCTGACGTTTGGCTGGGAAGAGGCCGAAATCGATCTCGCCCCCTACCTCGGCAGTGTGGTGCAACTGGTCTGGTATTACGAGTTGCTTGACTTTGGTTTCGACCAGCTCAATCGCCCGGGCTGGCTGGTGGACGATATCGCGGTCGAGGTCACCAACATCTTCCGGAGCACGATCCAAGTCACCAACAACCTGGCCCAGGCGCATTTCACGATGACGGGTCCGACGCCCATCGTGGGTGAAGGCTGGAGCTTCACCACCAGCAATGCGCTGACGGGCGAGTACGTGATCACTTTCGGCGAGGTGCCGTACTACCAAACGCCGGCTCCGCAAACCAATCTCCTGACCGCCACAAACATGCTCCTATTCCGGGGCCATTACCTGATGCCGGACCTTGACAACAATGGCCTTTCTGACCCGTGGGAACTGGTGTTCTTCGGCGGGCTCTCCGGCGACCGTACCGCATCATCTGACTCGGACGGCGATGGCGCAACGGATTACGCCGAGTTTATCACCGGGACCGATCCAACGAAAACCGACTCGTTTTTCGGATTGGACATTCCCGTGACGTTGTCCGCCGGTCGCATGCGCCTGCAATGGCCCTCCTCGCCGGGCTTGGCTTACCGTGTCCTGGGCAGCACGAATACTGTGGATTGGACGCCGTTCTCCGATTGGCTGCGCGCCATCACAACCACGTCCTCTTATATCATTCCCGCATTAAACAGCAGCCATACCTACTTCTTCCGTCTCGAAGTTCGACCGTAAGCATGCACCCGAGTGCGTGCCCCGGATGAACAGCACGGTTACAGCGGGATGCAGGCGCTGTCCAAGGACCGTAGGGCGAGACTTATTCCACGCTCGGACTGTGAAAATGGCCACCGCGCCACCGGAAGCTGCCCAAACCGCAAAAAACCGACCTTGACCACCCTCTACGGAAGTATAAGATGGCCAAGAAGAGCAATTTCCTATCAGTCTCTGAGTGCCGGTAGGGATGCAGGACATTGGTGAAAAGACTTGATCATCGAGAGGACGGATGAAGGTGATGCGTGCCTTCATGCTCACGGACTGGGCGCACTGGCCTTGGCTGGTGTGTTTAATCTGGATCTGTGCATCCACAGTTGCCACGAATGCCGCCACCCGCTTGGAGCCTATCGATCTGGATTACGTCGTCAAAGTGTGGGAAGACGATGACGGCCCGGGGCATGTTTCTGTCACCGCGTTTTCCCAAACCCCGGATGGGTACTTGTGGCTGGGGACTTTTCAAAACCTGGTCCGATTTGACGGCGCCCGTTTCCTTCCCTGGGATCCTCCGGGAAATCCGCTCTCCAACCAGGGTGTGCTTAGCCTGTGCATGGATAACCAGGGGACCCTGTGGGTGGGAAGTACCCGAGGCATTGGGCGATTGAACGGTGGGCAGTGGCAGGCCTTTACCACCAATAATAACGCCTATCCGGGCGGCTTCGTCAGGTCCATCAGGACGGATGGAGGCGGCAGGTTGGTTGCCACTGCCGGCAGCCGCCCGACCGAGTTTAACGGCCGTCAGTTCTTCAGTTTGCCACTGCCGCAAGGCGGAGAGACGAACTATGAAATGAACTGCGTGATGGAAACGAATGGCACCGTTTGGGCCTACACCCCTTATTACCTGGGGCGCTGCGCAGAAGGAAAATGGACAACCGTTTTGAACTCGGCAGAGTTGCGCTCGCGCCCGGTGCAGGGGATGACTCTCAGCCGGGATGGCGGGCTCTGGGTGGCGCATGAACGGCAAATTCGCAAGTTCAAGGAGGGCCGTTGGATTCAAGAAATCGACCGTCCGGAAGGATTTGCCGGAGACGCCGTTTGCCTGTTCGAGGATTCGCGGGGCAACCTCTGGGCCGGCGGCTACACTCGCGGAGTCATCCTGTTCAAGAAAAACGGCCAGGTGCTCCGCTGTACTTTGGACGAAGGCCTTGGCAACAATGCCACGCTGGCGATCTTCGAGGACAACGAGGGCAATATCTGGATTGGCTCCAACGGCGGAGGGGTCGCGCGGCTCAAGCCCAGGACTTTTACGGTCTTTGAGCGACAGGCCGGCTTGCCGCAGCCGGTCATCAATTCGGTGATCGTAACCTCGGCCGGAATGATCCTGGTCGGAACTCATGGGAGCGGTCTGCTGCCCTTCGATGGCCAACGTTTTGGCAGAGCTATCGAATCTGCGGATGGCAAACTCACCGCTAATTCATGGGTCCAGGCGCTGGCACAGGATAGATCTGGCACAATCTGGGTGGGCACCTACCGCGAGGGCTTGTTCCGAATTCAAGGACCAGAGGTCCTGAGAATTCCCCTGCAGGAGATTGGGAATACCGTCATCTCTTTATTTGTGGACTCGCGAGACCGGCTTTGGATCGGAACGCCCAGCGGCCTGGCCAGTATGGATAAGAACTCCTTGGTTCGCTATGGGCCGGAAGTGGGCGTGCCGCAAGGAATGGTCCCGGCCATCGCAGAAGATGGCACCGGCCGAATCTGGATTGCAGACATGGGAAACCTCTTGAAAAAGGAAGGCGACCGTTTCGTTGCTTTCGAGTCGCCGGGTGAGCCGCTGGACAGGGTGGTCTCGCTCTACGGAGACAAGAGCGGCAGTTTGTGGGTCGGAACATTTTCTGGAAAGCTGGGGCGGTTATCGGGCGAAAAATGGCACGTCTTTTCCTGGAAAGACGGTTTGCCCATCTGGAACACGTTCGGAATTCAAGAAGATGACAACGGCGATCTCTGGCTCGCCGCCGTGGAGGGCATCTGCCGGGTGACGAGGTCCTCTTTGGACGCGGTGGCGGCGAAGCACCAAGCCCGCTGCGATTCGCTTCGTTTTGACAAAACGGATGGTTTGCTCACGGTCGCGGCCCGGGCCCTGTTCCAACCAATCTGTGCCAAGGGTCAGGACGGCCGGCTTTGGTTCGCCATGATCAAGGGTTTGGCGGTCACCGACCCGAAACAAGTCCGCGTCGTCTCCCGGGCGCCTCCGACGTGGATTGAGGAATGTCTCGCGGATGGAAAGCCGTTGGACTTCTCTCCCGGCACAAAGGCACAAGTCCCCCCAGGCACCCGGCGGCTGAGAATCCGCTATACCGGAGTCAGTCTGGGAGCGCCGGAAGGCGTGCGTTTTGCCTATCGCGTCGATGGTTTGGATAAAGATTGGATTGATGGTGGCGCCGAGAGAACAGTCCAGTTCGAGAATTTGCGCCCAGGTGATTACAGATTTCGCGTTCAGGCCTCGAATCGCGAGGGCCAGCGGCTCCCGGAAGAGACTGCGTTGGCTTTTGCCGTGCTGCCGTTTTTCTGGCAAACGGCTTGGTTCCAGTTGCTCGTGCGATTGGTGCTGGCCGGTTTGGCTGGGCTGAGTGTCTGGCGAGTTTTAAGCGCCCGTCACAAACGGGAACGGAAGCGGCTCGATCAGGAGCGAGCGCTGGCCGAGGAGCGAGCGCACTCGGCAGCGCTGCACCAGGCGAAGCAAGCAGCCGATGCCGCCAACCAGGAAAGGAGCGACTTCCTCGCAGCGATGAGCCGGGAGATTCGGACGCCGATCAACAGTGTCATCGACTCTGCCAAGTTGCTTTTGGAGAGCGCGTCGAATCCTCGACAGCGAGAGAGGGCCAGCGCCGTCCGGCAGTCCGCCGAAACGTTGCTCTGCGTCATTAACACCCTGGTTGACGTTTCAAAGCTTGAGACCGGCAAACTGGAACTCGACCGGGTCTCCTTTGACCTGCGTGATGCCGTCGCCTACGCGTCCGAGTTATTGGCGACGAAAGCGGCCGAGAAACAAGTTGAACTGGTCCCCCGATTCGCGCCTTCCATACCGAAGCTTGTAAAGGGAGATCCGGCGCGCGTGCGCCAAATCCTGCTGATCCTGGTCGCCCATGCCATCCAATCGGCCGCCAAAGGACAAATAATTGTTTCTGTCGAACTGCGCCCTGCTGCCGCAAACAGCCACCTGGTTATCGAGTTTTCCGTGGCCAACACCAGTATGGCGGCTCCTTCGGAGCGATCAGGCACGCTCTTGGAAAAACCGGCGCCAGTCGATTCTGCTCCGGCCGGCTTTTCAGGAGAGACGGGCCTCGGGCTCACGATTGCCAAGAGGCTGGTCGATCGCATGCACGGAGAAATGGGTGTGGTCAGCCAGCCAGGAAACGGCTCGACGATCTGGTTCAGTATGCCGCACGTGCCCGACACGGCGGTCCCGGAAAGGCTGCAGCCGATGCAGCCCGTCAAGGGGGCATAAAGGGGTTCCACAGAATCATTTGCGAACTCTGGCCGCTTTGCCAACAGGGCTTCTTTGACATAAAAAAAGCCGCATGCTGAATGGGAATGCGCAACCGCTATCTTCCAGGAATGGCAGGCCTGTCTTCCTCCGTTTCACCGCTCTGATGCTCGCGCTTGTGGTCATAACGGCCCCTGCCATCGCCGCCGAGCGCTTGCGCGTCATGATCGAAACCGACGCCGGCGGCAATCCGGATGACGGACAATCGCTGGTTCGTTTCCTTCTCTCTCATCGGTTCTGTGTGGATGAAGCGCTGAGGGTCAAGGTCGCAAGCCTGACCGCATCTGGATCGTGGCGGTGGCTCACCTGAGCCGAAGGCCGGGCTACTGGGCGAGGAGACTGGAATGATGGCTGACGCGATGATGACATTTCCGGGCGAAGGCTTCAAACGCCCCTGGCTGCCGCTGATCCGAATGAGCGAAGAAGTCCGGCGAAAAATTGAGGCGGCTCGGAAACTCACACAAAGTTCGCCACGCGCAACGATTCCCGCTTCACCGGCTTTGGCTTTTCCCGTGTCTGGAATCCGCTGCCGGGCGGATTGGCCTGAATCACTGCTCTCTGTCACCGCTGACTGGGAACACATCCCGCCCCCCGCTGGCGGAGAGCCCCTCCCAACAAACCCGCATGAGACTTTGGAAGCACCCAAATGTTACCAATGGCCGGGACGCCTTTTCGCGGTCAAAGCTATAGTTTGACCCCTTTTTCCGACCGGGCGGATTCTTCAACGCAAAGACGCCAAGCCGCCAAGGTGCAGAGAAAACTGGCGAGCTTTCTTGCGTCTGCGCGCCTGGGCCACTTGGCGTGAAGAACTCGTCGCGGGCGGAGTGCGATGGCTTCTCGCAGTCAGAGAATGGCTCGCGAAACTCTTTGCGCTTAGACGGCAGAACGGCTTCTACGAACCGCGGAAAGAAAGGCGCGCGGCGTCACGCAGGCAATGCCGGCAACCACCACTGAAGAATCAAGAACGGCGACAGGCTTCACGCCGCTCCCTTTTCACCTTGCGCACGATGGATACGACTGCCGACACCGGCTCGCGTCCTTTGGTGCCGTCCGCGTCCAGCGTTTCAAACGACACCAACGTTTCTTGAATCCATTCGGCCAGCTTCCACTGCTCGCGTTCGGGCAATTGTTTAAATGCCGTTTTGATTTCAGCCACCGTGCTCATGGCGGCAAGATAACCAACCGACCGCTGTTTGCAAAGCCTGTGTTTCTGGTTCAACACAAAAGCGCAAAGACGCCAAGGCGCAGGGAAAACTGGAGAGCTTCTTTGCAGTGCCTTGGCGACTTGGCGTTAAGATTTGTCGCGGGTTGGGCGTGAGGCCAGTGCGCCGCCATTGGTAATCGGTTGAAACAAGAATATGTCATTCCCATTGACTGACACCTTTCGGCTCGCGCTCACGCTGCGGCATCATGGCGTAAACGAGTTCGCCACGCGCAACGACGCCCGCTTCACCGGCTTCGGCTTCTCCCGTGTCTGGAATCCGCTGCCCGGCGGATTGGCCTGAATCACTGCTCGCTGTCGCCGCTGACTGGCAACACACCCCGCCCGTCCGCCGACGGAGAGAAACCACCCCCAACAAACCCGCCTGAGACTTCGGAAGGTCCAAAAGTTACCAATAGCCGGGACTGCCGTCTTTTCGTCCTTTACGGTCAAAACTATAGTTTGACTAAATCAGACCTTTGAAAGCAAATTCCGCCATGACTCAGACCATCAGCGCAGTCAAAGAGAATCTTGACGAGGTGCTCGACAATGCATTGGACGGCAAGCCAACGCTCGTCGAGTGCCGGGGCCGTTTCGTCATCATCCAGGCCTGCCCTACGCTGGAGCCGATTCCTGATCGACCTCCTGGCTCATTCCTGAATCTCTACACGGCAGAAGAGGTGGCGCGCGAAACCCGACTGGCCAAGGACTGCATCCGCCAAGCGGAGATCGAATGAAGCAGTGGGACATTTACCTGTTCCCCTTCACGCAAGAGCGACCGCACCCGACCGTGGTAGTCAGCCATGACGACCGTTGTGAGCGCTGCGAACAGATCAATGTGCTGATTTGCAGTTTCGCGCAGTTGAACCGCGCCCCGGCTGATCACGAGATCGTGCTGGATGAAGCCGACGGACTGGACTGGAAAACCGCCTGCCGGTGCGACGTGATCTATCTCCTGCCCAAGGCCGAGCTTCGGGAAATGCGCGGCCACGCAAGTCGGGAGCGCCAGCGGCAGATCGCCCGTAAGCTCAATGAATGTCTGCGGTTCAAGCCTTGGTAACGGCTGGTTCAAGCGCCGCGTGTTCGTCGAGGAATTCACGCGACTGCCTCTTTTCAATCTTTTCAACCAATGCCTTTAAACCGGAGTTTGCCTGGCCGCATACACAGGGTCACATCAGGGGCATGCCTGACACCGCCTAGAATATGCGACGCGCTACGAAACCGTTCGAAGGAATTGCGGATTGGGCGCGCCGGCACACCCGCCAATGGTGCGAGATACTGATAGGAAATTGTTTTTTTGACGCTCCGCGGTTCACACCAGACGCATTTGCTTAATCGGCACGACCGGAAGATCGCAGAACGAGAACATGCCAATAC
>CAYIIH010000283.1:0-11800 GCA_964363225.1 uncultured Verrucomicrobiota bacterium | reverse complement strand
TCCATCGCCGCAGGCCGGCTCAAGCAGGTGCAATGCCGAACAGAATTGGCGCGACACCCGCGCTCCCCTTTTGCTCGTTTTTTGCGCTTGGCATTCCGTGCCAGGCACTCCTTTATTACTGCTGTGCATTTGGTTCATCTTCGGCTGCGCGATTTCCGCAATTACGCGCGTTTGGACATCGATTTCGCCCCCGGATTTCACCTTTTTCTGGGTGGCAATGCTCAAGGCAAAACCAACCTTCTGGAAGCCATTTATTTCCTGGCGACGCTCCGGTCTTTTCGCGGTGTGAGCAGCGCTCATCTGGTCCGCGCCGGGCAAAAAGGTTATTATCTCGGGGCCACTGTCCTGGGGCAGGCGGAGCAGTCCATCAGGATTTATTGGTCTGCCAACGAAAGGCAGTTGAGTCTGGATGGCCGTCCGATCCGGAGATTATCCGAGTTTCTGGGCGTTTGTCGCGCCGTGGTGTTTTGCACTGACGATGTCCAACTGGTCAAAGGACCGGCCAGCCGGAGACGGCGGTTCCTCGATTTGCTCCTCTCTCAGACTCATCCAACCTATCTGCCCTTGTTGCAGCGGTACACTCGGTCTCTTTGTTCCCGCAACGCTTTGTTGAAGGAACGAACCCAGAATGAGGCTGCGCTGGAAAGTTTTGCGCGGGAGTTGATCGACTTGGGCAGCCAGATTGTGCAACTTCGCCGCCAACTGATGCCGCGGTTTTCACCGCTGGCGACCGGGGCCTATCAACGAATGGCCGGCGGCGCCGACCAGTTGCGCCTGGCCTATCTTCCTTCGGTCAAGGAGGACTTTGCCGTGGAATTGAGCCAATCCCACGCTCGCGAACGGGTCTTGCGGGCCACGCTTGTTGGGCCGCACCGGGACGATTTGCAGTTGCTCATGGATGAACGTCCTGCCATCCATTTCGCCAGCGAAGGCCAAAAGCGGTCCGTGGCCATCGCTCTGAAAATAGCCCAGGCCGAATACCTCGCGCAGGTCCATGGCACCCGGCCGATTTTGCTGATCGATGACATCATGGGCGAACTGGACGTGAGACGCCGCGGCGCTTTCCTGCCTTTGTTGCAGAAGATTCAACCGGCGCAAGGTCAAGTGTTTATGACCTGCACGGAAGAGAACTGGCCGGCCGAACTGGGCGGAAACCTGAAGCGCTGGGAAATCCGGAATGGAACAGTGCAGGCCATGGCCGCAGGAGCGCAAGTATCCAACCTGCGCTGAACTGGCGGTCGAAATGTGCAGGTCGGACACCTACGCTCGCCGCCACGGTTTACGCGCGGAGGGCAGTGAATCCCCAGCTTGTCGGTGCCCTTGGGGTGCATTCTACAATTTGCAGAGGGTGGAATGCGCCGCGCTTGTCGCGTCCAGTCCGTCCACGGAAACCGGCGGGGCAGCCCAGTGGGCAGAGCACACTTTTAAAAGTGTGCTCTGCCCGAAGGCCGGTCGCGGCACCGACAACTTGGGGACGCACCGCACGGAGGGCCATTGACAAGTGCATCATTGCGGCAGGGAGCGGGAGGCATTAACCTTGCACGGCTTTGAATGGGGCACTTAGCGTCTCAGGATTCCGGCTGAAACGCCGTCGTTCATCGACCGATCGCATGTCTGATAAATCAACGAGAATCGGCTTGGCCATTGTGTTCGGCCTCGTCCTGGTCTTGTGGGTCGTTCTCAAGGTGACACCACGCCGGGAGACGATGACAACGCCGGGCCATCCCGCTTCAGGAAGCGAACGGAAGTTGCTTGAGCCGGAACAATATGGCCGTTTCCTGGCCATTGAAGCGCAGGAGAATCTTCTGGATCAAACCGTCTGGGCCAAGGAACTGCTGGCGCAAAGGTATGAGGACGTCATCGTGAAGCTCTGGGATGATTTGAAGGATCAAGAGGAGCGATTCAAGGTTCTTGCTGATTTCACCTTTGCGGAACTGGAGATGGCCGCTCCGGGGGACGAAGAACAACTGGAACATGGGATCAAGCGGACCCGATTTGATGGTCCGGCGCAGAAGCTGACGCCCGAGGCGTGGCGGAAGCTGCTGGGCCAATGGCAAGCCGATGGTTACGCCATTGAACAAACCGAATGGCGGCAGATTCAGTTCACATTCGATGACATTTCACGCCAGGCCCGTTCCACCTTCGAGTTGACAGTCCATGCCATCAACCGGGTCCGCCGTGAGAGAACAGTGCTCAGAGGGCATCTGCGTGTTGACTGGCCACAGATCACGGATGAAACGGCTCCGTTGCAGCCTCAGACCATCAGGGCGACCGATTTCGAGCGGCTGCGGCGCGAGGGTGAACCGGCCTTTCAGGAAGCGATGGCGGCGGAGATCGTTCCGGAGGGAAAATCGGTGTTCATTGATCCTTTGATTCTTTACGATTTGGATGGCGACGGGCTTTCGGAGATTGTCTTGGCGGCCAAGAACCTTGTTTTTCGGAATCGTGGGAATGGGAAATTCGAGGGCGAAAACCTTTGCCAGCATCATCCGGGGGTGATTTATGCAGCGGTCATAGCGGATTTCACCAAGGACGGGTTCGCTGATTTCCTCTGCGCAGACGCAGCGGGATTGCTGTTGTTTGAGGGGGACAGCCGAGGGCAGTTTCTTCAGGCGGGAATCAAAGTCTGGCGCGCGCCTCTCCCGCTCAGGCATCCACAAGTGATCGCGCCCGGCGATCTGGATGGCGATGGCGACCTGGATGTCTGGCTGGGCCAGTACAAGCTGCCCTTTTTTGCGGGCCAAATGCCGACGCCTTATTACGATGCCAATGACGGTTTCCCATCCTTCCTGCTCGTGAACACAGGCGGCGGCGCTTTCCAGGACGTGACTGAAAAAGCGGGTCTGGCCCCCAAGCGGTTTCGGCGCGTTTATAGCAGTTCCTTGGTTGATTTAGATGGAGACGGTGATCAAGACCTGCTCGTCATCAGCGATTTTGCCGGAGTCGATCTGTATTACAATGACGGCCACGGAACCTTCACGGACGTGACCCGGCAAGTTTTGGATGAAACTCATGCCTTTGGCATGTCCCATACCTTGGGCGATTTCGATGCGGATGGGCGGCTGGATTTTCTCATGATCGGAATGAATCTGAGCGCCGCGCAACGCTTGGACGGCCTGAAGCTCGGTCGCGCTGAGTTTCCGGATTACCATTTGATGCGGCCCAAGATGACTTATGGAAATCGTTGTTACCTAGCGCGAGGCCAAAGCTTCCAACAACCGCCTTGGAACGATCAGATCGCGCGTTCCGGATGGTCCTGGGGAGCCGCGGTCTTCGACTTCGATAACGACGCCGACCTGGACATCTACCTTGTCAACGGTCATGAAAGCAACAAATCGGTCAAGGATTATGACCCCCAGTTTTGGTGTCACGATATCTATGTTGGCACGTCCCAGAATGATCCGGCCGCGGATGTTTACTTCAGAGCGATGAGCAGCAAGCTCCGGGGACAAGGGCGTTCCTACGGCGGATATGAAAAGAACCGTCTCTACATCCATCAGACCGGCCAATCCTATTTCGAGGCCGGCCATCTGATGAGCGTGGCCATGGAACAAGACTGCCGCAATCTGGTCAGCGACGATCTGGATGGCGATGGCAAGCGGGATTTGCTGGTCACGACGTTTGAGATTTGGCCCAACCGCAAGCAGACCCTGCATCTCTTCAGGAACAATTGCCCGGACGCCGGCAACTGGATCGGGTTCCGGCTGCGGGAGGAAGGCGCCGGCCTTTCTCCTCTCGGGGCGCGAATCACCCTCAGTTCAGCCGGCCAGACGCAAATGCGCCTGATCGTGGCCGGTGAGTCTTTTCGGTCGCAACACGCCAACACGGTGCATTTCGGGTTGCGGAGCGCGACCAATGTGGACGCGGTCGAGATCCGCTGGGCCAACGGCAAAACCCGGTGGCTTTCGCAACCAGCCGTCAATCGCTATCACGATGTGGCGTTCCCAAGAGAGTAATTCCTTGGGCGGCGTTATCTGATATGGCGGCTTTTCACTTTTCCTGCTTTGCCGGCCTCTGGTTCCTGGTTATGTTCCCGGCCATGCGAATTTTATCAGGCATTCAGCCGTCCGGCACGTTGCACCTGGGGAATTATTTCGGAATGATGAAACCCGCTCTCGAATTGCAGGAGCAGGGCGAAGCTTATTATTTCATCGCCAATTATCACTCCATGACTTCACTCTTCGACGCCGAGGAACGCCGGAAGAATACCCTGGACGTTGCGCTGGATTTCCTGGCGTGCGGGCTGGACCCGAGCCGGACGGTCTTTTTCCGCCAATCGGACGTGCCGGAAGTCACGGAACTGACCTGGTTGCTGACGACGTTGACGCCGATGGGATTGCTGGAGCGCTGCCACAGTTACAAAGACAAACTCGCCCGCGGTCTTTCTCCGAATCACGGCCTGTTTGCCTATCCCGTGCTGATGGCGGCCGATATTTTGATCTACGACTCGAACATCGTGCCGGTGGGCCGTGACCAGAAGCAGCACGTCGAAGTGACGCGCGAAATCGCCATAAAATTCAACCAGACCTACGGCGAGACCTTTGTCATTCCGGAACCCCAAATCCGCGAAGAAACCGCGGCCGTGCCCGGAACCGACGGCCAAAAAATGAGCAAGAGCTACGACAATACCATCGAGATTTTCGGCGACGAAAAGGCGTCCCGCAAAAAAATCATGAGCCTGGTCATGGACAGCCGTTCCCCGAGCGAGCCGAAACCGGATGCGGACAAGAACATTGCCATCCAACTGTTCAAATTGGTGGCGCCGGCCGAGGTGGCCGCAGATTTCGAAGCCCGCCTGCGGGCCGGCGGGTTGGGCTACGGCGATTTGAAGAAGGCGCTGTTCGAGCATTACTGGAATTATTTCACCGCCGCCAGGGCCAAACGCGCCGAATTGTCGGCGAATTTGGATTACGTCCGGCAAGTCCTGCGCGACGGCGCCGAGCGCGCCAGAACGGTCGCCCGGCAGGTTCTGCAACGAGCCAAAGTGGCCAGTGGTTTGGACTGATGATAGGGGCCAACCGCACGGCCATTCCGTCAAAACGGACACGCCAAACCGTGGACAGCCCTCGAAAGAAACCAGAGCCTTCACCCTCCTCTTATGCCGGAACTCGCTGAGGTTGAATTCTTCCGCAAACAATGGGATGCCGGTCTGGACAAACGAATCGCTGCTGTCCTGCTTCATCCTGACAAGCGCGTCTTTCGCGGGACGGATGCGCAGAAGCTTCAGCAAGTCCTCCCCGGCTCCAGGCTGCTGGCCTCGGAAGCGCACGGAAAGCAGATGCTCTTTCGGTTTTCCCATGGAATATGGCTTGGATTGCATCTGGGCATGACCGGCAAGCTGAGGGTGGCCGAAGCCAGTTTTAAACCGTCCAAGCACGATCATCTTGTCCTTTGCCAAAAGGGCTGCGCCTTGGTGTTTAACGATGCGCGCCAGTTCGGCCGCGTCCTGTTTCATCAAGGCTCCTCTCCGCCTCCCTGGTGGCGGAATCTCGCCGTCGATGTGCGCTCGAAAAGTTTTACCGCCGCACGCATGGAAGCATTTCTCCAACGGCACCGCAAGCTGCCGATCAAGGCGGCTTTGCTCCTGCAAACAGGTTTCCCCGGCGTTGGCAACTGGATGGCGGACGAAATCCTGTGGCGGAGCGGCCTGCACCCGCGGACCTCCAGCGGCCAAATCCGAGGAACAAGCTTGCAGAAACTCTGGCGTGAACTGCGCCATGTCTGCCGCGAAGCGGTGAAGATCGTGGGCAAAGATTATTCCGATCCGCCGGTGGGCTGGCTCTTTCAGGAGCGCTGGAAACGTGACGGCCTCTGTCCCATTCACAAAAGGCCGCTGAGAAAAGAGACGGTGGGCGGGCGCACCTCGGCGTGGTGTCCAAAATGCCAGGCCCAACGTTAGAGCGTGTACGGAAAATCGATTTTGAACATCGTCCTCGTCCTCGTCCTCGATGTGGCCTTCATTTTCGAGGAGGAGGAAGACGACGAGAACGAGGACGAACGGATGGCCTGGAATTTCCGCGCACGCTCTTAATCTGTCACCCTGACAGCACCCGCTTTGGGCTTGGCGCGCAGGTTGGACACCTGCGCTCCTTCTCAGTCAGCCACCGCGCCAAAACCCGCTTTGACCTGGATCAAAGGCTTCGCCCTCGAGTTCAACCTATTCTGCCGGCGTGAAAACCAAGTCCATCCTGTTTTCCTGTTTCTGTCTGCTGCCGTTGCTTTCCCTGTTTGCTGCACAAGAAAGAACCAAGCCGCCATTGCTCCAGAACCCCAAAGCCGCCGCCAGGCCCGTCAAAAAGTCTCCCGTACCCAAGGCGGTCAATTCCGTGCTGAGGATCGAACTGAAATTGGATCTGGGCGAGTTGGTCATCCACTTTAAAAAGCAAAGGCTGCTCGTCTATGCTTTTGGGACCAATCAGTTCAAGCCCTACGTCCGCGAGCTGTATTCCCTGAACGGGGTGAATCTGCTGCGTGACGCGCCGGCCGATCATTTGCATCATCATGGGTTGATGTATGCCATTCGAGTCAACGACCTCAACTTTTGGGAGGAACCGCCCGCGGCCGGCATCGAAAAGCCCATTAAGTTCCTTGATCAGAAAGTGGGCAAGAACGCGGCTGGGCTCCCCCAAGTGAGTTTTACGCAGTTGATCCACTGGATTGCCCCCAAGGACAAAGCTCTGGCCGACACCTCGAACGCGGCCCTCTTGGTGGAGCGCCGCACGGTCATCCTCACCGTGGACGAAGCGAACCAGGAGGTGGCCCTGCAATGGCGGCCAGAATTTGAGGTCGGTCCCGGCGTTCAGAAAGTGGTCTTGACCGGCGCCTCCTACCACGGCTTGGGCTTGCGATTGCCCAAAGGATTTGACCGGGTCGCACGCCATGAAAACTCGGAGAATTTGCCATACCCCACTGTCGGCAAAGGCGACGTCACACCCGCGAAATGGAGCGCTGTTTCCGGTCTGGAGGATGGGAAAGAAATCATGGCGGCGTTGTTTGGCCACTCATCCAATCCGGGCGGAGCGGCGAAGTTTTTTACCATGGTGGAGCCCTTTGCTTACCTGGCGGTGACACAAGGTTTGGACAAGGTGCCGTTGGCATACGCTCAGGGAGAGAAGTTCAGCCTGAATTATCTGCTGACAGTCTATAACAACAACCAATCGCCTGAGTTCCTGCGTAAGCGCGGCCAGGCCTGGGAACAAACAGCCGATTGGAAAACCCCATGAACTTCTGGCGGGCAAGCCGTGTCATCGCTTTCATGAGCCAAAAGCGCACAGCGCGGCGAAGCCCCAACCAAAGGAGCGCCGACATTCTTGTCGGCCTGCCTGCGCCGCCCCGGCAGGCAGGCTTTGGCGTTGGCGCACGTTTCGGGCCGACAAGAATGTCGGCGCTCCTGCGCCTCGCCAGAAAATCCTCGCGTCGCGCGAGGATCCGTACCGATTGCAGTGCAAGGAACATCTGAAGAGGACGATATGATGCTCCGGTTTGTCACGCTGGTTTTGTTATTGCTGCTCCCGGCCAAGGAGGCAGCAGCGATGGCAGCAGAAGCTCTTTCTCCAAGAGAAACCGGCCAGCCGACCGGTGACCGCTCAATGAAGTTGCCGGCCAGCCTTTCGAGCTACAACGCCGCGCTGACCGTCACGCTCCACACGAGCACGGCGACGCTGACGGTCCTCGATCGGCGCACGCAACAAAGCTGGGCGCAACAGCCTTTCTCGAAGGACGTGGTGCTGCAAAGCGCGGCGGCCAATGCCGGAATTGAGATAGGCCTGAAGCACATTCCCTCCGGCTTGGACCTCAAGATGCGGCTGCAACTGGAAGGAGAACTGCCTGAATTGACCGCCACTCTTTCCGGAGAAGGTGACCTGCCAGCACCGGTGCGATTTCCGCATCCCTTCGTGAGCGATCCCGGCACGTACCTGGTCGTGCCGATGAACGAAGGCATTTCCTTTCCGGTCGAGGACAAATCTATTTCGCCGATGCGTCTGATTGCTTATGGCGGCCATGGCATTTGCATGGCCTTTTGGGGCGCGACCGATGGTGAAAAAGGTTATGCCGCCATCATTGAAACGCCGGATGACGCCTCCATTCGCATCGACCGGCTGGCCGGCAACCTTTTGATCGCTCCGGAATGGGACCCGCAAAAGCGCCGCTTTGGCTACGAGCGCCGGCTTCGTTACGTGTTCTTCGATCGCGGCGGGCACGTGGCCATCTGCAAACGCTATCGCGCTTACGCGCAAGAAAAGGGCCTCGTCAAGACGCTGCAGGAAAAGCGAAAAGCAAATCCAACCGTCGATTTGCTGATCGGCGCCGTCAATGTCTGGTGCTGGGAAAAAGAAGCGCTTTCCTTGGTTCAGGAGATGAACGCGCTCGGCATCGAACGCATCCTCTGGAGCAATCGCCAGTCACCCGAAGCCCTTCGCGCTCTCAATGAGGCGGGCATTCTCACCAGCCGCTACGATATTTTTCAGGACGTGATGAACCCGGAGAATTTCAAGCTGCTGCGCGGCGTGCATCCCGATTGGCCCACCGCCGCCTGGCCGCGCGACCTCATGATCGGGTCCAATGGCGATTGGATCAAAGGCTGGCAAGTGAGGGGCAAGGATGACCAGATGTATCCCTGCGGGGTGCTGTGCGACAAGCAAGCTCTCCCGTATGCCCGGAAGCGCATGGAGGAAGAATTGAAAACCCATGCCTACCGTTGCCGGTTTATTGACACGACGACCGCCTCGCCCTGGCGCGAATGTTATCATCCCGAACATCCGATGACCCGGAGCGAAAGCCGCCAATGGAAAATGGACCTGCTGCGGTATGTTTCGGAGGAAACGAAGCTCGTGACCGGGAGTGAGACCGGCCATGACGCCGCCGTCCCCTACGTCCACTATTTTGAAGGCATGCTCAGTCTGGGTCCCTATCGAGTTCCGGATGCCGGACGCCAGATGCAGAAGATTTGGGAGGAAGTTCCCGACCGCGTCGCCAAATTTCAGGTGGGCCACGCCTATCGTCTGCCGCTCTGGGAACTCGTTTATCACGATTGCGTGGTTTCCCAATGGTACTGGGGTGATTACAACAACAAATTGCCCGCGCTCTGGGACAAGCGCAACCTCTTCAACATCCTCTATGGCACGCCGCCCATGTTCATGTTCAACCGCGAGACCTGGCAAAAAAACAAAGCGCGCTTCGTTCAAAGCTATAAAAACGTCTGCCCTGTCGCCCGCGCCGTGGGCTACTCGGAAATGACCGGCCACCGCTTCCTCATCCCCGACCGTAGCGTGCAACAGACGGAGTTCGCCAACGGCACCACGGTGACAGTGAACTTTGGCGAGAAGCCCTATGGGCTGTCCGATGGTGTTGAGGTGCCAGCAGGCGGTTTTCACGTGAGTGAGGCGAAACTATAGGGCGAAGAAAGTAGCCGACAAGAGAGTAGCCGACATTGACACCGGCGGCTGGGCGGCTAGAGTAGGTGACGTATGGGTAGAGTGGTTGCCAAAATCAAGCTGACAAACCTGTTCGATCTCGCCGAACTGCGTCGTAAGAAGTCCAAGCGCAAACCCCGCACCGTGGAAGTGGAAGCTCTGGTGGATACCGGCGCGACACGCCTGTATTTGAAGCCCAGCGTGATCAAAAACCTCGCGCTTGACAAGGTGGACGATGTGCTTTCCCAGACCACCAACGGCACACGGAAACGCCCGGTCTATGAGGCCGTGCGGCTGGAACTCATGGGCCGCCACGGCGATTTCAACGTCGTCGGCGTGGACGAACATGTCCCCAACTTGCTCGGCCAGATTCCGCTCGCGTATCTCGATTTCGTTGTGGACCCCAAGGGGCAGAAGCTCATTCCCAACCCGGAACACGGTGGGGAACAGATGACCGAGGAATACTAAGAACAACCGCTATGAACAGAGTCTATTTCGGCATTAACCTGGAATTCGTCCGGCACCATGACAAGACCTTCGAATGGGGCGTGGCCAAAGCCGCCGAGCTCGGCTACACCCATGTCGAGCCGATGGTCCACTGGGGCCGCGAACTGCTCAGTGAGGCCGGTTATTTTCACAGCGTTTCCATGCTGGACGACCCGTTGCGCATCCGCCGGGCCTGTGAAAAAGCCGGCGTCAAGTTGTCCGGGCTTTCTGCGCACACGCCGTTGTGCAAGCCGGAAATCGGCGTCGAATATCTCAAGCAGGCCATCCGCTTTGCCGCCGAATGCGGCGCGCCCGTCATCAACACCGACGAAGGCCCCAAGCAACCCTGGACCACCGAGGAGGAAGATTTTACTCTCATGCGCTACACCCTCCAGGAGGCGGCCAAAGTCGCCGAGCCGCGCGGCATCTCCCTTGGGTTGGAGTGCCATCAGCAATACAGCAAAACGCCCGACGGCTTGGACCGCATATACAAACTGGTCAAAAGTCCGGCCATCGGCATCAACTTCGACACCGGCAATAGCTACCTGGCCGGCGAGAACCCTTACCAGTGGCTCAACCGGGTCGCAGGCCGTCTGGTGCATTTGCACGCCAAGGACATTTCCGTGCAGCAATCCGCCGACGAGCGCGGCAAAGTCACCGGCACACCGGTCGGTTGCGCGTGCGGCGACGGCGTGATTGACTGGGCGCGGGTCATCAAAACCTGCCGGCAAAAGGCCAAACGCGACATCGTCTTCTCAGTGGAATGCGGCACCATCGAGCAGGCAGAACGTTCCATTGCGTATTTGAAGAGAATTGCTTTGTAACCGTACGCACGTCGTAGGAGCGCGGGCATCCATGCCTGCGCGTTCTCGAAGGCCCCGCCCTTGCGGTTCCCGGCCAAGCAGATCTCTGAGTGCTGCTGCAATTCACAAAAAGGTGGGTGGCTCCCGAACCGGGGGGAGGTAGGAGCGAATCCTGGCTTGTGGCTAACGTTGGCTATACGCGCAGGCATGGATGCCCGCGCTCCTATTGAAAGCACGGCTTTGAGCTTTCAGATATCTGCTTTACTGGGCAGGATATTGCCAGATCCAATCTCCTCGGTCGAGGTCCTGTCCTGGCGTTGATCCCTTTTTCCTTGTGGCGGTGACCCCGCCGTCATCCTTTTCGTTCCAGCCCACGGAATAGAGCACAAATTGGCCGCTGGTTGCGCGCCGATACTTAAGCGGTTCACCATTAATGACATCGTTTGGGACTTTTGCCAGGAAGCGCGGCGCCAAGACTGCCAGGTTTTCAGGGTATTCGCCATTGGCAATCCGGTAACGCTCCAGCGCGCAGGCCACAGTTGCCAGATCAATCACGGTTTGGCCAAAAGCCGTCTTCGAGGCGGATCTAGGTAGGGACGGAAAGAGCAGGCGCGCGAAAATATTGTACAGGGTGATGCGCCTGAGTTCCGGAAGGTCGTCGCAGCCTCGGCAGCGGTCGGGAAAAACCCGATGTTGCGCGGCGTCGATCAGGCGCAGGGTATTTTCCTGATGCAGCCGGTTGATATAAAGTTGGTTTTGATAAAGCCAGCCGGCCGGAGCCAACCTGGTCAGACGCGAGAAAGCTAATAAACCTGAGTCATCGGCAAGGCCTCCCCAGCCGTGAAATTGACCGCGACGCAGTCTATCGATGAGATCGTTACTGAAAGCCCGTTCCCCTCTTAGCGTGTTGCCGTAATCCTCCAGGATCTGCAGCATCGTTAAAGCCCTTTGCAGTTCAACAAGTTGCGGCTCTTTCCAGCGGTGTTTGGCCAGTCCTTCCCAGACCGGTTCAATCGCAATTTGAGTGATAGCGATCCGCACCAACTGTGAGATCAACAACTGTTCGGGCTTAAGCACTTCGGCCAGACGAAAACTCAG
>CAYIIH010000282.1:0-11835 GCA_964363225.1 uncultured Verrucomicrobiota bacterium | reverse complement strand
GCGGTCAGGGCGTGGCGATCCTCCTCGGGGACGGAGTTTTTGCCTTGGCGGGCACTTTCCAAGGACATTTGCGGCGGGCCCTGCCACCAAAATCATATCAAGGGAGTCCCCCACCCGCTGGCTCCTCGGCCCCGGAACGCTTTATGCGTTCGCGCTGAATGGAACGTGCGGGCGCAAAATCCCCATTGACGCCTCCAGCGGCTTTGTTACCTTGGGCTTGATGAATTTGAGCAGCCAACGATATGGCAGAATGTTCGCCGGGGGATTTTACTTTAGCCCGGCGAACCTGCGTATCGGGTGGCGTTGAACCAAAACCTTAACCCGTGCCGCAGGTGGTCGCCTGCGGCTTTTTTGTTGAGTCCCAGCGCGATTCCCCCGCCAACAGCCTATGATTGTCGTCCTCAAACCTAACATTTCGAAGAAGCAAGAGAGCGCTGTGCTCAAGGAAATCCGCAAGCTCGGTTACAAACCCCACATCATCCGCGGGGTGGAGCGAATCGTGATTGGCGCCATCGGTGATGAACGGACCCATCACACCCTCGAAACCCTGGCCGTCTGGCCCCAGGTCGAGAGTGTGATGCCGGTTCAGAAACGGTTCAAATTGGTCAGCCGGGAATGGCACCCCGCCAATTCCACCATCGACGTGCGGGGCCATCAGATCGGAGGCAAAAAATTCCAGGTCATGGCCGGTCCCTGCTCCGTGGAAAATGAAAAGCAGTTAATGACGACCGCCCGAGCGGTGAAAGCGGCCGGCGCTACCATCTTGCGGGGCGGCGCCTTCAAACCGCGCACTTCGCCCTACGAATTCCAGGGGTTGGGCGAAAAAGGCCTCAAATTGTTGGATAAAGCGCGCCGCGAGACCGGCCTGGCCATCATCACCGAACTGCTTGCCGAAGAACACATCGACCTGGTGGCCGAGTATGCCGACATCATCCAGATCGGGACGCGCAACGCCCAGAATTTCCAACTGCTCATCGGGGCCGCCAAGACGGGCAAACCGATCCTGCTCAAACGCGGCCTCGCCATGCGCATCGAAGAATGGCTCCTGGCCGGCGAGTACATCCTGGCCCATGAGAATCCGAACCTGATGTTCTGCGAAAGGGGCATTCGCACCTTCGAAACTTACACGCGCAACACCCTCGATCTCTCCACCATTCCCATCATTAAGAATGAATCACACTGCCCGATGGTGATCGACCCCAGCCAGGGTTGCGGACGGTCGGACCTCGTCATCGCCCTGTGCAAGGGCGCGGTGGCCATGGGCGCGGATGCGTTGCTCGTTGAGGTGCATCCGAATCCAGCCGAGGCCTGGAGTGATGGCGCCCAACAAGTGACGCTTGGCGGCTTCGTCAAGCTGATGGAGGAAATCAAGCCGATCATTGCCGCCGTGGGACGCGAATAAGCGATTTCAGAGTCGCCAAAAGCCGGGCAGGAAAATAGTTTGGATGTGGCCGGGCCGCGCCGACAGTTCGTGGCGAAAGGCGGCTCATGGCCCTTGCACATGTCCAGAACAGGAAATCGCGCCTGGCGAATCGTCCACTCGGAAAGTTCGCTCGGCTGGGGAGGCCAGGAGCAACGCATCCTGGCCGAGTTGGCCGGATTTAGAAAGCGCGGTTGTACCGTCAGCCTGCTGGCGCCCCGCGAAAGCCGGATTTGCCAGGCCGCCGGCCAGGCAGGCATTCCCGTGCGCCCGTTGTCGGCCGGCAAAATCGGTTTTCCGCTCAGCGTCGTGCAGACGGCCTTTTGGCTGCGCCGGGAGCGGATTGACATAGTCAACCCGCACAGTTCCCGTGATGGCTGGCTGGTCGGTTTGGCTGGCCGGTGCGCCGGCGTGCCGCTCATCATCCGGACACGCCATTTTGATGTGCCCATTCGCCAGCGCTGGTTGAGCTATCAGGTTTATGCGCGGCTCTGTGACCATATCCTGACTACCAGCCCTCGGGTCACCGCCCACTTGCAGGAATTGTTCAAGCTGCCCGCGGACCGCGTCAGCACTGTTCCGACCGGCGTGGACGTGAGCCAATACTCGCCTGAAGGTGCCAAGGCGTGCTTTCCGGTGGCGTCGGAGGTTCCATCGGTGCCCCTGATTGGTCTCATAGGCGTCATTCGGCAGGCCAAGGGGCATTTGGTGTTGCTGGAGGCAGCGCGCCTGTTGCGCGACACCGGACTTCGGGCGCATTACATTTTCGTCGGAGACGGACCATCCATTGCTCCCGTGGAACAGAAGGTGAAAGAATTGAACTTGAGTGATTGCGTGACGTTCACCGGCTTTCGAATAGACATACCGGAGATTCTGCGCGCGCTCCAAATCCTGGTCATTCCTTCGCTGCACGAAGGCATTCCCCAGGTGGGACTGCAGGCGCTGGCCACCAAGACACCCGTCATCGGCAGTGATGTGGGCGGCATTCCGGCCATCATCCGGCCGGGAGAAACAGGACGCCTTTTCCCGGCGGGAAATGCCGCCGCCCTGGCCCAAGCGATCCGCGAGACCCTGGCGAACCCGGAGTTGACGCGCGCGCTGTCGGAGCGGGGCTGGAAAATGGTCGAATCCGAGCACAGCGTGGAGGTCATGCTGGATGCCATCGAGGCCATTTACACCCGGTATCTGCCATGAAGATCGCGCTCATTCGCCGTCATTTTTCGCCCACGGGGGGCGCGGAACTTTACCTGCAGCGGCTGATCGAGGCCCTGGCCGAAGCCAGGCATGAGCTGCATTTGTTTGCCGAAACGTGGGCGCAGACGCCTGCCGGAGTGAGCTTCCATCCGGTCGACGTCCATGGTTCGCGGGCGGAAAGACCGCTCCGGTTTGCTGAGGCTGTGGAAACCGAACTGGCTCAGTGCCGCTTGGATTGTGTGTTCAGCCTGGAGCGAACTCTCCGGCAAGATGTGTACCGAGCTGGCGATGGCGTGCACCGAGTCTGGCTGCTGCGCAGGCGCCAGTTTGCGCCCTGGTGGCGCAAGCCATTGATCGGATGGGGAGCTTTTCACAAGAACATGCTTTGGCTGGAAGCCCAGACGTTTGATCCCAGGAATACGCGCTTCATCATTGCCAATTCGGAAATGGTCCGGCGCGAGATTCTGGAACACTTTCGCTTCCCAGCCGACCGCATTCTCCTGGTCCGCAACGGCGTCGAGGTCGCACGGCTCCAAAAGGGTGACCGGGTCGCCACCCGCACCCGCTTTGGGGTGAAGGAAAACGAGTTTTTGCTGCTGTTTGCCGGCTCCGGCTGGGAGCGGAAAGGACTGGCCTACGTGTTGCAGGCCCTGCGCGCCTGGCCTTCGGGAACGGTCAAGCTTTTGGTGGCTGGCAAAGGCAACCAGCCACGCGGCGCGCCGCCCAACGCCATTTTTGCCGGCGCTCTGACGGAGATGCACCATGCCTATGCGGCGGCAGACTTGCTGGCCTTCGTCCCCATTTATGAACCATCTGCCAACGTCTGTTATGAAGCGCTTGCCGCCGGCCTGCCGGTCGTGACCTCGGCCTACAATGGAGCCGGCGAAATCATCCAGGAAAAGGTCAATGGATCGGTCATCAGCAATCCAGCCGATATCGTCGCCCTGGTCGAGGCCATCGAATATTGGAAAGAGCGCCGGCCCAGGCCGCCGGTCCCCACGGCGGTGGACCTGAGCTTGAGCCGAAACGTGCAGCAGACTGTGGCGGTCCTGGAAATCGCCGCCCGGCAATAAAAGCATGCAAATCTCCTTCTGCCTCATCACGCTTGACGAAGCGAATAACCTGCCGCGCTGCCTGCGCAGTTGCGTCGATCTGGCCGATGAAATCGTGGTCCTGGATTCCGGCAGCCAGGATGACACCGCCAAGATCGCGGCCGCACACGGAGCTCGGTGGCATCAGCAGGCCTGGCTGGGATATGTCGCACAAAAGAATCGGTTGCTGGCTTTGGCCGCCCATGACTGGGTCTTCAGCCTGGATGCAGACGAGGAGCTTTCCCCTCTCTTGCGCGAGGAAATACGAATTCTGAAAAAGACCGAGCCGCCCGGCGAAATCAGCGGCTTCAGCATGCCCCGGTGCGTGCATTATGAAGGGCGCTGGATTCGGCATGGCGATTGGTATCCGGACCGCCTGACACGGCTTTTTCGCCGCAGCCGGGGGCAATTTGCGGGCGGCAAAGTCCATGAACGTCTCGAATTATCGGGCCGCGTCCAACCGTTGCGGGGCGAGCTTTATCACCATTCATTCCGGGATGCGGCGGATCACTGGGCGCGCTGCCGGCAGTATGCGCGGCTTTGGGCGGAGACTCAGCACGAAGCCGGGGAAAGCGCCGCTTCCTTTTCGCCTTGGGTGCATGCAGCCTTCCGGTTGGTGCGCGGTTACATTTTGAAGCGCGGTTTTTTGGATGGGGCTTTGGGCTGGCGCATAGCCCGCTTCTCGGCCGGAGAGGTTTTCCTGAAATACCGATTGCTGCGGCAGATGAACGCCCAAGACGATGAGGGTGTAAAAGAGCCTTAAATCAGTTAGTGCCTGGAGAGACCTGTCCTCCGCTGCCATTCGGCTGAGGCGGAGTTTTGCTCTCCTCTTGCCGAGGGCCGGCCTCGGTTTTGCGGCTGGCGCGTTGTTCGACAAAAAAGCTTTGCAGCAGGGACCGGCATTCCGCTTCGCGGACGCCACCGGTGATTTCACAGCGATGGTTCAAAGAGGGGTATTGCAGCAGATTCAGCATCCCGCCTGCCGCCCCGGCCTTGGGATCGGCGACTCCGTACACGAGCCGGGCCAGGCGCACATGCACGATGGCCCCAGCACACATGGGGCACGGTTCCTTGGTCACGTAGAGTGTGCAATCGGTCAAACGCCAATCCCCGACCGCTTCCTCCGCCTGGGTCAAGGCCAGCATCTCGGCGTGCGCCGTGGCATCCTTCAACAGTTCCACCTGGTTAAAGGCGCGGGCGATAATGCGGCCGGCCCGCGCTACGACGGCGCCGATGGGCACTTCGTCCGCCTCATACGCGCGCAGCGCCTGCCGCAGCGCTTCGCCCATGAAGTAATGATCGCTCTGCAAATCGATGATTGGTCCGTCCGGCATGGTCTGGGAATTGGCAAGAGGTAACAGGTAAACGGTGAATGGTAATTAGTGATTGGTAATTGGCAATTGGGGACTGGTGATTGGCAACGGTTTGTTGGGCACGGTCAAAGACTCTTCCAGGGTCCAATCGTTGCGGCCATCCGGATGGGTATGGCAATGGGCGGCGAAAAAGCCTCCGCGATGACGCCAGAACATAGGCCAGATTTGTTCCCGATCCGTTTGGGGCAAGGCCAAACCTGCCAGCGCGCCGGCCGGGAAGAATTGAAAATCGCCTTCCGGATGCGGTGGCGGCAGCGCGGACAGCCGCAGCCTGACCTCGAACAAAAACATCAGCCAATGGGCCTGCCCCAGATAACCGTGTTCGCTGATGAGGCCCACGAGATGCAAATCCTGCGGCTGAATGGCCAGGCCCATTTCCTCGAAGGCTTCGCGGCAGGCGCAGGCATACGGCGACTCGCCCGCGTCCGTGTGCAGTTTCCCGCCGCAGGGACTCCACAAGCCGAGGTTGGGTTCCTTTTTCCGATGCAGCAGCAATATTTCCTCGTGCTCATTGAAACAGTAGAGCAACGTCGAAATCCTGTAAGGCAAGGCCATGTTGGTAGTGAAGCAATCTTCACCATTGAGAGCAAGCTCACCCTGGTCTGTATGGTTAAAAACAGCCCGCAAATGATCTTCAAGCATTACCGCGAGTTGGTGCGGCCGGCTGAGGCGAAGACGTGGTTTGCGCTCACCCCAGGCGGCGAGGAGAAGGTGATTGAGGCGCCGAAGGCAGAGGCCGGAAATCAGAACTCAGAAGATAGAGTTCAGATGTCGGCATTGGCCTGAGTGGTGGGCGCGATAGGGGTCGAACCTACACGGATTACTCCACAGGATCCTAAGTCCTGCGCGTCTGCCAATTCCGCCACGCGCCCACAAGCATTTCGTCGAAGTTACCGAGAAAACGGCTGGCGGGGAAGCGAGATTTGAGCGAGGCGGATTGGTTTGGGTTTGTTGCTCATCCATCGTTTTCCATCTCTGGTGGGAACGCGAGCATTGTAGCTGACAAATCAGGCGGTTCAAACTCTCGAAGCACCTTGTGGCCGGCGTGGGGGATGAGCCAGCTAGTCTGCGGCGGAGACGGCAGAAGATGAGGGTTGGAAATCAACCGGTTGGAAACATAATGCGCTGCGGCACTCGTTTACCAGTTACCTCGTGGCAGACATTCAAGACGTGGCGGAAGTGGCGTTGGAAGCGGGGAACAGCCCGCAAATGATTTTCAAGCACTACCGCGAGCTCGTGCGACCAGCGGATGCGAAGAAGTGGTTTGCCTCGGTGCCCGGCACTGAGGGGAAGGTGATTTACTTGCCAAAGGCCAGAGGGCAGAGTCAGGAGATTGGGCGTCCCGTGCAGAAGTGCGAGCTTGGACGAGACAGTGACGGCTCCCACAACCTGTCGGGCTTAAAACGGATATGGACCCTGCAGATTGGGCACGTCATCCTAGTTCAGGGTCGGAATGCCCGTGTGGCAGAAGACCAGAACGGTTTGCGCACCCGCTGAGCGCTCGGAGGTGACCGCCGAGAAGCAGAAAGTTGAGGGGCGGTCCCCAGAGGAAGACCGCGATATGTATGATCGGATTCAAACCGATCGCTGGTGAACAATCAGGGGCTCATCCGGAACCAAATTCACGCCAACAAAGCGCCCGCTCCCGCACCCGATTCATTCCTCGCCAAATGGTTTGCGGTCCTGGGGCTCCATCGCCTTTGCGATTTTAAGCATCAGCGTTCGAACGGGCGCCCTGACAGAGCGCCTTTGTACGCCGACGTCAACCCAGGGCGGCGCTCGCGAGGCTCGCTGGCCCCGGGCTGGTGGACGCCAGCCTTTCAGGCTGAGTTGGTCGTTCCTCGCTCGGTCTCTCACGCCCAAGACCTGCAGGAAACTTAGATCACGGGCGCAACCTGAAAGTTGCGGCTACAGCCTGCATCTGTTTCAATCTGCGCAAGATCGAAGGATTCGAAAGGATTCGGAACTCCCGCCACCGGCTGGTGATTTTCCTGGCGTTTTCAGGAAGACATGTTTTTCTTGGCGAGAATCAGATGCAGCCAAAACCATTTGGGTCCTGACTGAACTATGAAAACCTTGTTCCTCCTGTTTGTTCTATCGCTGACTGCTTTATCTTCGCCTGGGGCTGAAGGGCCGAAAGTCATCCCGCTGTTCGACGGCCGGACCTTCCAGGGCTGGGAAGGTGACACCAACAAAACCTGGCGGATTGAGAATGGCGCCTTGGTGGGCGGTTCCCTCAAGGAGACGGTGGCGCACAATGAGTTCATTTGCACCACGCGCAGTTTCACCAACTTCGTGTTGCGCCTGAAGTTCAAGCTGGTTGGCACCGCCGGCTTCATCAACGGCGGCGTGCAGGTGCGGAGCCGGCACGTGACGAATCCGCCTTACGAACTGAGCGGTTACCAGGCCGACATGGGCGACGGCTGGTGGGGCGCCCTCTACGACGAATCGCGGCGCAACAAAGTGCTCGTCAAGCCCGACCCGGCGGTGATTGAGCAGGCTCTGAAACGCAACGATTGGAACGATTACGAAATTCGCGGCGAAGGCAAACGCATCCGGCTCTCGATCAATGGCCAGCAGACGGTGGATTACACGGAACCGGACGACGCCATTCCGCAGCATGGCATTATCGGCCTGCAAATTCACGGCGGCGGCAAAGCCGAGGCCTCCTACAAGGACATCACGATGGAAGAGTTGCCTTGAGTCGGCGGCAACTAGGTGCTTCAGACTTGCGGCGCATGCCTGAATTTCCGCACCCGGCCGTACTCCAGCCATTCGACCACATACAGATCGCCCCGCGAATCCACCGCCATCGCATGGGGCGTGGCGAAGGTAGCCGGGTTCTTGTCTTTGTCCTTGGGATCCATCCCATCGCCAAGGTGCGCCACTAATTTGTCGTTGGCATCGATGATCGTCAGCCGGCTGGCCAGGTCAGGGATGTAAAGATTCCCTTGGTGCTGATAAAAGCAACAGGGATTGCGCACGTCTCCGATGCTGCGCTTGAACTCCAGGTCGAGGGAATAGACTTCGAGCCGTTTGTTGGCGCGGTCCGCGATATACACCTCGGGTTCGTTCTTGAGAGTGTTGATCCATATCCCGTGGCAGGTATTGAATTTCCCGTGTTCCGTGCCTTTGCCGCCGATGGTCTTGATCCATTTTCCTTCCTTGATGAACCGATGCACAAGCTGGCTGCCATACCCTTCGCACACGTAAATGTCGCCATGGGCAGAAATGGCCACGTCGGTGGGGTTGTCAAAAGTGTGTTTGATGGACGTGGACGATTCTGCGGTAACGTTGCCAATGGTCAGCAGAATCTTTCCTTTCAGATCCGTCTTCATCACCAATCCGCGCGGATGATCGGTAAAATAAGGGTATTCGTGGCCGCCTTCTTTGCTCCAATAGACACAATGGGCGGTCTTGGTAAATTTCTCGCCCGTGGTGCCAATGCTTTCGGCGAACGCTTCACCCCAGGTTTCCAGCAAGGTTCCCTCGCGGTCAAAGAGCATGACGGAAGGATTCGAGCGGGTGTGAACATAAACGCGGTCTTGAGAATCGACCACTACGCCGCAACCCAAGCCGTATTTCATGCCGGGCGGAAGCGGCCCCCAGCCTGCGACCAGTTCGTAGGTGTGATAGCCACTGCCGAGGCGGACGGGCTTTTGAGATTCCTGAGCGCTCACCCGGTCCGGCAGGCCCAGGCCGGCCGCAGCCACACTGGTCAGCTTCAAAAAATCGCGGCGGGTCAGCCGGTGGGGGAAAAGGAAGTCGCTTGATGACATATTCGTTTCTTTCGTTGAGAATTGACGGCGGCCATTTAAATTGAACTGCAACCGGTGTCGAGCCTGAAAAAGGCAAAAATCGGGGTTCCATCCGGGTTCAATCTGTGGCTGAATAGCTCCATGAAATTCAATTCCCGTCCCGGATTTGCTATCTCCGTGCTCGCCGCCGGCGTCCTTTGCACCCTGCTTGGCTCAATGCCGGCCTCAGCCCAATCGAATCCACTCGCGCCCGGTGTTCGCGGCGTGGCCACGCGGGCACCAAAGAACATGAAGATCGACGGTGACCTGTCCGAGTTCAAGGACGCCTTCTGCACGCCGGTCGAATATGCCCATGCCGACCTGCGCAACCGGGCCGCCCAATTCTTTTACCTCTGGGATGAAGAGGCCTTTTACGCCGGCCTCCGCACGCTCGACGCCAAACCGGCCAACCACGCTCCCGATCGCCAACTCTGGGAGGGCGACGGTGTGGAATGGTATTTCGACACGCGACAGGACGCGAGTTTTCGCAGCCAGGCTTGGCCGACGGAACCGAGTCCGGGGGCCGTCCACTGTTACTGGGTTGGCTTGAAAGGCACCAACATCCAGGCTCGGTTTTGCTTGCGTCCTGGATTCCTTGCGGCCATTCCGAAGACCGGCGTGGAAGTCGGCGCGCGCCGCACCAAGGCCGGAATGGATGTGGAATTCAAATTGCCGTGGGCGAATTTCCCGACCTTCAAAGCCGCCCTCAACACCGTGATCGCGCTCGATGCCGAGCTCTGCTACAGCGATGGCGGCCCGCGCGTTTTTCGCACCTTTGCCTTTGGCAGCCCGTTGTCAGTGCAGCAGCCTGCGAGTTTGGCAAGAATCCAACTGGTGGAACGTCTGCAACCAGAGCACTGGGCGGCTTGCGGCACCGTTCTATGCCCGATCCGCTGTGACACGGCTTGGACGCAAAACACCAAGCCGCACGTCACCGGTTACCTGGCGATTCCGCCTGGTCAGGCAGGCCAGATCGGCAAGGTCGCTTTTCGCATTCTCGATTTGAAGGGGGAAACGCTGGAAGAATTTGCCGGTAAGACCGAGACCTTCGAGGCGGAGGGGAATTTTCAGCGAGCCGTGGCGCAATGGCCCAGCGACTTGGCCGTCCCCGGCGCGCATCATTTGCTCGGGATCATTTACGATCTTTCCGGCAAAGAACTGGCCCGTGTCGCCCCACGGCTGGTGAGCGTGAACATGGCGCCCGGGTATTAGACCGGCAAAAAATCATGTTCAAGGCACGGATTTCGTGCTTAACTTTGCTCCATGGATTCTTTGCTAACACTGTTGCGGGACAATGCCACGTTGAAGCCGGTCCAACTGGCGGCCATGCTCAATGCTTCGGAAACCGAGATCGCCGAGAAAATCAAGGCCTACGAGAACGACCAGGTCATCCTAGGCTACCGCACCATTCTCAATGAAGAGAAGCTGGGCCTGGAGACGGTCCGGGCGGTGATCGAAGTGAAGATCACGCCGGAGCGCGAGGGCGGTTTCAACCGGCTGGCCGAGCGCATCGCCAAATACAGCGAAGTTCGCTCCTGCTATCTGATGTCGGGCGGCTACGATCTGCTGGTGGAAGTGGAGGGCGGCAACCTTCGCGAAGTCGCGACATTTGTTTCGGAGAAACTGGCCACCATCCAGGGCGTCATCTCGACCGCCACGCATTTCGTGCTCAAACCCTACAAAGAACAAGGCGTGCTCATGAGCCGCGAGCGAAATGAGGAGCACCTGGCGGTAACACCGTAAATCAGAGCTGCTTCATGGCCGAATCGAGCGCGGCATAAAGCTGCTGCATGGTCGCTTCCGTTTCGTCGCCCATGTTGGAAATGCGGAAGGTGGTCCCTTTGATCTTGCCGTAACCGCCATCGATCAGGAACCCCTGGTCTTTGACCAGCTTCTGCAACTTCGGCACATCCGCGACACGTCCGCCCGGTTTTGCGCCATTGTTGATGCAGGTGAGCGTGACTGATTCGTAGCCTGGCTCCGGGAACAAGGTAAAGCCGTGCCGTGCAGCCCATTGCCGCGTCATCCTGGCCAGGGTCTCATGCCGGCAGAAGCGCGCTTCCAAGCCTTCGAGGAGAATGTCTTCCAGTTTGGAGGCCAGGGCGTACACATGGCCAATGCTGGGCGTGCTGGGCGTCATGCTGTTCTCGGCGTTCTTTTGGAATTCGACGAAATCGAAATAATAACCCCGATCCTTGATGGTGGCAGCCTTGGCCAAGGCTGCGTCCGAACAAACAAAGACCGTCAGGCCCGGCGGCAGGGCGAAGGCCTTTTGCGTGCCGGCCAGCAAGACATCGATCCCGAGCGCATCAAATTCGATTTTCGTCGCCGTCATGGAACTGACCGAGTCCACGATAAACATGACGTCGGGGTATTTCCTTTTCAACGCGGCGATCTGCGCCAGCGGACTCATGACACCGGTGGAGGTTTCGTTGTGGATGACGGTCAGAGCGTCAAACTGTCCGGTGGCCAGCCTGGCGTCCACCTGCTCGGCTAGGATGGGCGACCCCCAATCGACCTTCAGGCCTTCGGCCGCTTTGCCGCAACGCTGAGCGACATCGAGCCATTTGTCAGAAAAAGCGCCGCACATGCAGCAGAGGACCTTTTTTGTAACCAGGTTGCGAATGGCGCCCTCCATGACGCCCCACGCTGAGGAGGTGCTCAGATAAACCAGGCGCCGGGTATGAAGCAGGGCCTGGAGTTGCGGTTGGATTTTGGCGTAAAGGTCTTTGAACCCTTGGCCGCGATGCCCAATCATGGGCGAACAAAAGGCCCGAAAGGTTTTCTCGCCGACCTCGACCGGTCCCGGAATATGCAATTTAACGTGTCCCATAATCAGTTCGTGAAATTTTTCACAAGCGCTCCCGGATGGCAAGCGAGTTTTGAGAGAGGGGTCAGCGATGACTAATGGCGTGTTTGGCCTGAATCATTTCCGTCGGGCCGGCCCTGCTCTCCGCGCG
>CAYIIH010000281.1:0-11917 GCA_964363225.1 uncultured Verrucomicrobiota bacterium | reverse complement strand
TTGCGCTGGGACAAATCATTGCCGCACGGCGCCGGCCAGGATAAGATCAGCGGAATATGTGTCTCGCTATTCCAGGAAAAGTTGTGAGCATCAGTGGTGACGATCCGCTGACCCGGATGGGCCGCGTGGATTTCGGCGGCATCATCAAGGAGGCCTGTCTGGCTTACGTGCCCGGGGTGAAGATCGGCGATTACGTCATCGTCCACGTCGGCTTTGCGCTCAGCAAGGTGGATGAGGAAGAGGCGCAGAAGGTCTTTGAGTATCTGAAGCAGATGGACGATCTGGCCGAGCTGAAGGAGGACGGGCCGTGAAATTTCTCGACGAATACCGTGACGCCGAACTCGCGCAAAAGCTCGCGCGGGAAATCCACCGCATCACGACGAAGCCGTGGACGATCATGGAAGTCTGCGGCGGCCAGACACACGCCATCGTTAAGTTCGGCATTGATGAATTGCTGCCGAAACAGACCACACTCATCCACGGGCCAGGCTGTCCCGTCTGCGTGACACCGCTGGAGATGATTGATAAGGCGCTGGAAATTGCGGCGCGGCCCGGCGTCATTTTCACGTCTTTTGGCGACATGCTCCGCGTGCCGGGCAGCACGACGGACTTGCTCAGCGTAAAGGCCAAGGGTGGCGACGTTCGGATCGTCTATTCACCACTGGATGCCGTGAAGCTCGGCGAACAAAACCCGGCGAAGGAAGTCGTGTTCTTCGGCGTCGGCTTTGAAACGACTGCGCCGGCGACTGCGATGGCTGTGTTTCAGGCCGCGCAAAAAGGACTGAAGAACTTTTCAATGCTCATTTCACACGTGCTTGTGCCGCCGGCCATTGAGGCGCTGATGTCATCGCCGAACTGTCGCGTGCAGGCGTTTCTCGCCGCGGGCCACGTCTGCACGGTCATGGGATTCGAGGAGTATTTCCCGCTGGCGGCACAGTACCGCGTACCCATCGTGGTGACGGGCTTCGAACCGCTGGACATTTTGCAGGGCGTGTTGATGGTCGTACAGCAACTCGAATCCGGCCGCGCCGAAGTCGAGAACCAGTACAGCCGCTCTGTCCGGCGCGAAGGCAATCAACCCGCGCAGGAGTTGATCCGCAGGGTTTTCAAGGTTGTCCCGCGCAAGTGGCGCGGGGTGGGCGAGATTCCGCAAAGTGGCCTGGGCTTGAGCGAGGCTTACGCGGTTTTCGACGCGGAGAAGAAGTTCGGCCTCGCCGATCACCACGTCGAAGAACCTGCGGAGTGCATCGCCGGACTGGTGTTGCAGGGACTGAAGAAGCCGCACGAGTGCCCGGCGTTCGGCGCGCGTTGCACGCCGGAGCATCCGCTCGGCGCGACGATGGTTTCGAGCGAGGGCGCGTGCGCAGCGTATTACCGGTATCGGCGTTAAACTCCAAGCGTGAAAACATCCAGCATCCAACATCGAACATCCAACCTCCAATTGGAAACCGGTCCGGCAATGGATGTTCGGCGTTGGATGCTGGTTGTTGGATGTTGGTTCCAAGGCCATGCAGCCTATTGATTTCACAGCGGCCTGCCCGCTACCGCTTCAACAATATCCCCACGTGCTCATGGCGCATGGTGGCGGCGGAAGGTTGATGCATCAGTTGTTGGAAGACCTATTTGGCCAAGCGTTCAACAATCCGATCCTCGACATGCGTCATGACTCGGCGCAGTTCACCGTCCCGCCGGGTAAGCTTGCGATGACGACGGATTCCTACGTCGTGCGGCCGATCTTTTTCCCCGGGGGCGACATCGGTTCGATGGCGATCCACGGCACAGTGAATGACCTCGCGATGAGCGGCGCTCGCCCGCTTTATATGAGCTGCGCGTTCATCATCGAGGAAGGTCTGCCGATGAAAGCGCTTTGGCGGGTGGTCGGTTCGATGCGCGATGCGGCACGGCGTTGCGGCGTGCAGATCATCACTGGTGACACGAAGGTGGTGGACAAGGGCAAGGGCGATGGTTTGTTCATCAACACAACGGGCCTCGGCGTCATGGAGCATTCACTAAACATCGCGCCCCAAAGCGTCCAACCCGGCGACGCCATCATCGTGAGCGGCGATTTGGGCCGACACGGCATGGCCATCATGGCCGTGCGCGAAGGACTGCAATTCGAAAGCCAGATCGAAAGCGACTCCGCGCCCGTTCACGAACCGGTGCTGGCGTTGCTCAAAGGCGGAATCGAAATCCACTGCCTGCGCGACCTCACGCGTGGCGGGCTGGCGAGCGCGCTGAATGAAATCGCCGAAGCCAGTGGGGTCCGCATCGCCGTCGAGGAAAAACATATTCCCGTGCGCGAAGACGTTAACGCCGCGTGTGAAATGCTTGGTCTCGATCCGCTGCTGGTCGCGAATGAAGGCCGCTTTGTCGCGTTCGTTGCGACAGAAGATGCGGAACGCGCGCTGCAGATTATGCGCGGTCACGAAGTGGGAGCAGGTTCGACGCTCATCGGCAAGGTCACGGAGCGTTGCGAGCCGCTGGTGGTCTTGAAAAGCCGCATTGGCGTGAACCGGATTCTCGACATGCCGAACGGGGAGCAGTTGCCGAGGATTTGTTGAGGGAATGGATCAATGGCCAATGCGACCGCCGCTACGAAGAGTCTGCCAGCCTCATTCAAAATTCCGAGCCTGATCCAACGCCTGCTCTGCTTGCGTTTCCGCCCGCAGGGCCTGCTCCCAGCGTTTCTCCAGCTCTCCGGAGACCAAGCGGTTTTCCGGCCCTACGGCATCATATTGCCTTCGCGCCCGTTGACTCTCATATCGCGCTTGCTGTCGCGCCAGCTCGAGCGCCTCGATCTTCCGACTCCCTTGTTGCGTCCCCTTTTCATAGGCATCAAACACCGCCTGCAAAGCGGCTGGTCTCAAGTCCGAAAGCAACGCCTCGCTGACGGCGCCTTCCACGTTCTTGGCCGCCACCGAAAGACAGCCTCGACGTCCCTGCTGAACCGCGCCCATGCAATCGTAATAGGTGAACGGGTGGCTGCGCCCACCATAGCGGATATACATCATGCGGCCGCAACAACCGCACCGGCTCGGGTAAAAGCCAATCGACTTGGCTTCCTGCACGAACAATCTTTGCTGACCAAGATAACATCGGCACGAGTTCGGGCAGGCAAACCCAAGACGTTGTTCTTAAGTCGAATTGCGCATGGGGAGGACTGCTCGTCGTTGAAGCGGTGTAATGCTTCTCAAGTAATGAGCACAATGCCGGGAAGTCCCGTCGCTCAGGTACGCGAATTTCCAGTTTACTCATTGGAGAGATTTCGGTTTTTGGCAATCACTGGCCTGTCGTGTTCTTGTCATGGCGTTGTTGGCGGTGAGCACGGGCTCAGATGGAAGCCAGTGCCTTTTCCAGCAACTGCCGGTGGGCGCGCGCGTCGGCGGTCGTCTCCTCGGCGGTGGCGCCGACCTTGATGCCCTCGACCATGATCGGACCGTTGAAGCCGAAATCTCGACACCTCACCCCGGCCCTCTCCGCAAAAGAGTTTTTCGCCCCCACAACCCTCACCCGGTCTTCGACCACTCTCTCCCGCTCCCGCGAGCGAGGGACAACGTTCGAGGCGGAAAGGGGGAAGCCGGCGTTGCCGGTGTCGAACTGCGACATGATTTCGCCGTTCGCGCATGTTGATCACTCGGCCTTCGGTGGTTCTTCGCGCAGGATCAACGATTCCCCGACCGGCTTCTCGCGCAGCGGACGCATGCGGTCGCCGTGTTTCTTTTCCACGCGGCGCAGGATCTCGAAGACGGTATGCACATCGCACCCTTCCTCGGCCGCGAGTTCTTCGCGGATGCGCCAGATTTCTTCGATGGGATTTTCAGGTTTCATGCTATGGGAGAAGTTCCCAGCAATCCGTTGGGAGTGCAAATCACAGGCAGCTCAAAACCCGCGGCGTGGCATACTCCCCTCAGGCGCTGTTGGATGGTGGCGTTGTTGATGTGGCGGCAGTTCCACGTCAGCAGAAAGTCCACCTGATGCACGGCGGACACTCCGCTATGGATGGCATCACGAATGGCGAGGGGCGGAATCAAGCCGGTGGCGAGAATGCGCACCGTAAGTTCCTCCACCTCGGCGGTCACAGGCAGGAGGAGGCAATCGGCGATGGCGGCAAGCCGCTGCGCCGCCGCGTCGGCATCGCTCCGTCCCGCTTCGTGCAGGACTTGCTCGGAGAACGACTCGTCGAACGCCTTGCGGAGGGCCAGGTTTTCATTTGTTGTCCGCCGGCTTCACGCTTGCTTCATCGGCAAACGCGTTCTGGATCGCTTCCCGGAATTGTTTCCGCAAACGTGCGTCGGAATCCTTTTGGTCGCGATACTGCAAGAAGAGTATGCCAATGACGCCGGTTCTCGGTTCCGCCCATGCCACCGTGCCGCTGGAGCCTTCGTGCAGGAACAGGCCGTCGGGCAGCGACCAGCCCAGGCCCCATCCTTGGGGTTGTTTCTTCAACATCTCCGTCACGGCCGATCGCGAAAGCACACGGCCATCGTGGTCGAGGAACAGTTGCAGGAAAGGCACGAGCTGGGCCGGATACGAAAACAGGCCGCCGTCGGGCGCCGCGTTGGAAATCTTCACCGCCGGATTGAAACGGAAAATCGTTTCGCGTTTGCCGTCGCGCTGCGCATAAATCACCGCGACGCGTTTTGCCTCGGTGCCGGGCGGAGCGTAACGGGTGTCGCTCATTCCGAGCGGCTTCAGAATCTTCTCTCTCACGCAGACCTCATACGGTTTGCCGGAGACAACCTCGATGACTCGGCCCAACACGAACAGCGCGGAGTTGGAATATTCAAACTTGCTGCCGGGCTTGAAACGCAATGGGCTGCGCGCGATGGTCTGCACGATGTCTGAAAGCTCTTGTTGCAGCCAGAATTCATCCAACGGGCCGCCGATGGGCCAGGCCGAGCGGCGCGTGGGCGGATTCGGGACCAGACCGGACGCGTGCGACATCACCTGGCGGATCGTGAAAACGTGATGCAAGCCGTTCGTGTCCTTTTGCTCGTGAAACTCCGGCAGGTGCTTCTCGACCGGATCATCGAGCGCGATCTTTCCCGAGTCCACCAGCGTCATCGCCGCCGCCACCGTCACCGGCTTCGTAATGGAAGCAATCCAGCAGAGCGTGTTGGTGGTGAAGGGCAGCCGGTTTTCAATGTCTCTCAGGCCATAAGCCTCCTGCCGAACAATTTTGCCACCGCGCGCCACGAGGGCGATTGCTCCCGGAATTTCATGTTTTTTGACGGCATCGCGAACCAGGTGGAAAGCCGGATCGAGCGAATGGCTCTCTTGAGCCGGCGGAACTGCCGCACCCACCGGGAATGCAGCCAGGAGACTCCAAAGCGTGACGAGCAAAGTCATTGCGGAAGCAGAGGCGTTCACGGGTGACATGGTGATCAATCCCCAATCCGCATGCAATCGTGTTTCACTATGCGCACAAGGGTTTAACGAATCTCGCATTGTCGAGGGGGCATTACTGTGGCATTCTGGGAGTCCCATGAACACAAGAGTACACCTTGGCCGGCTGGCGATCCTGCTGCTCCTATCCCATGCTGTGGCTGCCTTGGGTGAACCCGGCGCGCCTGCCACCAACACGGTTCGAGTCGCTGCGGCGCAGGCCGCGCGCCGTGTCATCGACTTCCGCCTCAAGCCGGACGAGGCGCTCGCCGCCGTGGATCGGACCCTCGTCGAACTTGAACGGATCGTGGACCGCGCCGGCGAAGCGAAGTGCGACGCCCTGGTCTTGCCCGAGGATACGCCGGGTTTGCTGAACTGGGTGGGGGCGAACGAGACACTGGCCAAAGAAGTGTTGCCGAAGGCGGTGAATCGGATGCTCGAACGCCTGGGCTCCGCCGCCGCACGGCACCGAATGTATCTCGTCGTTTGCAGCGATCTTACCGAGAGCGATGGCGGAACTTACAACACTGCCTTCCTGCTCGGTCGCGACGGCAAGGAGATCGGCCGATACCACAAGGTCTGTCCGACGTGGTCGGAAGCCGGCGCGCGCCAGCGGGGAAGTTCGTTCCCGGTTTTTCCCACTCCTGACCTGGGCACAGCCGGGATGCTCATTTGCTACGACCTCGTCGTGCCGGAGACGGCGCGTTGCTTGGCGTTGGCTGGCGCGGACATCATCTTTTTCCCGACAATGGGCGGCGCGGCCATCGGCGACGATGACATCGGCGTGCAGGCGTTGCGGGTGCGCGCGGCGGAGAATTTTATTTGGCTGGTCGTCGCGCAACACGGCGGCGGTGCTATGATAATTTCGCCGCAGGGGAAGATCGTCGCCCAAGCGGAAGGCCCGGACGGCTTGGCCGTCGCCGACATTGACCCGCGCGGCCAGCGCGAGGGCGGCGACGCGCTGAACTGGCAGCGTGACATGCGCGCCCGGCTCTTCCGCGAGCGGAACCCGGAAGCCTTCCGCATCCTGACCGACCCCCACCCGCCCGTGCTCGACAAGGTGCCCATCAGCCTCACGCAACAGGAAGCCGGACGCATCATGGCCCGCGCGCTGACGGTGGGCGAAGACGAGTTCAAGCAAGCCAACGAACTTGTGCAGCGCGGCAAGAGCGGTGAAGCCATCACTGCCTTTGAGCGCCTGCGCCAAGAGTATCCCGACACGTGGATTGACCGCCGCTCGCAGGAACGGCTCGCCAAACTTCAATCCGACACGCCCAAACAGGCCGCAGCGACTTCGGGCCTCGCTGCGTACTATCCGGGTGATGCAGGCATCGCGACCGACCCGGCAGTGTTGTTCGCGGACACTTTCGAATCCGGCGACATGAAGAAGTGGGACCAACAGCGCGGACGCGTGGTGGTGGCCGAGGAGAAGCCGAACTCCGGTCGCTGGTCCGTGCAGATGCCGATGGAACGCGGCCAGAACCACGGTGGCGACGCGATCAAATGGTTCATGCCCGGAGCCGACGCGGTGTATGCGCGCTTCTACGTGAAGTTCTCGCTGCACTACCAATACAATCATCATTTCGTTTGGCTCGGCGCTAATCAGCGCACCAACAAGTGGTCCGCCTTCGGCAAAGCCGGTCTCAAACCAGATGGCACTTACTACTCCACTGGCATGGAGCCGTGGTTCGCTTGGGGCAGGAATCCGCCACCGGGCGAAATCAACCTTTACACTTACTATCTCGGCATGGAGCCGGATCGAAAGATGAACAAATACTGGGGCAACGGCTTTTTCCCGCCGGGTCCGGGTAAAGGCACAGCCGCCGGCTCTGCGCGTGTCATCCCGCCGCTAAACCAATGGCAATGCTGGGAGTTCATGATTCAGGCGAACACCGCGCCGGACAAAGACGACGGCAAACAGGCGATGTGGGTGGATGGAAAGTTGATCGGCGAGTTCACCGGCATCCGCTGGCGCAACGATCTGGACTTGAAAGTGAATTGCTTGTGGCTCGAACACTACGGCTACGACGAAGGCGACCCGACGAAGCAGTATTGGAAAGACAGCCAATCCGTCTGGTTCGACGACGTCGTCGTGGCCCGCCGCTACATCGGGCCGATCAAGAGATAGTCCTCCATTGCGCACGACGTTGCCGGCTAAGCTCTCTGTCTCAGCGCCGCCCGCCCTGTTCGCAAACGCCCAGCTCAGGATGCGATGGTTATTGCGGATGCCGCCATTCGCGATAGGCCCTACTGCACATCGATGACGAACTTCTGGGTGGCGGTGCCGACTCGCTCGATGCTGGTGGAGAGCACCTTTTCGTTGCCCCAAACGAGCGCCTTTTCGTCCAGGTTCCGCACTGCCCGCTCGATGCGGGCGGTGATCACGACTTCCACTTTGCCCGCGACGTCCGGCGTGCCCGAGAGCACTCCCGTGTTCTCATCAACCTGCAGCCAGTCAGGCCCCCGCTCGACGGCAAATCTGGGCTTCTCGATGTCAAAGTAGCCGTTGACCTGCTGGTTGTCCTTCATGCGTGCGCTGAGGTCTCCGAGAGAGCGATTGGCACCCACCAGATAGCGGTACTCGGTGCCAACCTTGGCGACCATCACCGGCTTGCTGTAGATAACGGGTCGAGGACCGGTTGCGTAGTCGGATGGCCCGCTGCGCTTGCCTTGTTCGTCCACCGCCACGACGCGGTAGTAAGTCTTGTTGGCTGCGGCCAAGTCAACTTCGCTGCCCATCACCGCCAGTTCCGTGGCCGTGGTCTCGGCGATGAAGTTCGCCGGGAACCAAGGATTCCAGGCTGCCATCTCCTCCTTCGTTATCCCGACGGTACTCTGGTACGGTTTGTCGGCGATGGTGAAACCCTTCTCGTCACTGCCATAAACCCGGTAATTGACCGGCGGACGACCGGTGGGATTGGCTGTCCAGCGGAGAAGGCCCGTGCCTTTGGCGGGGTCGAAGTCGAGGGTGACGTTCAGGGGATACGCCGGGCCGCGGGGAGTGAAACTCCAGGTCTTGCTCCAAGGCCCCCACAAGCCTTTCTCGTCCATTGCCCGCACGCGCCAATAGTACCGCCGATCAGGCGTCAGCAAGCCGGGTTGAGACAAGGTGTATTGGGCCTTGACGGTGATCTTCTCCTTGCCTCCGCTTTTGCCCTTGTCCTTGATCACATCAGCGGTTCTGGAGATGAGCTTGTAAAAGCACATGGACAGCGGCCACCTCATATCGGCGCGGCTGGACAGCTCGAAGTGGTAGTCGCCAATGGCATCGCCATCGGGATCATGGGCGGCAGTCCACTGAAAGACGATGTCGGTACCGTTCGCTTCCCCATCCTCGGGCGGGTAGATCTGGGCCGGCGGGGCCGGCGGCGGTTGAGACGCGGACCGCTCCACCCACTCATGTGTAACGCGCACCTTGCGGTCGCCGGTGGATTGATCGGAATAGATGAAAGCGTTTTCCCCCACGACCATCTCCGGCAGCGCCATCGGGGCCATTTGCAGATCGTTGATGATCGCCAGGCGACGGAGCCGCGCAGAGCCATTCAGTTCGCACTTGAGCTGGTACTCGTAGAGCGCCGGCCCGACAATCGAAAAGCACTTATCAAGGCTGTCATTCACCTTCCGCCATGCCTTGCCGTCCGCAGAAAGGGAAAATGCGGCATCCGTTCCATCCACCTCGAGCCGGCCTCCCACCAAGACGTAAGGGCTGTGCATCGTCCAGATCATCGTGCCCTTCCTGCCTTGCCCGGCGGCCAAGCCATCGGGGCCGGAGGTGATGTTCTCCACGCCCAAGGCTCCCTGGCGCCAGGTCTCATTGGAGAAGTCCGGACGATACTCCCACAGACCGTTGTAGATTACCGATTCGTAGGTGGGCATTGTATGCAACGCCCCATGGTACTTGACCGGATCAAGCTGCCCCCAACGCCAGATTATGGCCTCACCGGGGCGCAGAACCATGCTCATCGTTGTCCCTGCGTCACGGCCGCGTTCGCCCGTGACCGCTCCTTCATGGAAATACATCGCGCACATTCCCTGTCCATCCCACCAAGTGTCGGGCATGAGGATTCCCTTGGAGTGAGTGCGCTTGATCAGGTCGTGATCGCGCACGATATCCTGTTCGCCGGCCACAGTTTCGTTGTCCCGCAAGAGATAGACGGAGTGCATGTCGCCATCATAGAAATGCCAGCGGTCGTCGTAGAAGGCCTGGGCAATGCAATGCCCGAGCGCCCGGGCCGGTGCCACCTTCAGGCCAGCCGCGCGCCAGAGCGTGGCCAGGCATATAGAATCGTTGCCGCAGGTGTTGTAACCGTAGATGTTGAAGACCTTCACCGGATCGCCGAGTTCGTTGTTGTCCCCGGCGGAGTGGTGACGATACTGGATTTCCTGGAACCACAACGCAAAGGCCTTCTCGGCCTCTGTTATCCCCGGTGTGATGGCTGAGGAAACGATCTCCGTGACGTTGCGGAAGTTGTTACTCCCGTTGGAAAGCCACGGGTTGACGAGCTCAGAATGGCCCACGTTTTCCATCCGGACCGAGCGGTTGGACTCCCAGCTCTGGAGCAAGGCCCCCTCCCGCGCAATCCCGCACCCCATGGGAGAGCGGCAATTTCGGCCATCCATGGTCCCGCCTTGAACGACCTGGTACTGGTGTGAACTCTTTGTAATCTCCTCGACGTGAGACCGCTCTTTGTCTGTAGGGTGAGTATTGGCTGCCCAGGGCGGCAAGGCAGCGTCTGCGCCGGTCACCAGCGCGAAGGCCGTCCCAATGAGAATAAAAGCAATGTGCATCGCCATGGCTCCGGTGTTGGTTATTCTGCGCGCCGCTCGTTCATAGGAGAGAGCGTACGCTCAATTGGACGGCGGCATCAACGCTCAAGTTCGGCCGATTCGGATCGCGATTTCGACTGGCGCAAAACTGCCGGCATGATAAAATTGAGTTCATGCGCGACCACGGTACAGAGTCAGACGGCCATAATGTGGAGCCGGTGGGAAGCATGAGCACCTGGCGCGCGCAAGGTTTTACTTTGATTGAACTGCTGGTGGTCATTGCCATCATTGCGCTGCTGGCGTCGATGCTTTTGCCGGCGCTGAGCAAGGCCAAGGGCAAAGCGCAGCAGATCGGCTGCCTCAATCACATGAAGCAGCTCGCGCTGGCCACGCAGCTTTACGGGCATGACAACAGCGACTGGCTGCCGCCGATGCAAGACCGGTTTCCGCAAGGGTTTGAATCGAGCTGGCGGGCCTACCTCTACCAGTATGTCGGGCGCAATCCCAAGCTCTACGATTGTCCGACGGAAAAGGAAGAGGTTTATGCCAGCGCCAAACCGCCCAGGGCCAAGACCGGCAGTCCCTGGGTGCTGGGCCAGTTTGCGCCCGGCGAAATCGACATCCCGGGCGGCATCGGCGCGGTGAACGTCCATTGGCTGACGGGTGGCGCGCCGCCGCCGTTTGGGCGTCCGCGCGGTTATGAGAACAATGTGTGCCGCTGGCCGGCCATCGAAGCGCCGACCAAGCTGATTTTTTTTGGCGATGGCCACAGCGATGTCTTCGGCGTCTGGCCGCAAGACCGCTGGTGGATTTGGAAGGAAGTGGGCAATGCCAACGGCCCGGGTTTCAACCGCGTCGCCCAGGGCGACAAAGGCGCCGTGCGACACAATCGAAAGTCCAATTACGCGCTGGCGGATGGACACGCCAGCTTGCTGGACGCAGCCCGTATCCCGTGCAACACCGAGGAATGCTCCTGGTCGGCCAAGGCGGACCCGCATTAAAGCACGATGACTCAATTGAAAAGCTGCCCGTGAATAGACAGAACCTGATCAAGCTTTTGGCGGCGGTGCTGATGCTGGGGGCAGCCGGTTTGCTGTTCTTCCGCTTTTTGCGGAACAGCCAGGGCGCTTCGGAGAAGGCCTTTTTCTACGATCTGAGCGAGAAAAAGCTTTTCACCGCGCCGCGGACAGCGGTGCCGCCGATCAAAGGCATCAACAACGCCGACGAAGACGCCGTGCGCGCGGTGGTCGTAACCACCACAGGCAATCCCAGGGACAAGTCCTCCTGGAAAATCGTCTATCTGGAACGCTACTCGCCGGAGTTGAAGCAGCAGATGGAAGCAGCCCAGGCCTCGGGCGGTTCGCCGCCGATGGGGCGCGGCCTGGCCCAGGCGCACCGTTTTGTCCGTCGTCTGACCGATGCCCAGTGGTTTCCGATGAATTCGTCCGAGGCCGAACAGGTCGTCAATGAATGGGCGAGGCTTGGGCCGGACGGCGTTACGCCCATCGTCTGCACGCCGTGAGTTTTTGCTGAGAGTTTTTGCTTGCCGCAAGAGTCAAAATGAACTTTCGATAAATAAAAAAGAGAAAGACAACCGCATGAAATCAATCCGATCCCTCCTTCACGTCACCCGCCGCGTCTTGCCAGGACGGACTGCTCTGGCTGGTTACGCCCTCGGAATCTGGCTGGCGTTGAGCACTGCCTGGTCCGCGTCCGGGCAAGGCCCCGTCGTTCTCACGGATCACTCTACCTACCAACCCGGCGA
>CAYIIH010000280.1:0-11918 GCA_964363225.1 uncultured Verrucomicrobiota bacterium | reverse complement strand
CAATGTCAATGGCACGACCCGCAACTTTGTCGCCCGGCTCAACAGCGATGGCACCCTGGATGCGAGCTTTGATCCCGGGGCAAACAACACGGTCTATTCCGTGGCCGTGCAGAGCGATGGCAAAATACTGATTGGGGGCGACTTCAGCATGGTGAAGGGCACGTCACGAAACCGGATCACCCGGCTCAACAGCGACGGCAGCCTGGATGGGGGCTTTAACCCCGGATCGGGGGCAAACGGCTCGGTTGATTTTGTGGCCGTGCAGAGCGATGGCAAGGTGCTGATCGGGGGTGCATTCACCAGTTTCAACGCCACGCCGCGAAACCGGATTGCGCGGCTGCTTGGTGGTGAACCTTCTCTCGTTGCCCCGACGATCACAAGCCAGCCGCAAAGCGAGACCGTGGCTCTCGGGAACAGTGTGACCTTTAGCGTCACGGCCACGGGCACTCAACCTCTTTCTTACCAGTGGCGCAAGGATGGAGTGAACTTGTCCGATGGCGTTCGCATCAGCGGTGCGACAACAGCCGCCATCACGATTACGAATGTGCAACCGGCCGACGCCGGTCTTTACAGCGTGGTCATCACGAATCTGACGGGTTCGGTCACCAGTGCCGTGGCTCAATTGACTGTCCTATTGTCCAATGCGCCGCCGGTGATCACGCTAACCTCTCCGACCAACGGCGCTGTGTTCACCACCCCGGCCGTGGTGCCGTTGCAGGCGACAGCTTCAGACCCGGACGGCTCGGTGTTGCGCGTTGATTTCTATGCAGGCACGAACTGGCTTGGCTCGGTCACGAACGAGACCGCGGATCATCTTTACACTTTCACTTGGAGCACCGCGTCTCTGGGGACGAATCTCCTCACGGCGGTCGCCTTTGACAACCGGGGCGCCACTGCCACGTCCTCACCGCCAGTCAGTGTCTTGGTGGTCGCTGGCTCGGTCGTTCCGGTTTTCCAGTTTGCGCAGACGAATTACTTTGTGAGTGAGACCAACGGCTCGGTGACAGTGACGGTCCTGCGGGAAGGCGGCGGCTTGGCTTCGGTGGGCTACACCACGGCGGATGTCACGGCGCAGGCGCTTTCGGGCGGGGCGGGCGATTACCTGTTTCGCTATGGAACGCTCGAGTTTGCCGCGGGCGAAAACGCCAAGACCATCGACATTCCAATCATTGACGATACCGAATATGAGGCGGAGGAGGTATTCGATGTGCGGTTGAACCTGCTTCCAGGATGGTCCGGTGTGCTGGGCACGCCTGCAACGACCCGGGTGACGATATGGGACAACGACGCGGGCAGCGCGACCAATTCGTTGCTGGCCGTGCGTTTGCCGGCGACGAATGCGCCGCCCAACAGCGCCCTGCAGGTCATTCTGGATCCGGCGTATATTCAGGGCCAATGGCGTTTTCCCTGGGAGTCCTTCTGGCGCAGCAGCGGCGAGATCGTGGAGGGTCTGCAGGCTGGCAACTACGAGATCGAGTTCAAGCCCGTGGGCGGATGCAGGCAACCGGACAACAGGGTCATTGTGCTTGCGCCTGATGTGCAAACGGTCACCAACCTCTCCTATGCCTGTCTGGGTGAATCGTCGCTCGGTTTGCTCCGGGTGGAACTGTTCCCGGAAGCGATCCGAGGTCAGGCACGCTGGCGGGTGCAGGGCCAGAATTGGCAGGCCAGCGGAGCGACGACCAACCTGTCGGAAGGCGTTTACCTGCTGGACTTCTCGAGTGTGCCGGAGTACACGACGCCGCCGCTGCGGGCGGTGCGGGTTTATGCAAACCAGGGGAGCAGTGTGAACATCACTTACTACTTCAACGAAGCGGTGACTGGCACCGCGGCCACGCCCACCCCGCTCACGCTGGGTGACATCAAGGCCAGCTTGGATTTGAGCAAGGGATTGCCTTACGCCTTCAACGGGCAATTGGTTTCAGATGCCGGCTACGGCAGCGGCGTGGTGGTAAAAGAACGGGTGGTGCTGACAGCGGCCCATGTGATTTTCGATGAGAGCAAGCTGAGTTACGTGACCGGCGTGCGCTGGTTTTTCCAGAGATCAGCGGGGGAGTATGAACCCAAACCGCTGGTACCACGCGGTTGGTTCGTGTTCGACGGTTATGCGGCGCAGCGCCAGGCGGATTTGCGGACGAATCGTTTTGGGGTCTCTTCCCGCGCTTCGCGGAGCTTGGACGCGGCGGCGATGTATTTTGTGGACCCGATGGGCGCCGGGCGCGGCGGCTATGGCGGATACCTGACGGGAGATACGGTGAGCCACGCGTGGCTGCTCAGTAGCGCCGACAAGATGCTGGTGGGGTATCCAATAGAAGGGTTCGGGGTCAGTTCCGGGAAAATGCACGATACGCGCGTCCGGAACTACGTTTTCCGTCCCGAATCCGAAGGCGGCGGGGTATTCATGACGGACGGATTGCGGGGATTTCCGGGCAGCAGTGGCGGTCCGTTGTGCGTGAGGCACAGCAACGGGCGTTTTTATCCGGCGGGAATTTACCTTGGGGCCTCGGCGCAAGGAGCGCTGGTCCGGGCCATTGACAGTCAGGTCGTTGACCTCATCAACCGTGCGGCGCTGTTGGCCGCCTCGCAAGCCAGCACGAACCAGGCAGGCAATATCGGGGTATCCACTGGTTCGGCCGAGTCCTCCAGTTCAGAACCGCCCTTGACCAACGACGAGACGGGATCCAGCGGCTACCTCACGGTCACCATCACTCCACCTGAAGCCGTGCAGGCGGGTGCGGCCTGGCGAATCAAGGATCCTGGGTTCCCGCCTGCTATCGGATCGGGAGAAGCGGTGCCGATCACTTTAGCGGGCCAGTACGTGGTCGAGTTTCTGCCGGCCACGAACTTCGTTGCGCCGGCCAATCGGACCGTTCAGATTTCCTTGGGACAAAACACCTTTCTCGACGTTTTGTATGGCAGAACGGGCGGCCCCAGCCTGCTCCGGCAACCCACCAATCAGGCGGTGTTCGCCGGGCAAGATGCCAGTTTTGCGGTCGAGGCCGCCGGCGCGGCCCCCCTGAGCTACTCGTGGCGGTTCAACGGCTCGCCGGTGGCGGGGGCCAATGTGTTGGGCGCAGATACCACCTTGCTGAGTTTGAGAGGTGTCATCACGAACCAAGCCGGCCGGTACTGGGTGGTGGTCACCAACCTGGCCGGGGCCAGCACCAGCGCGGTCGCTGTGCTTGATGTCCTCCGCAAGCCGGAGCTCCGGATTGACGCGAACGCGCTGGGGCAGCTTCGGGTAACGCTGGAAGCCCCGACCGGCTGGAATTACCGGGTGGAATCCACGCCTGGTCTTGGCAGTGGCACTTGGCAGAGACTCACCAACCACTTCATGACTGCCAGTCCCGGCGTCATAACGACCAATCTCCCGCCCATCGGCCTGCAGTTGTTCTTGCGCGCCGTCGTTTCAACCAATGCGCCTTAGTACTGCCCACGCTTTGTGATCTCTGTGCTGCAATCTGGACGAATCCTTGCGCGCCGCGAGGATTTTCTGGCGTGGCGCAGGAGCGCCGACATTCTTGTCGGCCCGAATCGCGCGCCAGAGCCAAAGCCGACAAGAATGTCGGCGCTCCTTGGGTTGTGGCTCCCCCGTGTTGCGCTGGATCGCGCATTTCCAATCCGCAGACGCCTTGACTTCGCAACGTCTAGCCGACTGGAAGTCGGCGATACGGCAGGTTGGAAACCTGCGCTACGCAACGCAGGTTCATGGGGAAATCCCATTTGCCGGCGGCGGCGGGTGCTGCCTCCGGCCATTCAGGTTGTGTTGTTCCTCGCGTTGGCGGCATTCTGGCTTCCGAGCAACGTCCAGGGTCAGGCAGGAACAGCTCCACGCGCCTGCGTGATCATGGCCATCGAGGGAACCGTGGAGGTTGCGAAATCTGGCACGACCAACTGGGTTCCTGTCCAGATTAACCAGCGCCTCCTCGGAGGCGACATGGTGCGGACGGGGCCGCGCAGCCGCGCCACCTTAATGCTGTCCGATCGCAGCGTGCTGCGGTTGGACCAGTTGACCACGACCATCCCCGAGCCTGCCGGGGAACAAGGGGCACTGCAAAGTCTCTTGCGGGGAGCGATCTACCTCTTCCATCGAGGGAAAGGCGGAACCCAGCAGTTCCAGACGCCTGTCGCCAGCGGCAGCATTCGCGGCACTGAATTTCATCTGGCCGCCGACGCGGATGGCCGCACGGTCTTGACCCTGTTCGACGGCGAGGTGGATGTGGAGAGTGGTTCCACCCGGTTGCATTTGTCCACGGGGGAACAAGCGGTGATGGAACGGGGAAAAGCACCCGTCAAGACCGCGGTGCTCAATGCGCTCAATGTGATCCAATGGTGTCTTTACTATCCTGGCGTGCTGGACCTGAAGGACCTGGAATTCACGGCTGAAGAACAGCGTACCCTTGGAGCATCCCTGGCCGAGTATCAGGCGGGCGATCTGCCGCGGGCTCTGGGAGTCTGTCCCCTGCCATACCGTCCGCAGTCTGTCCGCGAGCGGCTCTACCTCGCCGCGGTCCTGCTCAGTGCCGGACGCGTGGACGAAGCGGAATTTCTGCTGAGTGAAAGGCCCGGTCCAGGCGGACCTCTGGACTCAGACGGAGCAGAGCGATTGGAGCGACTAGCCAACGCGTTACGCACCATGGTGGCCGCGGTCAAAGCGGAGCCCGGCGCACGGTCTCTGGATGTTCCAGCCGCAAAGAGAATGGCGACGGAATGGCTGGCCATCTCCTACCACCAGCAAGCGTTCTTTCGCCTGACGGAGGCGCTGAAGGCGGCCCATCAAGCCGTCGCATTGTCCCCGGAATTTGCGTTCGGTTGGGCGCGGGTGGCGGAGCTTGAGTTTGGATTCGGGCGCATATCGGCTGCCGGCGAAGCGGTGGAGAAAGCGCTCCAATTGGCGCCCCGCAACGCCCAGGCGGCAGCCCTGAAAGGATTTGTGTTCTGCGCCCGGAACAGGATTAATGAGGCCCAGTCCCTGTTTGAAGAAGCCATCCGGTTGGACGCAGCACTCGGCAACGGCTGGCTGGGGCGCGGCTTGTGCCACATTCGCCGCGGCGAAATCGAATCCGGGCGCCAGGATTTGTTGGTGGCGGCCGCACTCGAACCGCAACGGGCCTTGTTACGGAGTTACTTGGGCAAGGCCTTCAGCCTCGAAGGCGAATGGTTGTTAGGCAGGCGGGAGTTGGACCTGGCGAAACGGCTTGACCCAAGAGATCCAACCGCCTGGCTTTACCTGGCGCTGCTGGACCAACAGGAAAACCGGGTGAACGAAGGGGTGCGCGATTTGGAGAAGTCCAAAGACCTGAACGACCAGCGAAGTCTGTTTCGTTCGCGGTTGTTGTTGGATCAGGACCGCGCAGTGCGCAGCGCCAATTTGGCTGCCCTCTATCGCGATGCAGGCCTGGAGCAGTTCAGCTTGGGTGAAGCGGGGCGGGCAGTGGCTTTTGATTATGGCAATTACTCCGCGCACCTTTTCCTGGCTGACAGCCTCAATGAACTCCGCGATCCGACGCGGTTCAATCTCAGGTATGAAACACCCTGGCTGAACGAACTGCTGCTGGCACAGCTTCTTGCTCCAGTGGGCGGCGCCGGTCTCTCGCAAAACATCTCTCAAGCGGAATACAGCCGCCTGTTTGAGGTCAACCGGTTAGGGCTGAGCAGTGTCACCGAGACGCGAAGCGACGGCCAAATCCGGCAGCTCGGTTCTCAATTCGGCGTTTTTGGCAACACCAGTTATGCGTTTGACGTGGAATACCAGCACAATGGTGGTGTGCGTCCCAACAATGAACTGTCGCGGTTGGAATGGGGGATGCGGATCCAGCAGCAATTGACCTGGCAAGATACTGTTTTGCTGTTGACCAGCTTTCAGGATTACAGCTCGGGTGACAACTTTCAGTACTACGACCCGGCAAAGGCCTTTCCTAACTTTCATTTGACCGAGTCGCAGGCACCCGTGCTGGTGGCTGGCTATCATCGGGAGTGGCGGCCGGGAGTGCATACTCTCGTGCTGGGCGGCTGGTTGACCGGCGATCAACATCTGGAAGCCGATGGTCTGCGGCAATGGGTATTGATCACCAACGCTGTGACGGGAGTGGTTGGGGTGCGACATCCCGTGCTGGATTTGCGTTACCAAACGGGATTCAAAGCGGAGATCGCAGAAGTCTGTCAAATCTTCCAGGGGGAGCGGCACACCTCGATTCTTGGTGGGCGGTTCCAGACCGGTGATTTCACCAGCGATGACTTCCTGGACCGGACACCCTCCGCGAGCTATTTCAACAAACCGGCCGCCAACGGTCATTATCTCGAGGGGTTTGAGCGCCTGTCGGCTTACGGTTACCATCACTGGAAGCTGCACGACGACTTCATGCTGATCGGGGGCGTGGCCTTCGACCACCTCGAATACCCCGAGAACTTCCGCTACCCGCCCCTGCAAGCAGGACAGATGGAGCGCGAGCGGGTGTCGCCCAAAGCGGGCTTGGTGTGGTCTCCACGGGCTGCGCTCACCCTGCGTGCCGCCTATGCAAAATCGCTTGGCGGTGTGGTCTTTGACGAGAGCTATCGCCTGGAACCCAGTCAGTTAGCCGGTTTTAACCAGTCTTTTCGCACCCTCATTCCCGAGTCAGCCGCCGGTTCGGTTGCCGGACCCGATTTCGAGACTTGGGGCACAGCGGTGGATTTGAAATTACACAAGAATACCTACTTTGCACTGCGAGGCGAGCGGCTTGGCTCTGCTGTTGACCGGACCGTCGGTGTGTTCGACCGCCCTCAATTTCCCTTGCCCAAGGATGTCGCCGTTCCTGCTGCCACGCGGGAGAAACTGGATTATGAAGAGCAAAGCGTGATCGCGAATATACATCAACTCCTGGGCCCCGAATGGTCGGTCGGTTCCGAATATCGGTACACCCGTTCCGAATTGCAGACTGAAATGCCGGAGATTCCGGCGCTGCTGGACAATGGCGCCTTCCAGCACCAACGCTCGGATCTGCACGAGCTTAAGTTTTTGTTATTGTTTAACCATCCGAGGGGCTTCTTTGCCCGCAGCGAATCGCTCTGGCTTTGGCAAAACAACCGGGGCTACGCGCCCGATCGCCCCGGCGACGCCATCAACCAAATCAACCTTCAGTTTGGCTACCGTCTCCGGCAACGCAAGGCCGAGTGCAGCGTGGGCGTCCTGAATCTGGCTGGCAGTGTTTATCACTTGAATCCCCTCAACCCTTACTATGAATTGCCCAGAGAACGTGTCTTCTTCGCGCGCCTGCGGCTTAACTTCTAGCCCGCGGAATGGTGGCGCCAACAGGTGGCGTTCCTGCAGGGCATCATAAGATGCGCCAGTCCGAAATTGTTGGCCCCGCGCTGGCAGGCGGCGGTACGCGAGACTCAGAACTCCTGACCCAAGCCTCAGCCAGCGGTTCGGTCTGGAACTCGAATGATCCCAGGCGACATCCTCTGCGACGAAACTTTGATGCATATGTATTAAAGTTTCGTAGCGGCCAACGCGGTGGGGGGCTGTCAGCTTCTTCATCCGTGTCATCCGTGAAATTCGTGATTGCAGCGGCCGGATCCAGGTTCAATCTTCCGATTGTGGCTCCGCTGCGCTGCCAAGTATTCGGGTCAACTCAAAATTTGGGCGGCCTCGCCCAGGGTGTCGAAGGTTCCTCCGACCACAATTTTTCCGTCAGACTGCACGGCCAGAGCGAGAACATTACCCTGGGCTCCCGGATTGAACGTCGCGTCCACGCTCCCATCGGCGTTGAGCCGCCCAAGACCCCGGCGCGGCTGACCTCCCAGGGTGTAGAATCCACCGCCAACGAGAATTTTGCCGTCGGGCTGCACGACGACGGTATAAAGAAAAACATCGGCAGCCGCCGGATTAAACGTCGCATCCACACTCCCATCGGCGTTGAGCCGCCCAAGGCTATTCCGACCGCCCTTAACCAGGATTTTGCCGTCAGGCTGCACAGCCAAGGCCAAGGGAACCTCGGCTGAGGCGCCCGGATTAAAGGTCGTATCCACACTTCCATCGGCGTTGAGCCGCCCTAAGTGACTGCGCGGCTGACCGCCCAGAGTGTTGAACCAGCCTCCGACCAAGATTTTGCCGTCGAGCTGCACGGCGATAGCATAAACCTCCCGATCAGCACCCGGATTAAACTCATCGAGCGACGACTGCGCTCTGGCAATTGTCAGGCAAGCCATGCCAAGGGCCAACCAGCCGACTAGCCGGGAAACCCTGACCACACAAGGCATGCCGGACCTCATGCAACTCCCGCCATACACGCTGCGCGTGGTCGGACGCGCGTCGCCTGCGGAGCGCCGGTTTGCGACCGGCTTCGTAGCGGATCGGAAGTCGCAACCGAGCCAGCCGCGAAGGAACGCAGCGAGCGCAAAGAAGATGTTTTTCACCGGATCGGTGGAGAGAAACACACCCGCGTCGGACGAGTAGTAACGCGCACGCATGAAGTAGAGGCCGGGGACTTCCTCCATCACGCCTTGCGAGCCGACAAAGAGATACGGGTTGGAGATTTGAGATTGGAAACTCGTCGAGCCGAGTGCGCGGCCATAGGGCGTGTAGGCATATTGGGCGAGATTCGTTTGGCCGGGGCCGGTCAGGGCAATGACATTGGCCTGCGCATCGGCGTGGAAGCAGGTGAGCCCATTGGTTTGGTCAATCCTGTAACAAAGGTCCGGCGCGTGGATGAAGTAGCTGAAGTTGCCGACATCGTCCTTCTCGAAAAGGATGCGCTCCATGTCGCCGGACAAGTCGAGCGCGTAGCTGGTCTTCCGGCCATTGACCGTCCGCTCGATCCGCCGGCCAAAGACGTCGTAGCGGTTCGGAATGTTCTTATTGGTTGTTCCATTGGTCCAGTTCAGCGTCGTCACGCGATTGTCTTCATCGTAAGTCAGCGCAAAACTCTCTCCGCCGCCGACACAATTCGTCATGTTCCTGCTCGCATCGAATTGATAGCTGAAATTGCGCGCCGGGTTCAGCGCGTCCACTCGGTTGGTGATTCGGCCTGAAGCAGTGAAGCCGGACCGCTCGTCGTAAGTGGCCGGGGGTGTCCATGCCAGCGTGCCGGTTTCGGTCCAGTTGGTCTTGTTCCCGTTGCGGTCGTAGGCGTAAGTCAACGCCAGGTTAATCGTTGAGGGTTGAGGGTTGAGAGAGGAATAGCTGAGGCCGGTTATTCTGCCGGCGTTGTCGAAAGAGTTTGTTTGCACGACGCCGTTCGGGTAAGTGCGCCGGATCAAACGATCCGCCGGGTCGTATTGGAAGGTCATCGTCTGGTTCGTCCAGTCCACCAGATTGGTGAGGCGTCCCAGCGCGTCGAACTGCCGCCGCAACGACCTGCTTGGTAGATTGAATATCCCAGGATAAACGAGATTCGTCACTCGGCCTAAAGGATCACGGCCATATTCGACCTGGAGCCGCGTGGCAAAATCAATTTGATCAATTTGGTTGGTGGGGCGGTCGAGCGCGTCATAATCAAGCTGCAAGGTGGTCTGCTCAACTCCCTTCGCTCTCTTCAGGTTGGTCGGATTGTTATTGGTGTCATACTGGAACGAGTTGATTCGGTCCGTGGAAAAGGTGACGGACAGAAGCCGCCCGCCGTTGTCATAAGCGTTCGTTCGTCCGATGTGGTTCGGGTCGGTTTGCGTCTTCAACCGGAGCAGTTCGTCATAGGTGTAGTGCCACTCTTTTTCGTCCTGATTGCGTTCGAGAATGCGCTGGTTGCGCGGGCCGTAGGCCATGACGTAGTGGCCATGGAGTGCATCCTCAATGTCAACGATGTTCCCGCTGCCGTCGTATTGATAACGACATGGGAATCCTTCAAAGTCCTTCCAAAGCATGAGCCGCCCGCGCCCGTCATATTCATATGTTGAGGGAAAACCGTTGGGCGACGTGATCTGCTGGACGCGCCCGGCTACGTCATACTTGGTGCGGCGCGTGTTGTTCTCCGGGTCGGTTTCCTCGATGGTGCGGTTCAGCCGGTCATACCGCTTGAGGAAACGGCGGCCTGCCTTGTCGGTGAAGGCATAGACTCGGCCATTTCCATCATAGAAATTCGTGACCGTGCCTCCGAGCGGATCTGAGACACGTTCCAGCCGGTTGGCGGCGTCATAGAAATTCGTTGCGGTATTTCCCAAGGCGTCCGTGGCGCGGTCCAGCCTGCCGCGACTGGTGTAGAAGAAGAGGTTGGTAAAACCGGCGCGATCCACCGTCTGGGTCCTCTGGCTCGCCGCGTCGTAGAAATGGTAAGTGAACTTGCCCTTGCCATCCGAGGCGCTCAGGAGATTGCCGAGGCCGTCGAAACTGTTCATGAATTCGCGGCTCAACGGGTCCCGGATGCGAATGCGATTGCCGTTTAGATCGAGCCCGTAAGAGGTGGCTTGCCGGAGCGCATTAGTCTCGCCCAATTTCCAGCCGACTTCGTTCAAGAGAAAGGAATTCGCGTAACCTTCAGGATCGACGGACGTGACCAGGAATCCATTGGTGTTATAGAAAAACCGGTTCGTGTTCCCGTTGGCATCGGTGGAGGCCAGCACGAGGCCGTTGGTCGCGTAGGCGTAGCGGACGAGTGAACCGAGAGCGTCGGAGGGGTTGGTCAGGTTGCCGCGTTCGTCGTAAGCGTAGAAGTTGGTCCAAGTCGTCCAGCCATTGGCATCGACCGGCTGAGGCGTGATCTCTTGAATGGCCTTATTGAAAAAGGAATGGAACAGCCAATGTGAAATCTCCCCAAGCGCGTTTGTGCGGGCGATGACATTGGCCCGGTCATCGTAACCAAAGTAAGTTGTGAAACCGAGCGGTTCGGGGATGCTGGTCCGGTTGCCCCGGTCATCGTACGTGTAGCTCGTCTTGTTGTGCAGCGGGTCTTCCTGGACAAGAATGTGACCTCTGCGATCGTAAGTCTCGACCCACTGGTTTGTGCTGGGATCGGGATGGCGGATTTGGCGTTTGCCCGGCACGCCATACTCAGTACCCGTGGCACGGCCAATGGCGTCCACTTCGTTGGTCTTGCGTCCGTATTTATCATACTGGACAAGGATGTTGGTGTTGCCGCGCGGATCAAGGATGTGATCCAACAGGCCATTGCTACTGTAAAAAAACTGCCAAGAGGTGTTTGCGGCAGCGTAGTTCGTGGGGCCGGTAATCCACTTCTTCGCCAAGCGGTTTGATGCGTACGCGAAGTTCACGGCCCAGTCTCCGAAAGAGACGTTAGTTAAGACGTTGTCGTTGTTGTACCGGAAATCATATTTTCCGCTGACCGTATCTACGGCTTGTGTGATCCTGCCGTTGACTTCGTCCCAGAGAAGCTTGACCGAGTTGCTGTTGAAGTCGCGGATTTCAACGAGTCGCCCAATCATGATCGGGTTGCTCTCGAGGAAAGGATTGCGGAAACGATAGACGAGGCGTTCAGGAGTAACCCATTCGCAAAGGGGATTATCCAAGGGCACTGACAGTTCACCTCGGTACTCCTTGTGACGGGTGAAATACCGGAGGACAGGCGTAGAGTTTGTATCACGCTCCCAAGTCTCGATTGAGCCGGTCCAATCCATCAGCCCGAGCGACCTTAACAGCAAGGCTTCGTGAGGATCAAAGAACTGCGGAGGCAGGACGCGAACCTCGAAGGAGTGTCGCCAGCCAATGCCGAGGCGGTTCTCAAAAGGATCAAATTCTTCCAGCCTGTTAGTTGAAAAGGCATTGCCGCTCTGGTAGCCAAAACGGAAATCAAAAGCGATTCCGGGCGTCGGCCGGGAAAGTGCGGTCTGTTCCCAGGAAAATGATCCCGATAATGGCGTGATAGCATTCTCGCCGCGATTCTTTCGCGAATCGAAAAGCGATTGCTGACAACGCCGGTGAGGACATCGGGCGAAACCGCCAATCTGAAAACCCGGTCGTAGTTTTAGCCCAGAGCAGGCACAAAAGA
>CAYIIH010000279.1:0-11919 GCA_964363225.1 uncultured Verrucomicrobiota bacterium | reverse complement strand
CCAGTGGGGGAGAGGGCCGGCCGATCCCGACCCGCGCGACGCGGGTGCTACTCCCACCCCTCCCCCCGGGAGAGGGAACCGCACATCTAAAGTGAGAGGCCCGCGCGGGCATATCAACTGCACGTTAGGATTGACACGGAGGGCATGTTTAGCCCGAATGAGTCCTGCCTATGTATTTTGGCAATCGACATAATTCAAACATTCGTCATCCGTGCCTGAAAACCGGCACGCAAGGAATCCTTGTTTTGCTTGTCTTGTTCGCGGCGTGGATGGCCAGGCCGGCGCACGGGCAAACGGTTCTTCCCGACTTAGACCCGAAGGAGGCCGCCGGGGAGCGCCCTTATGAAATGGTCTGGGCCAAGCGCGTGGAGCCCGCCCCGCCCACCGTTCGCTTCGATCAACTGAGCGGCTGGAAAGTGGAGGTGGAAGGCGGCGCGCAAGCCACCTTGCAGGCCAGCCGCGCCCAAAATGTCTGGAACCGTCCCGTGGCCAAGCTGCGCTATCACGGCGAAGGCAAGTCCGACGCGAAACCGCGCCTTGTCCTCACTCCGCCGGAAGCGATCGCGTTGCCGGAAAACGCCGATTCCATCGATATGTGGGTTTATGGCAATCGCTGGGATTGGGAGAATCCACCGGGAACACCGCCGGTCCGCATCGCGCTCCAGCTCCGCGACGGAGAAAACAAGGCGCATGCGGTCGCGGTGGACTCGGTGCGATGGCAGGAATGGTGGCTGATGCACCGGCGGCTGCCGAAAGACCTGCGCGCCCCGGTGCGCCTGGAAAGCCTGGAAATCACCGGCGGCTGGCAAACGGAGTGGCGCGAGATTTTTTTCGATTCCATCCGCTTTTATCACGAGGATTTGCCGCCGCTCCGGTTCCCCCCGCGCCCCAAGCGCAACCTCACGCTTTTTGAAGGGCAATCTGGCGGCGTCAACAGCGGCGCGGACAAACTGCCGTTCCCGGTGCGCGAGGAAACCATCTTGCCAATGCATTTGGGCGGGCAGTTTCTGAACAAGGTCGCCATACTTAAAGACAAATTCCTTTTCCGATATGCCGGGAAGGACTGCACCGTGGTTTATTATTTCGATCCCGCCAAAGGCTTGAGCGGCCTGGAAGCTGAATTGAATTCCACGCCGGTGGGGCGGTTGCTGGAGGGTGCGGCGGCGCGCTTTGCCGGTGGTTCGACCAACGCCCATTTAAAAAACACCCGGCTCCAGCGTGAGATGGTCACCGCCGAGTACGACGACGGTACCATGCTCCGTCTGCAAATCTGGCAAAAGTCGCTCGTGCTGGACGTGACCAATCTCACGAACCAAGCGACGGAACTCGACTTCGGCCTCCTGGCCGCGGTGCAGGAACCGCGCACGGTCTGGGTGCCGTATCTGACCTACGGCAATGGGCCGCACCCGTGCGTCTTGCTTTCCCAAGCCGGCACCAATCACGTTTTCACCTCGATCTGGCTGGATTGGTATCGCTCGAACGGCTCTGAACCTTACGCGGCCGAATCCGCCGGCACCAACACGGCGCGCATCAACGGCGGCGTCCGCTACCATCCGCTCACCGACGGCCGGCGCAATCCGCTCATCGAGCGGGTGTTCCTCACCGTCTCGCCCGTGTTCGAGGAGGTGTTGCCCGTCGTGGCCAACCCGGCCGGCCTGCATGCGGCCCAGGCGGTGGACCGTTTGTGGCAGGAATCGTGGGGGCCGGATGATTTCGATAAACAGATGAAACGGAGCAAAATGCTGCTCGCTTACGGCATCGAAAAGCTCATTCAGTGCAATCATGAGATCGCCTGGCGCGACGGCGGCGAAAGTTTCACGCTGCGCACCCGCGCCGCCCCGAAGAAGGGCGGTGACGCCGCGCTCAAAAAGTATGTCGCCCACCAGCGCGGCCTCGGCTGGCTGGCCGGCCTTTACAGCAATTACACCGATTTCGCGCCCGTGAACGAGTTTTGGAGTCCCGATGGCGTGCAACGCACCTCCGACGGCAACTGGAGGACCGCCTGGCCGCGTTGCTACGCCGAGAAGCCGCTCAAGGCCGTCGAGTACGACGCCTTCCTTGCGCCGCAGATCAAGGAGAAGTACGGTCCCACCAGCGCTTACACCGATGTCCATACGGCGGTCGCGCCGTGGGGCTACAACGATTATGACGCCCGGGTGCCGGGGGCAGGCACGTTCGCGCAAACCTTTTACGCCTATGGCGAGTTGCTGCGCAATGACTCGCGCGTTTATGGCGGCCCCATCTTTTCCGAGGGCACCTATCACTGGCTTTATGCCGGTCTGGCCGACGGCAATTACGCGCTGGCTTATGACGGGCGGCCTCTGGCCAAGGAGCCGTTGCTGCCGGTGTTTGACCTTTACCAGATTCACACCAAGGAATGCGACATCGGCATGGGCTGGACGGCGAACTTTTGCGACGCCATTCCGGACTGGCGCAAACCGGAGAACCTGGACCGCGCCATCGACCGGTTTCTGTTGCACACGCTGGCCTACGGCCACATTGGCTGGCTGGTCGAAGAGGAGCACGGCCTGGCGCGCACTGGCCGCTCCTACTACATGCTCCAGCAGGTGCAGGCGCGCTACGGTTTAAAGGCGCCGGATCATGTCCTCTATTGGGATGGCGCGAAATTGTGCAGCGTCTCCGAGGCGATTGTGCGGGATTTGCCGCGCACCCGCCGGCAGCTCTACGTCGAATATCCGGGCGGGTTGAAGCTCTGGTGCAACGATCATCCGACAGAAATCTGGCGCCTCGATGCCGCCAGAGCCGAAGTGAAGAAACTTTGGAATCCGGATCGGGAGGTGGGACGAAAACCAGGGCTGCCGGAAGCCGGCGCTGGTGTTGCCGAGGGGTTGACTCTTCCTCCGGCGGGCTGGGCGGCCATCCAGGAGAACGATGATTTCATCAGCTTTTCCGCGCTCAAAGGAACCAATAAGGTGGACTACCTGCGCAGTGCCGCTTACACCTATCTGGACGGGCGCGGCGAGTGGCTGGCCACGCCGGAAGCCGCGTCCAACGGCGCGCTCGCCATCCGGCCGCTGGCCAAGAACCAATTGCAGGTCATCCGCATTTCCGGCACGGGCCCCTTCGTCATCGGCCGTCCCTACCAAATGCGCGGCGCGCTCCAGGCCTGCGAGGCCTTTGACGCGGACGGCAACCGTCTTTCGCCTCCGGCGTGGGACCACTCTCCGGGTGAAACCCGCCTCGAACCCGTGGATAAAGCCGTGCAGTACATCCTGCGTTTCCCCAGCCAGCGGTGAACTAAAGCTTCTTAGCCAATCGTTCCGCCAGCCGCTGCAAGGCCGGCGAACGGTCCAGCGGATCGAGATGCACGTCCAGGAGACAAAAACTCTCCGTGTGCGCTTGTGCCTCGCTTAAGGCTTGAACGAGTTGGTCCTCCGTTTCCACGACGAAACCGTGGCCCGCTCCCAGCACCTCTGGCAGCCGATGGTACCGCCACGGCAGCAGGTCGTTGTACGGCCCATCCTGCATGTGCCGCTCGGTGCCATAACCGGCGTTGTTCAGCACAATCACAATCGGGTTGAGCCGGTATCGCACCGCCGTGGACAGTTCCAGGCCGGTCATTTGGAACGCGCCATCCCCCACCAGCACCAGCGGCCGCAACTTGGGATTGGCCAACTGCGCCCCGATTCCTGCCGGCACCCCAAAGCCCATCGACGCATAATAAGCCGGCGCCAGAAACTCGGTGCGATGATGGATAAACAAGTCGGCCGCGCCAAACAAAGCGTCGCCCACGTCGGCCACCACAATCGTGTCGTCTTTCAGAAAAGCGTTGAGCCGTTGGAACAGCCGTTTCACCGTGATCTTGACCCGGCACCGTGGCGTTCTGGGCGGCGCCAAAACTTGCGGCCGGGGAATCTTGGGCGGCGCCCGCCGCCGCCAGCGCGCTTTGAGCAGGCCGCGCACAAAATCCTTAAAGCGCACGTTTTCAAAAATGTGATAGCGAATGGAAAGCTTTTCGCTGGTGGCATAGATCGAGCGGGCCGGATCAAGGTGCGCAGTGTAAATGCCCAGGTTGATATCGGTCATAAACGCCCCCAGCAGCAGCACGCAATCGCTGCTCTCGACATATCGGCGCACGTCTTCGCGGCCCATGGCTCCTTCATAAACACCCAGGTAGAAGGCATGCTGCTCGCCGATCACCGATTTGCCCAGCAACGTGGCCGCCACGGGAATCCGGGTGGCCTCGGCCAGTTGCAGCAGCGCCTCCTGCAGTCCAAACCGGTGCAATTCCACGTCCGCCAGAATGACCGGTTTCCGGGCGGCATTGATCAAGGCCGCCGCTTCGGCCAGCGCCACGCGCAAGGTCTGCGGATCGCTGGCCTCATGAACTTCCCGCGGTTCATGGTGCGGATTGCCGGGCGCGTGGACGAGGTCGCGCGGCAATTCGATGTACACCGGGCGTTTGTAGCGCTGGGCCGCATGCAGGACGCGGTCGATTTCCTGCAGGGCCGTCTGCGGATCGCTCAGCACCGTGGAAGCGACCGTGAGCTGCTCGAAGACCCGCTTTTGCGTATCGAACTCGCGGACTTTATGATGCAGGAGTGGGTTCTTCTCGCGCTCCTTCATGCCCGGGGCGCCGCTGATGATGACCACCGGCGATTTTTCGGCGAAGGCTTCGGCCGTCGTGTTGGCGACCTTCAGCCCGCCGACACAGTAGGTGATGCAGACGGCGCCCAGGCCGCGCACGCGCGCGTAGGCATCGGCGGCGAAGCCAGCCCCTTGTTCATCACAGGTATTGACGATGCGAAGCTTGCTATGCTGGAGCAAATCATAAAAGCCGAGCACGTAGTCACCGGGCACGCCAAAAATGTGGCGCACGCCCTGCGCGTAGAGCCGTTGGATGAGATATTCGCCAATGCCTTTCGCGCTTTTCATGGGATGCGGCTCTGAAAGCAAGGTAGCACCGGCCGGCGCGGGCGCGAAACCTTATTTTGCCTTGGCTTCGTTTCGGACCAGCCGTTGCGCCGCCGCCACGGTGTCAATCTCCGCCGGAGTTTTGTCCGTGCGAATCCGCACGATCCGTGGAAACCGGAGCGCCAGACCGCTCGTATGCCGGTCGCTCGGTTGAATCAAGTCAAAGGCAATTTCCAGGACCGTGTCCGGCTGCACCTCGAAATAACGGCCCTCCTGGCGAATCGCTTTGCCGAGGAAATGCTGGGTCAGCCCGGCGATCTCGGCATCGGTCAGCCCGGTATAGGCTTTGCCGATGGTTTTCAATTGGCCGCTGACTTCATCGCGCACGGCAAACGTATAATCGCTCAACACCGCTTTGCGTTTGCCATGGCCGTATTCGGCGCCGACCACCACGCAATCGAGCGTGGCGCAGGCCTTTTTCAGCTTCAACCAAGCCAGCCCGCGCCGCCCGGGCGTGTAAGCGCTGGCCGGATCCTTGATCATCAAGCCTTCATGGCCGCGGCTGCGGGCGCAGGCCAAGGCCGCTTCGATCTCCGGCGCTGAATGGGCTTGAGTAATCTGCGACAGGCGGAAAGGCGAGGCCCATGCCGCCAGTGATTCCAGCGCGTTCCGGCGTTCGCGCAGCGGCCGGTCCAGGCAACTTTCTCCGTCCTGCCAGAGCAAATCAAAGGCAACGAATTGAACCGGAATCTCCGCGCCCAAGAACAAGTCGCCTTCGCGCCGGCCCAGGCGTTTTTGCAGTTCGGAAAAGGGCAGCGCCTGGCTGCCGTGCATGGCCAGAATTTCGCCATCCAAAACAAAATCCCCGGGCCACGAGCGCGCGGCGTCGGCCAATTCCAGAAAAGTGGGAGTGATCTCCTTCAAATCGCGCGAGTAGAGCGCGACGCGCGCGCCGACCTTGTGCAGTTGCGAGCGGATCCCGTCGTACTTGTCCTCCAGCCAGACGGCGCCGGCGGTCGCTGGGTGAACGCCGGCGTCGGGCGGCGCTCCCGTGTCTTTGGCCTGGCTGGCGGGGGTCTCAAAACTTGAAGTCTCGTTGGATCCCGTTGACAGGTGGCTTGGGCCGCTGCGAATGTGCATCCGTTTCCACACGTCACCGGCGGTTTCCTCGGCGCTGGCCAGCATGTATTTGACGGGCCGGAAGGGCGTGAGCCGTGCCGCTGCCAACTCGCCGCGCCGGGCCAGTTGCGCGGTTTCGCCAATGTTGCCCAGCAGCAGATTGGCCGTCTTGATCTTCGCCAACGGTTCGCTGAAGGCCAGCCCGACGGCTTCTTCGACCAAACCTTCTTTCAGCCCGATCCGCAAATCTCCGGTCAAGATTTTCACCAGGTACTTTCCTTCCAGGGCGGTGGATTGCCGCAAAGCCCGGAGGAGCAGAGGCAGCTTGGCCAAAGGCCCGCGCGCCGCGTGCAACTGGCTGAACAAAGCCTCGGCGGCGGCGATGGAGAGCGTGGCCGTCGAAGCGCCATGCTTCTGCAGAATCTCGGAAGCCGCCTCGCCCAGATCGCTGTGCTTGAGGTAAATCTGGCCAAACTGCGCTTGATCCAGGCTCGCCAGAGCGCACAAGGCGTCGCGAATGAGGGCCCAGCCCAATTGCAGCGATTTGTTTTGGCTGGGCGCAAACGGATGCCCGGCGAACCAGACCGCGGTTGGTGCGAGGCCGGAAGCATCAAGAGTCCGGAAATACCCGGCCAGCAATTGAATCTTCTCCAGCTTCCTGGTCGTGGCCGCAATGCGCGCACAAGTCCCCGCAAATTCGGCAAAAGAAGGCTCTGCCAATGCGGAGGGCGGAGGGCGGAGGGCGGAATGGTCTCTGGTCTGTGGTTTGTGGTCCGTGGTCAGTAGTCCGTGGTCCGTGGGCCGTGGTCCGTGGTCCGCAGTTCCTGCTACTGACCACGGACCACTGACCACGGACGATCTCGACTTTGATCTTATGACATTGGACTTCGGACCAAGCTCACCCAGCGGCAGACCCAATTGCTCCTCTTCACTCAAAGCTTGGGCCTCGCAGCCGAGGTCGCGCAGCGTTTGCGCAAAGTCGGCCGCGAAGCCATGCAACGTATAGACCTTCTTCGGGCTGACCCTCTTGACCATTTCAACCAAGTCCGGAAAGTCCGCGTGATCGCTCAGGGGAAAGGCGGCGTCCGTTTGGTAGCGATACCGGCAACTGGGATCGACCGCCCAACCGGTGAGAATGGCGGTGCGGACCGGTCCCAGGTTTTGGCGCAGCGCCGCGCTCAGCGCGTTGGGCGGGCAGAGCAGAACGCGTCCGGCGGCCGAGACGGGATCATATTTTTCGTAAGGGGGAAAGCGACGGCCAAACTCCTCGTAAATCCGGGTCAGCTTGTCCACCTGTTCATGCAGCATGATCGGCAGGCCGGCGTTCGCCAGCCCGCGCAACATTTCCTGGCTCTTGCCGAGCGAATAGCCCAACAGGACGGGCGTTTCGTCATTGTCGAGAGCTTCGCGGCAAAAGCGGATGACACCTTGCAGCACGTCGGGCGTGGGCGGAAAGCGGTATTCGGGCCGGCCGAACGTTGTTTCCATGATCAAAACGTCCGCCGGCCGCGGCTCGCACGGCTCGGCGGAAAGCCCGGGCTGCAATTTGAAGTCGCCCGTGTAAAGCAACGTCTCGCCCTCGGCTTCGAGATAAGCCATGGCGCTGCCGAGGATATGGCCGGCCGGCAGCAGCGTCAGTTGGCAAGCCCCTTCCTGGCCCGCGAAGGCGGTGGGCTGGTGAAAGGGCAGAACATGCTCCAACCGCTCGCCGCTCAACCGGGCGCGCATCAGCCGGGAGGTCACTTCGCTCAGAATGACTTCACGATGCGCGGCGATGTGATCGGAATGGGCGTGGCTGACGAAAACCTTGTCGGGACCAAGTTGCGGCATCGGCGGATCAAGCCAAAGGCTCAGATTCGGCAGATGCACTCCGCCACGGTGATAAGCAATCGCCAGCGCTGGCATGGCGCGAGTTTAGGCGTTTGGTCCGGCAAGTTCAACTACACAGGAAAGACTTCACAGGAAAGACGGCGCCCAGAACTACTCGGAATCCGCTCTTGACTGCACAGGCCAATCGGCTCAGAAAGTGACTATGTGAAGGAGAAGGAATTTATGAGAACTTTTGCACTCAGTATCGCAGTCGGACTGGTGGCGGTCAGCGCAGTCGGCCAAGGAACGGTGAATTTCGCCAACGTCGGGGTTGGGTTGAATGCTCCGTACTTTTTTATGGATGGCGTAACCAGGTTGGCGGGACCGGAATTCCTAGCGCAGTTGTATGTGGGAAGTGCTGCAAGTGAGAGCGCCCTGACCGCAGTCCCAGGACCAGCACCATTCCTGACGGGAACGGGCGCCGGCTATTTTAACGGGGGAACCAGGTCGCTGCCTGGTTTTGCTCCCGGGAGCAGGCTGTTCTTCCAGGTCCGCATTTGGGCAGCGGTTGGAGGGAATTCATACGATGAGGCTTTGGCGACAGGCAGATTCTCTTTGAAATCAACTGTCTTCCAAATTGGCATGAATCTAGGCGATCCTGTCGGGCCGCCGCAGACTCCGCCTGCGACGCTGCTTGGTTTGACCAGTGCTTCTCTTGTTCCCGAACCCTCCACTATCGCCCTGGGCATCCTCGGTGCCGCTGCTCTCTTGTTCCGTCGCCGCAAATGATTGGGGAGGGACGACTTCCTCGTCGTCCCTGATCTCTCCTGGGCGCTCCCGCCAATCCGAGGACAACCAAAGGAAACTTCCAGCGCGTTCGACTTCCCTTTGAACGTCATCATCCAATTGTCCGCATGGAGGGGAAGAATGGGACGCGGTGGAACGCGTCCCTCCCTGTTTGGAGCCGACGCCTCCATCCGGCGTCCTGAGACTCTTGTTGCGGGACCACCGGCCCATCTGACCCGAGTCCTGCCGGAGACTTTTTCCTTTTGCCTGGGGCTGTTTTCCTTTCACTATCAGCGCGTGGGCATTACGCCGCAGCAATTCGAGCAGATGAAAAACCGCGTCAGCGGCGGCCGGCGAGTGGCGGCGCCGGTTTTGGAAAGGACCGGCCGTCCCGGCGGCAGGACTTCACAAGTCATTCTCGGCGTTGACCCTTCGTTGCGCGGCACGGGCTACGGCGTCATTCGCCAGGCCAAGCCTCATCCGCAGGCGTTGGTTCACGGGACCATTGCGTGTCCTGCCGGCTGGGTGCATTCGCGGTGTCTGCTTCGCATCGCCGAGGTGTTGCGCGAGATCATCCGCCAGCATCGTCCGACGATCTGCGTGGTGGAAGGACTCTTCTTTGCCCAAAACCTTCAGACTGCGCTGATCATGGGTGAGGCGCGCGGAGCCAGTCTGGTGGCGGTGGCGGAAGCCGGCCTGGACATTTACGAGATCGCCCCCCGCAAAGTGAAACAAGCGATTGTCGGCTATGGCGCGGCGCAAAAGCTGGCCGTGGCCAAAATGGTCCAACGCATGTTGGGACTGGCGGAGATGCCCGCTCCTGACGCGGCGGACGCCCTGGCGCTGGCGCTGACGCATGCCCAGGAAAGCGGCCGTTTCGCTTTGACTGCTCCGAAAAAGATATGATCACCTTTCTGCACGGCAAACTGGTGGAAGCGCTGCCGACGCAAGTGACCCTCGAGGTCAACGGCGTCGGCTACGAAGCGCTCATTCCGCTTTCTTCGTACGACAAATTGCCCGCCCCGGGCCACGAGGTGAAGTTGCTCACGCATTTGGCCGTGCGCGAGGATGCGCACGTGCTTTATGGTTTTATGACAGCCCAGGAGCGCGAGCTGTTCCGGATGCTCATCAACACCGTCAGCGGCATCGGCCCGAAGATCGCCTTGAACATCCTGAGCGGGATGAATGTGACGGCCTTTCGCGGCGCGGTGGCCAAGGGCGATGTCAAAGCCCTCTCCCAAATCTCCGGAGTGGGGAAAAAGACTGCTGAGCGCATCGTGGTGGAATTGAGAGACAAAGTGGGGGCGGCGGGCGCTTGGGAAGCCAGCAGCGCCCAGCGGGGATTATCTCCCGCCGATCAAAAGCTCAACGACGCCGTGCTGGCCTTGATGGCGCTGGGCTTCAAACAAGTCGAAGCGCATGACGCCGTCCGGGCTGCGCAGGCCGCGCTGGGGCCTCAAGCCGGCGTGGAAGAACTGGTGCGCGCCAGTCTGAGAAAAGGGGCCGGTTGATCGTGGACCGTCCAGAATCCAAAATCCAGAAGGCAAAGTCTTCCGGCGTGGTGGTGCCGCACCCGGTGACGTGGCACCGGAAAGCAGCCGCTTTCCTCATTTTCAGCTTCCTTCGATTGCTGAATGCGACATTGCGCTACCGATGGCAGGACCAGTCCGGACTGATCGAAGAGGGCGCTCACGAAACGGTGATCTTCTCCATCTGGCACAATCGCCTCGCGCTATCCTTGTTGATCCACCGCAACTATGTGCTGAAGCGGCAGCCCGCCCGCCGCCTAGCCGCCCTGGTCAGCGCGAGCCGGGATGGCGGCCTGCTGGCTCGGGTCCTGGAGCATTTCGGCGTGCAACCGGTCCGTGGCTCGACCAGCCGGCGCGGTCCGCAAGCCTTGCTCGAGCTCACCCGGTGGGCGGAACAAAATTACCATCTGGCCATCACGCCGGACGGTCCGCGCGGTCCTTGTTACGTGGTGCAGGAAGGCATCATCTCACTGGCGCAATTGACGGGGCGGCCCATTGTGCCGGTGTCCTATTATCTGAACTGGAAAATCCGGCCGAAAAGCTGGGATCGCTTTCAAATTCCTTTGCCCTTGGCCCGGGTGGAAGTGGTTTTCGGCCAGCCGATCCGTGTGCCGCGTGACGCAACCGATTCCGAGCGTGAAACGCTGCGCCAGCAGTTGGAGCAGTCGATGAGGGAAATGACGCGGGATTAAATCCAGCCCAACCATCGTCGCGGCAGGAATGAAGCCGGATGAATCGTCAAACAGGATCAGACCTCCTGACCCGCAGCACAGGTTTTTTGTAGTCATGGAATTTTCCTGACACCATCCATAATCATTTGAATTGAAATGCAATGACTTACGTAGAGTAATTGTTCAGGATGATGTCAGGAAGTGGATCACCCAACTTCCACCGGGGTCAGGATTTCTGAGGATATGGCAAGCAGTCTATTCCTTTCGCTCGTCTTTGGAGCCGGGCGGAAAAACAGGGCGGTACTGCTCAAAGCGGCGCAGGACGGCTTGCACGTATTGTTTCGTGCCGGGAAAATCGATTTGTTCGATGAACAAGGCGCTGTTGGTCAGGGCGGCTCCCCGGTTCCAGCGCAGGACATTACTGCGCCCGGCGTTGTAATCGGCCAGCGCATAGGGCAGGGGATTGTCGGTCTGCGCGTAACGGCGCAGGAGCTTGCGCAAGTACCAGGCGCCCGCCAGGGTGTTTTTCCCCGGGTCAAATAATTGCCGGTGGAAAAAGAACCGGATGCGCTCGGCTTCGGCCCATTCGCGAGCCGCCGCTTCGCCGACCTGCATGAGGCCGATCTCACCGGCGCGGCCTTTGGCATTGGGCTTGAACCGGCTTTCGCGCCAAACCACCGCCTTGACCAGGGCCGGGTCCACGCCATAACGGCGCGCGCCCTGAAGGATCACTCCATCCTGGCTGTGCTCCCGCTGCCGGTTAAACCACCAGTACAGAAGGAGCGCATCAACTACCAGGAGCAACGGAAGCAGCCATAACCATTTAAGTTTCACGCTAAAGATTGCCGGACTTTGGCACAGGACGCCGCCTTTGTCCAAGACGCCGCGCGGCCGGTCAGAGGCGCACAGAGCACTTCGCCGCTTTCGGCGGGATAGCTCACAGGAAGAACGGAGGACCTGGAGGAACGTCCGCCCTCACCCCCAGGAGAGAATGCCCCGAAGAAGTCTTCGCGCCTTGCGCCCCTGAACCCGTTCAGGGCGGTAGGGCGTGTCACTCCGTGCGCGCCGTCCGGGTGCCAGGCTCGATCTTGCGGCGCGCACGGAGTGACGCGCCCTACCTGGAGGTTCAT
>CAYIIH010000278.1:0-12031 GCA_964363225.1 uncultured Verrucomicrobiota bacterium | reverse complement strand
AATGAATGCTCTCAAAAACTCCCAAAAACTACCCACTCGACTTCCAGAAGAAGCACAATACATTGCCTGGCATTCATTTCATCCCTTGAACGCCTTTGTTGGCCAGCAGGGTAAACCGACAAAACGCGGAACACGGAATGTGGAATGGAGAACTCATACTACCTCTTGAAGGGTTTGGCCGGCGGGAGTTCGAAGTCCGCGTGGATGATGGCGTTCTCCGGCTTGCCAGCGGGCAACGCTTCGCTTGATTTCAGATTGCCCATCGCAGATTCCAGATGCGTTAGCCCTTGAAGGCCTTGTCCGGCGGCAGGCCGAATTCGGTGCGGATGGCAGCGTTTTCCTTCTTGGCGGCGGGCCAGAGGCCGTCCACGGCGAATTGGAGTTCGCGGCGCTGGTCGGCGATCTCTTTGACCAGTTTTTCCAGGGCCTTGCGCGCGCCGGTTGTGCCGGATTGTTCGCCGCTCTGGTCGGTCTCGACGCCTTTGTAGGCTCTGAGGGCGTCGCCGAGGGCCTGTAATTCGTCCGCTTCAATGCCGGGCAGGGCGGCGCCATGAAAAGGACGAAGTGCGAATGACGAACTGCAAGACTCGACATCTCACTCCGGCCCTCTCCCCGATCGAGGCGGAGAGGGGGAGCGACGATGCGACGAGGCTCGCATCCGGTTCGGCTCCAACGGACGACGGCACTCTATGTTTGCGTCGCTTTCACGCGCCTTTCTTCTCCGATTTGCTCTTGCGTTTCAAGTCTATTCAGTGGGCGCGCCACGCCGCGCTTGATTCCAGATGGCATATCGCAGATCTCAGATGAGGGCTTCGGCTGGCCGCAAGAGTACGCAGGGAACGCAAATGGGCGGCGGAACATTCCGAAGTCCGAGGTGCGAATGGCGAATGACGAATGACAAACCTGTCGAAGTTCGAATTGCGAAGTTCGAGTGTCGAATGACGGTCACGCATAGACCAAACGCCCGCGCGGGCGGGGGATTTCAAGGCCGTCGTCTTTGGCGGTTTTAAGCCAGAGGCGGATGGCGTCTTCGGCGTTGCGGGTGGCTTCCTGCCGGGTGCCGCCGTGCGCCATGCAGCCCGGCAACTCCGGCACTTCCACAACAAAGGCGCCATCCTCGTCGCTCCACCAGATAATCATCTCGTAATGTTCAGCGTTCATAACAATTCTTCAAGGCTCATTTCCTCCGCTGGCAGGTTGGAGGTTTCAGATGAGGTCTTGGGCTGGCCGCAAGAGAAGGCACAGAACGCAAAAGGGCGGCGGAATTTCTGACTTCCTTTGCTTCTGTGCGCTTTGTGCATATGTGGACTTCCACATAAGCACCATTATGTGGACATCAGGATTTTGTGGACATGAGCCTTCGAACCCTTGATTGCATTGGGTCGTGCAGGTCAACATGTCCACATAATAATCACAGGTTTTTGAGGAAGCTCAGCAAGGCGTCGCTGGGTTTGAATCGCCTCTTTTTTGATTTGGGCAGAGCCAAGTGGTCGAGGCAATCACGCTTCATCTGCAAATCCAGTTCAACGTAATGGTGCGTGGTCGCTGGGCTTTCATGCCCCAACCAGAGCGCAATGACCGTGATGTCCACACCGCCTTGGAGCAGGTGCATGGCGGCGGTATGCCTCAGGGTGTGAGGGGAGATGCTCCGACCGGACAAGGACGGGCACTGCCGGGCCAGGCGTGGCAACTGGCGTCGTAATTGTTTGTGCGCTCCGAAACGGGATCAGCGATGGCCAAAGCGGTTGGTGAAGATGGGCGAGTCGGGCGCTCCCGGAAGTTCGTGCAGCCAGTGCTTGAGTTGGGCCGCCACGGACGGCCAGAGCGGCACCTGCCGTTGCTTGCGCCCCTTGCCCTGCAGTTGGACCGAGGGTGAGGGCGTCCACTTGATGTCCTGGCGGTCCAGCGCCAGGATTTCCGAGATGCGCGCCCCGGTGTTGTAGAGCAACAGCCAAAGCATCCGGTAGCGCTGGCTGATTTCCGAGGCCTGGGGTGGGGTTTTCAGGAGAACCTGGATTTCCGGTTTCGACAAGTAGCCCATCAAAGGGCGTTCGGAGCGCTTGGCCGGGATGGCTAAGACCCGCGCCGTCAAGCCCAGCGTCTCCGGGATCAGTTGTCCGGCGTAACGCATCAAGGAGCGAATGGCTGCCAAGCGGGCGTTGCGTGTGCGCACACTGTTGTGGCGCGTTTTCTCCAAATGGTTCAGGAAGCGCAAGATTCGCTGTGGATCCCAGTCCTCCAGGTGTTGTCGGCTCGGGGCGTGACGCAGTTCTTGCTCGGTAAAGGTGAGCAAAAGCCGGAAGGTGTCTCGAGAGCTGGCCATGGTTTGGGGACTGGCGTTGCGTTGAGACTGCAAGCGCTGACAGAAGAAGTTCTGCAACAGTTGCGGCAAGGGATGTGGGGTGGGTTTACACCGGGTGAGTGGGGCAGGCATAAGCTTGGAAACGGCGACTGGCCAGGGTCATCAGTTCGGGCACCGCACTGAGAGACCAGTAGGTGTCGGTGACTCGACGATGGCCCAGCTAGGTGGACAAAGTTAGAATGTGCTGACCGACGGGCTGGCGGTGTTCGTACCAGCCGATCAGACACCGAACAGCGAAAGTGTGTCGCAGATCGTGCAGGCGAGGCGGGGGCCTTTGCGTCCAGCCCAAGTGGCGGAGCAATTGGAGGAAGGCCTCCCGCACGGTGCCGTAGGGCAACCGTCGTCCGGTGGAAGAAAGGAAAAAGGCTTCGGTGGAGGCAGCCTCTGGAGGGGTCCTTTGGCGCACCCGCTCCTAGGCTCGCAAGGCGACCAGCGCGGAAGGCTCCACCGGAATGATCCGCGCCTGCCCCGATTTGCTGTGCCGAATGGTCAGCACACGGTTGTGCCAGTCAATGTCCCGGCGATGCAGGTGTAAGGCTTCGGAAACTCGCAGGCCAGTGCAAGCCAGCAAGCCCAACAAGGTTTTCATGCTGGCCGCACGCAATTCATGGGGTGGCCCCAAAATGGTGGTGGCCTCCAACAAGGCACGGATTTCTTGAACCGTGTAAATGTGAGCGCGGCGGCGATGCTGGAGGGGCCCGAAAACACCCGCTGGGGGAACTTCGGTTCGGCGGTCAAAGGCTTGCCAAAACCGGGCAAACCGGCGGACGATGCCCAACCGAACAGCCCACTGGGGCGGGCCCACCTCGGTCGGCAACCGGGCCCAAGCGATGGCCAGGGAACTCGTCAACGGCCCCCGATGGCGGCAGCGTTGGGCATATCGCGCCAAACCGGTCAACGCCCATTGTTCGGGCTTGGAGGCAAAACCTAATTGTCGTCGAGCTTTCAGATAATAGTCCCCCGCTCCCGCCAAGGAAGAGATTTTCTTCATTTTACCTCCGGCCAAGGTTGAGCGATTTGAGCCAGCATCGGCACGTTCACTTTGGCATACCGAGCGGTCGTGTTGAGACTGCGGTGCCCCAGCACATCGGCGATGGCTTTGAGATCGGTCCCCCTTTGAATCAGATGCGTGGCCAGCGTGTGACGCAACAAGTGGGGACCGGGCCGCGAGACTTCCAGGCCAGCGCGTCCAAAGGCTGCGATCGCGGCCGCGGAGACCGCCCCGCTGGTCAGCGGGGTTGGCCGATGTAAGCAGAGAAAAACCTGGCGCGACGAGGTCTTCGCACGAACGGTGCGCAAATAGCCGGCTAACGCTTGAGCGACATCTGACGGCAGGGGCAGCAACCGGCAGCGCCGCCCTTTGGTTTGGCGCAAACAGACCGTCCCGGCTTGCCAGTCCACATCCTCCAAGGACAACTGCGCGATCTCCTTGGCGCGCAGGCCCAACTTGGCGGCCAGCAGAACCATGGCCTGATCGCGCACGCCGACAGGACGGCCAAGACGGTGGCCAAAAACCGGCGCACACAGCGCCGACGCTGAACGCAGGTGCGAGCAGCCAAGCCAGCGGTGTGGATTAAATGTTGATGGTATTCCTCGACCAAGGGGTCGAGGCCGCGAGGAAAAGTTGGGGATTTCATTCCCAACCAGTGAGCGTCGATGAGCCCCCTCGGAAGCTATTTTATTATGTGGACATCCAGCACATCACGCCCCAATGAAATCAAGGGCCCAATCGTCCATGTCCACATAATCCTGATGTCCACATAATTGTGCTCTTTCGCGGCTCGATCATTGGGTGAAGGGCATCATCAGGCTTGCTCGCCTTTTAGGTTCTGCTGCGGCGAAAGACCGAGGTGAACCGCGGCGGGCAGCAGACCGAGCACGACGGCCAGGAGCTTTTCGGCGGCTTCCTGGGCTTGGTCATACTCGGCCCGTTGCGGTTCTGGAACAGCCCCTGGGTAGCGGAATTTCACCGCATACGGCGTCAGCAATTCCCCCAGCGCGAGGAAGGCGTTCAGTTCGGGCGCATACGGCGTGGCCAAGCGGAGCAGGTCGGTGATGTCGTGGGTTTTCTCGAAATCCTGGTCATGGAAAAGCAGCAAGCCCTTGACCGCCTTCTCGGCGGCTTGTTGGCAGTGGTAAAGGGCGGTGTCGAGCAGCGGATCCGGCGGCGCGGCCAATTGCCTCGCGGAAGCCAGGTCGTGTTGGGCCTTGGTCAGCTAGGCCGTCACCAGTTCCCGTTTAGCCTCGTCCATAGAGAACCTTCCCGTGTTCCATGATTCTGCGTTCGAGGGAGGCGGGCACGCGGCGGTAGCGTTCGACCTGCGCCCGACTCTTGAGCAGGATGTCTTTGGACACCGGCAGGCCGCGCAGGCAGCGATAGGCGCGGCTTTCATCCTGGACTTGCGGCGGGGTGTCGCCGGGCAGAATGACCAACAGGTCCACGTCGCTGTCGGCGCTGGGCTGGCCCCAGGCGTGGGAGCCGAAGAGGATGACGGCCTCGGGCTGGAATTCTGCCGCGAGCCGGCGAGTCATTTCTTCGAGCAGGCCTGCGGGGATGGTCTTCATGATCTCCGGGGTGACAGCCCAGGACGGTTGTGCAGCGCTAGCCGTCATCGAGGCCATCCAAGCCAAAGCGGGACACGAGTGACGATGAAAAAAGCAGTCATGGCTGCGTCGGCGGCACGGGCGGAGTCGGCGGTTGATCCGGCTTGCCGCCGTTGCGGCCGCGTGGCGGGAAAGTGTTGAGCCGGAATTCATCCCGGATGCCGGCGTTGGCCGAATGGTCGTCGGGCCATTGGAGGTCGGCGGCGTTCTGGATGGCCAGCAGGTTGTCGTACAGGAGATTGGCGTTGCGGTTGCGCGTGCCGGTTGCGTCCTTCGCGCCACTCTTGCCCGTTTCCTGCGTGGCATCCGTCGTGGCCAAATTGCTCAGAACGCCCTCGAAAGCGCCGGTGTCGGCGTCCAGCCAGCCTTTGGCTTTGAGGACCGGGGCGTTGTCGGCCTTCTTGATCGAGGCCACAATGATGCGGGCGCGCTGGAGGATGCTCGCCACATCATGGGGTTCGTTGATGCCCACCTGGAATTCCTCGCGCAATTTCACGTCCTGTCCCTTGAAGGCCAAGCCGGCCGTCTTGCGGGCGTTGGCAATCCATTTGTTGAGCTTGTCGAGCTTGGCGTTCTGCTCCTTGGTGAGTGTGCCCACACCGCTGCGCTTGCCTTTGATGGCGGCGTCATCGGCGCCTACGGTGCCGAGCAGGGCGCGCGTGGCAGCGACGTGGCCGTCCGGGAGGTGCGGGTTGACTTCGATGTGGGTTTCAGCCGCCTTGGTGACGGCGTCGCCGTCGCGCAGCAAGGTGGCGATGGAGAAGTGGAATTTGAGTTCTTCAGGCATGGGTTACTCCTTGGTTAGTTGATTAACGGTTGTTGGCTGATTCAAATTCGGATTGCGGAAGGCCGGTGTGCTGGATACTGGATGCTGGTTTCTGGATACTGGATGCGGAGTGAGTGTGAATGGCCGCGAGAGAACACAGCGCGGCAAAGCCGCAACCAAAGGAGCGCCGGCATTCTTGTCGGCTTTGACGCTGGCGCGCGATTCGGGCCGACAAGAATGTCGGCGCTCCTGCGCCACTCCAGAAAATCCTTGCGGCACGCGAGGATTTGGGACTTTTGCAGAGGTCGTAAAAAGTCCCCCATCACCCGCTCTTGGGACACCTGCCTGTGCCGGAACCGTGGCAGGCAGGCTCGCTCCCAAATCGAGAAACAGGGACGGGGTGAGGGTATGGCACAGGGTTTTCGCGCTTTTTGTGCTTTTTTGCGGCTAGGTTGGTTTGTTCCGTTCGTAAATTGCTGTGCGGGAGCGTCTTCCGGCAGTCGTAAAAGGACTTCCGGCTCTACGGGAACCATTCGCGGCCCAGCGGGAAGCACTTCCGGCTCTGCGGGACAGGCTCGTGACTTGGCGGGACATGCTCGTGACTTGGCGGGAAAGACCGGTAGCTTCGCGGGACAGACTCGTGTTTCTGCGGGAAAGACTGGTGGCTTGGAGGGAAAGACTCGTGACTCTGCGGGAGCGATTGCTAGCTCTGAGGGAAAAGCTGGCGGCTGTGCGGGGAACAGTTCCGTCTCTGCGGGAACGCCCGGCCCGAAAGCGGGAAAAGCTGTGGGCCGTGCTGGAAAACCTGAGAACTCGGCGGAAGTGACAAGCGGCATGGCCGGAGCGACGGAGAAATTGACGGATGCCAGCGGAAGACTGTGCGGTTCGGCGAGCGAGCCAGCGGGATGAACGGAAGGGTGAGCGGAAAACCCCACTGCGGTCTTTCGCCCTCGACAGCACCTTGCTGGGAACGGGGAACGAGGGATTCATCTTCAGCAACCTGCGCGATTAACGCTTGCGATGCCGCAATTCCTCAACACCTATTCTTGCCGTTAAGACTGGCCAGCGTGGGTTCAAGAAGTGCAGCCGAGCGGGGCAAGGACGGCACGTCCCCGAAAAATCTCATATCGGAAGCACGACGCGGGGACGAGCCGTCCTCGCCCCGTTTCTTAAATCCACGCTGAAAACTGACGGAATTCTTTTCCCGGCCTTCTTTGGTTGCGCTCTTTCGCCGGGCCTGTTTGCACCGGCGCAACCTGAAGGTTGCGGCTACAGCGCTCTGCGTTTGTGAAGCATCCGGTTTGCCGAAGCTCACTCGAACCGGAGATGGACAACACTGTCACTGCACAAACTCGATCTGGATTTGCTTCGTTCGGCTTGGAAAGAAATAATCGCCGTTGCTTGCTTGGGACACGGCCTTGCCATCGGCTCGCAGAGTGGCACGGGCAGCCAAAGGCCAACGCAGCACGAAACCGCCCGGCGGCCGTGCCTTCCCCGACAAAATCAACTTCGCGCCTCTTTTGACCGGCGTGTATGCAAAAGAAAGAAAACCAAAATGCGTGGGCAAACGGTCCACGGCGATTCTTTCCTTTCCCGTGAACCAGTCCGGCGGAATTCCTGGAAGCAGCACCAGCCGATCATTGTCCTCAAAGGCCAACGAATCGCGCAGCAACAAGCAGACTTCCGCAACCGCCCAGCCGTGCGGCATGGCGTCGCCGGCTTTGCCTTGGCGCCAGGTGGTTCGAACACGGTTCCAGCCGCCGGTTCCGGAATCGCCACCTTCATCAAACGCATACCAGCCGCGCATTTGCATTTCTCCTCCGGTTGCTCTATTTCTACTCACCGGCTATGGCACCCAGCAACATCGTGAGCATCCGCGAACTGTCGAAAGTCTATCAGCAAGGTGAGATCAACGTCACCGCGCTGAACCGGATTTCGCTCGACATTCAAACCGGGGAGTTTCTGGCGCTGATGGGGCCTTCCGGATCGGGCAAATCGACCTTGCTGCATATCCTGGCCGGGATCGATCGCCCAACGGGCGGCACCTGTCACGTGCAAGGGATTGACCTGGCGCAATTGAATGAATCGGACCTGGCGGACTGGCGCAATCAGAATGTCGGCTTCGTCTTTCAAACGTTTAACCTCATTCCGGTGCTGACAGCCTTCGAGAACGTGGAACTGCCGTTGCTCCTGACGCAAATGAGCGGCCGACACCGGCGCCAGCAAGTCAGCACGGCCCTCGCCTTGGTCGGCCTGGACGATCGCCAGCATCATCTGCCCCGCCAATTGTCCGGCGGCCAGGAGCAACGCGTGGCCATCGCCCGCGCGCTGGTGACCGATCCAAGCCTGGTGGTGGCCGACGAACCCACCGGCAACCTCGATTCTCATTCCGCCCAGGAAGTGCTGACGATCCTGCAATCGCTCAGCCGGACGGCCGGCAAGACGGTTATCATGGTCACGCACGATCCCAAAGCCGCAGCTTACGGCTCGCGTAGCGTCCATTTGGAAAAGGGCGAACTGGCAGATTCTTGAGGCTGGAAATTGGATGACCACGCTCACGTTCATCACCAAGAATGCCTTGCGCAACAAGCGGCGCGCCTTGCTCTGCATTTTGAGCGTGGCCGTCAGCTTGTTTTTGCTGGTGACGCTGCTGGTGGCGCTGCGCGAGGTGACGGTTCCGCCCGAGGATATCGGCGCGGCCCTGCGCGTGGTGGTGCGCAACAAGATTTCCTTCACAAACCCGTTGCCGGCGCGCCAGCGCGCGGTGATTGAGCGCATCCCCGGCGTGGCGGCGGTTTCGCCCTTCAGTTGGTTTGGGGGCAAGTATAAGAATGAGGAGATGATGACCTTCGGCCAGTTCGCCATGGACCCGAAGCTGATCCGGCCCATATTTGGCGAGGCCAAAATGCCCGAAGAACAGTATCAAGCGTTCGAGGCCGACCAGACGGCCTGCATCATCGGCAAGCTGACGGCGGAGAAATACCAGCTCAAAATCGGAGACCGGCTGCCGCTCACGAGCATCATTTATCCCTGTTCGATCGAGTTGAAGATTGCCGGCATTTACGAAGGCACGATTGACGACCGCAATGCGCTGTTTCACCACAAGTATCTCGACGAAGCCGGCGGCAGCGACGGCTGGGTCGGCATGTGGTGGGTCAAGGTGCGGAGCATCGAAGAAATGCCCCGCGTCACCGACAGCATCAACAGAGCTTTTGCCAACAGCTCCGCCGAAGTCCGGGCGGAGACGGAGCGCGCCTTTCAGCTCAGCTTCGTCTCCATGTGGGGCAACATCAAGATTCTGGTGCATTCGATTTGTTCGGTGGTGGTTTTCACGCTCATGTTGGTCACGGCCAGCACGATGAGCATGGCCATTCGGGAACGATTCCGGGAGCTGGCGGTTTTGAAAGCGCTCGGTTTCCGGAGGCGGGAGTTGTTTGCCTTTATTCTGGCGGAAAGTTTCGGTCTGGCCGCCGTGGGCGCGGTCCTGGGCATTGGCGCGGCTTGGGTCTTTTATACGCAAATCAGCATCGCGAAACTGACGCAAGGTATTTTTATCACGTTTGAAGTGACGCCGAAGATCATTGGCCAGGCGGCTCTGGTGGCTGCCAGTCTGGGCATTGTGGCCAGCATCGCCCCCTCCATTGCCGTGGCCAGAACGAGCGTGGTGGATGGGTTGAGAACATTGGATTAAACCATGGCTTTGCCCATCAAATATAATATCCGCAATGTCATCGTCCGCTGGCGGGCGACCCTGGCCACCATCCTCGGTGTGGCCCTGGTCGTGGCGGTCTATATGCTGGTCCAATCTTTGGCCGTGGGCTTGGAACAATCGAGCGGCAACACCGGCGATCCGCGGAATGTCATGATTGTCCGCAAAGGGTCCACCGCCGAGTCGAGCAGCCAGATCACGCGGGAACAATTCCGTCTCCTCCCGTACCTGCCCCAGATCGCGCGGGACAGCCAAGGGCGCCCCTACGTTTCCGCCGATGTGATCGTGCTCATCAATCTGCTGCGACGCGATCTGAAGGCTGAAGCCCACGTGCTGGTGCGGGGGATTTCGCCGGTGGGTATGAAGTTGCGGCCCCAGGTCAGGCTCGTGGGCGGACGGTGGTTTGATCCGGGAAAGCGCGAAGTAGTCGTCAGCCGCCGGTTGGCGGCGCGGATCGGCCATTTTGAAATCGGTGACACGTTTAAGACCGGTGGCAAAGCACTCACCGTCGTGGGCTGGCTGGAGGGCGGCCAGAGCGCTTTTGATTCGGAGGTGTGGATGGATGCCGACGAAGCGCGGTCGCTGTTTTACCGGGAGAATTATTCCAGCGTGCTGGTGCGGGCACGGGATGACGCCGCAGCGGCGGGGCTCATCGACCGCATCGAATCGGACAAGCGGCTGCCGTTGCAGGCGTTGCCGGAGGTCAAATATTACAGCGCGCAAACCATGACGGCGATGCCAATCAAAATCCTGGGCGACTTCCTGGCCACCGCCATGTCCATCGGGGCGGTGTTTGCGGCCATGAACACGATGTATGCGAGCGTGGGGTCGCGCACGCGGGAAATAGGCACCTTGCGAGTGTTGGGCTACCGGCGGCGCACCATCCTGCTCAGTTTTTTGATCGAGGGCGCGTTTTTGGCGCTGGTGGGCGGGGTGCTGGGCTGCTTGCTGTCGCTGCCGATGCACGGCTATTCCACGGGCACCATCAGCTTCGAAAGCTTCAGCGAAACCGTTTTTCAATTCCGCATCACACCCTGGCTGGCGGCCAAAGGACTCACTTTTTCCGTGATTGTCGGCGTGGCGGGTAGTTTATTACCGGCGGTGCGGGCCTCGCGCTTGCCCGTCATCGTCGCATTGAAAGCCGTATGAATTCGGAACAACTCAAAAGCCTGCAGATCAACCCGGAATTCAGGAAGCGTCCTCAACGGTCGCTCTGGATGATTTTTATCGTTGTGGTGACGTTGACGGGAGTGACGGTTTATTTTGCCTGGCCGCGCTCGGAAGACAGCCGTCGCGTGGTGGATACAACGAAGAACAAAGAAGCCAACGCCGCCCTCTCCGCCGTTGAGAAGCAACAGGTCACGCCGAAAAAACCTGCCGGCGACGGCGCCGACACTGCGCTCCTGACCGTCAGTGGTTACATCGTCAACCGGGAACGGATTGAACTCAGTCCGCGGTTCTTGGGCGTGGTCAAGTGGATTGGCGTCAAGAAAGGCGATGCGGTCACCAACGGCCAGGTGGTCGTTTTGCTGGACGACGCCGAGTACAAGGCGCGTTTGCTCGAATCCCAAGGCCGCTTAGCCAACACCAAAGCAGCCGTGGAGAAGGCCGCTTTGACTTACGGGCGCGTGGCAAAGCTGGCCACTGACAAAGTCGAATCGAAACAGATCGAGGATGAAGCCCGGCTCAATTTGGAAGCGGCCCGTGCCACCCAGAAGGAAGTGGAAGGCCAGGTGGAGTTGATCAAGACCTACGTGGATTGGACGGTCATCCGCTCACCGATCAACGGAGTTGTTCTGGAAAAGCTGGTTGACCCGAACGAACTGGTCGTGCCGCAAAGCTTTGGCGGGACGCGCGGCCCGAGCACCGCGTTGATTGCCCTGGCCGATCCCAAGGACCTCCAGGTGGAGACTGATTTGAATGAGTCGGACCTGGCCAAGGTTTTCCTCAATCAAAAATGCCGTGTCAGCCCGGAGGCGTACCCGGACAAAGTTTATGACGGCTACGTGGCGGAGATGGCGCCGGAAGCGAACCGGCAAAAGGGAACGCTGCAAATCAAAGTGCAAATCCAGAACCCGGATCGTTATCTCACTCCGGAACTGAGCGCCAGAGTCGATTTTCTGGGGCGATAGAAAAGAAAGGAAAGAGAGCGCAGGGCGGCACTTGCTCGCTCTTCAACCAGAGTCCGGCTCCGACCTTGGGTTTGCTTTCATACTAGCCGCAAGTAGTCAGCGGCTTCCTGCGCCCGTGCTGCAGACGGAGACCTGTCTGCCCAAGCACAAGCAGGCCGTCTGGGGTCCCGACCTCTGGTTCATGGGCAGCCTCCACGGTGAGCTCACCGCGCGTGGCGACCATGAACCGCTGACGAAGGTAGGGCGCGTCACTCCGTGCGCGCCCTTCGGAGTGCGGGTAGTGTCCTAATTCGATAGGATTTCGCTTGCTCCGGCACGCGACACATGCCGGAGCCATGCAGGGCGAATTCCGCGCCGCGCCATCGTTTACGGCACGACCGCGGTGATGGGCGCGGTCGGCTGACTTTCGCCTGCCGCGTTACGGGCGGTGACGGTGACGGTCACATTCGCGCCCGCTG
>CAYIIH010000277.1:0-12040 GCA_964363225.1 uncultured Verrucomicrobiota bacterium | reverse complement strand
CTAAGTGGTCATGAGCATGAATACCTTGACGTCATCGTATTCATGCTCATGACCACTAAAGTCGCAATGGGAAACGCAAGCTCAGGCATTGCGGCTGCAATGCTGGATGATTCTCACGATTTCAGAAGGTTTGGCTGCCGATGGGTCCGCCCAAATACAGGCAACCCGATGTCACGCACCATCCAAGCGGGCACCTCTTCCGGGGTCTTCCCAACACTGCCCAGTTTCTCACGGAAACGCCGCAGCATGGAAGGCAATCGGTAGAGGCGCGAGATCGCCTGATAACGGGCCAATCGGCAGAGGGCGCGAGCCGAGGCGGCGGGAGCCTCGGGCAGCCTCTGGTGCAGCGTCCAAGCCCAGTCCACGGTTTCGCGCAGCAGGCCCGTATCGGCCACGCGGCCTTGCTCCCAATCGTTCCAGGCGGCATTGAGTTGCGCGGGGTGAAAGGCCAACTCGTAGGCCATTTGCAGCTTCTCTCGAGGGCTCATGAAATCCATCGCCGCATGTCGCGCTGCAGGTTCTCCAGGTTCTCACGCACCAAGGCGTCGTGCCGGAAGGCGGTGGGCAGCCGATGCACCGCCTGGGCAACTTCCTCATATCGGACCCTGCAGTGGACGCTTAAAAACTGGATGTCAGCCTGGTCAATGGGGTCGTAGCGGATCAACCGGCTCGCGGCGAGATCGGCCGGCGGCAGGGTGAAGACCGTCAGCCATTTCCCTTGCCAAAGCACAACGGACTCATCGGGCCGAGGCGCCGCGAGGCACAGGCGGGCGGGTCCTACCCACTCCAGGTGGTCTCCCGCGAAATCCTCCGGCGGATTAACGGGCAACCTCGCCTCCCGGGCGGCCACAGCCAATGCCGCCTCATTCACTGTGCTGTAAGGACCAGCCACATCCACGTCCACGCTGATGCGCCCTTCTTCGCCCATGAGCATCAGGGCAGCGCTGCCGTAGATGCAGAGTCGAGCCGGCTCACCCAGCGCAACATCCAGTCGCGCAAAGTGTTGGCGGAGAGTCGTGGCGTCCATTCAAGTTCAGGATTCCTGATTTTCGCAAACGGCAACTCCATCCGCAAGATCGCGGTTGAGAGTCAAAAGGAGGCGCGAACTGGCTCCTGCAGCAGGAACTGTTGGAGAGCGCTGATAACAGCGTCCATTTGGTCCCGGGACAGTTCTGGAAAAATCGGAATGCTCAGGCACTCCTTGGCGAGCCGTGTCGCGACAGGCATGGGGGCGGTTCCCTGGCCGAAATGAGAGAAACACTCCTGCAAATGCAGCGGCACCGGATAGTAGATTTCGGTCGCAACACCGTTTTCTGCCAGGAACAGCTTGAGCGCGTCTCTCCGCCCGCTGCCCGGAATCCGCAGGGTGTACTGGTTCCAAATATGGTCATTCCAGGCGTAGGCACAGGGCAGGATCAGTTTCGCTGCCGGTTCGGCGAGAGCGGCTTCCGAGCACTCGGACTGGGCACGGTTTGCGTTGGCTTGAGCACAGGTGCTTTGCGTCGCGCTGGCAATCCAAACCCCAGCGATTTTGCTCAAATTATCGGTATAGTAGGCGGCATTGGTTTTTCGCTTCTGCGTGTATTCGTCGTAATGGGGCAGCTTGACGCTCAGCAGGGCCGCCTGCAAAGGGTCCATGCGGAAATTGCCTCCCACGTATTTGTGATAGTACTTCGGCTTGGAGCCATGCGTCCGAAGCAACCGCGCCTTCTCCGCCAAGGCATCATCATTTGTGACGAGAGTGCCGCCGTCTCCGAAGCCGCCCAAGTTCTTTGATGGAAAGAAACTGAAAGCGCCAAAGTGCCCCATGCTGCCGACCTTGCGCCCGCGGTAACCGGCTCCCAAAGCTTGCGCGGCATCCTCGATCACTGTCACACGATGTCTTTGGGCCACAGCCATGACGGTGTCCATTTCTGCGGCCTGGCCAAACAAATGGACCGGAATGATGGTTTTCGTGCGGGGCGTTATCTTTTGCTCCAAGTCAGCAACGTCCAGGTTAAAGCACACCGGACAAGAGTCCACAAAGATAGGTTTGGCTCCGACACGCGCGATGCAGCCGGCGGTCGCGAAGAATGTAAAAGTGGGACAGATCACTTCGTCGCCGGGGCCAACACCCAAGGCCATCAGCGCCAACAGGATGGCATCGGTTCCCGAGGAAACGCCGATGGCGTGCTTGACCTCGACCAAGCGGGCAATCTCGGCCTCAAATTTCGTGACTTCCGGACCCAGGATGTACTGGCCCGAATGCAGAACCCGCGCAAAGGCTGAGTTCAGTTCAGCTTCCAACGCGAGGTTTTGGCTCTTTAAGTCGAGCAGAGGTATGTTCATGCGGAAGTTCGTTTTCTTCAAACAGCTTGCATCACCCTTTACCCATCACGAATCACTAATCACCAATTACCCATTACCCATTACGCTTTCCAGACCGTGCCCGGTCTCGTCTCGACATCCGCCAGGGCATTCCGTGTGTCGATGATGCAGTTGGACCACTCGGCCAGTTCTCTGTAATTCACGGCCTCGTGGGCCGTGGCGATGATGACCGCGTCGAAACCAGTGAGGGTGTCCCGGTCCCAGGCTACGGATTTGGTTCCGGCCCAGCGGCTATGCTCGCGGCTTGGCCGAATCACCGGCACGTGTGGGTCGTAATAGGCCACTTCAGAGCCGCATTGCTCCAATAAATCCATCAAGTGGTAGCTCGGCGATTCACGGTCGTCATCCACGTTTGGTTTGTAGGCCAGCCCAATCACCAGGACTTTGCTGCCGTTGACCGGTTTTCGTTGCGCGTTGAGCGCCTTGGCCACGCGATTGATGACATACTCCGGCATGGCGGTATTGATTTCACCGGCTAACTCAATGAAACGCGTGTTCTGCCCATACTCGCGCGCTTTCCAGGTCAGGTAAAACGGGTCGATGGGAATGCAATGACCTCCCAAACCTGGCCCCGGATAGAAAGGCATATAACCGAACGGCTTCGTTTTGGCCGCATGGATCACTTCCCAAATGTCAATGCCCATGGCGCTGTAAACGACCTTCAACTCGTTGACCAAGGCGATGTTCACGCTTCGGAAAATGTTCTCCAAGAGCTTGGTAGCTTCCGCAGCGCGACAGGACGAGACCGGCACGATGGTTTTAATGGACCGGCTGTAAAGCGCTTTGGCTCGCTCCAGGCACTGCGGCGTGTAGCCGCCAATCACCTTTGGGATCAGAGCTACCTTGCTCTGCGGATTGCCGGGATCCTCGCGCTCCGGCGAAAAGGCCAAATGAAAATCAATTCCAGCTTTCAGTCCCGAGCCTTCTTCCAATGTTCCCCGCAAATCTTCGTCGGTGGTGCCAGGATAAGTCGTGGATTCCAGAACAACCAGGACGCCTTTGGCCATAAACGGCGCAATGGCCTCGCCGGTTTTGATGATATAGGAGATATCCGGTTCGCGATTCCTATTGAGCGGCGTCGGAACACAAATGATGATTGCTTCAACTTCTCTGACGCGGGAAAAATCAGTGGAGGCAGCAAGACGGTCCATCTTAACCGCTTCCTCAATAACCGAGCTTTCAATGTGTTTGATGTAGCTCCTCCCGCTGTTGATAGCTCCGACTTTGGCGGGGTCGATATCCAAACCCAAAACTGTGACACCGGATCGGGCGAATTGCAGGGAAAGAGGCAGGCCGACGTAACCCAGACCGATAATAGCGATGTTCATGATTCAGTGTTCGTCTTCAGCCCCGCACAAGCTTCAGCTTGCCCTGTTTCTTCCTGCCGGCCGGCTCGCCTCGTTCACCCTGCAACCGATTCTTGCCCGACATCCTTGATGAACCAATCCAGCGCCGCGTCCAAGCCCTGTTCGACGGTATGCGTCGGGGCGTATCCCAGCAACCGCTGCGCCTTGCCAATGTCGGCTTGCGAATGACGCACGTCGCCGGGGCGAAAATCACGGTAAACGGGATTGTGAATGACCAAGGACGGGCGGCGAGCCACGAGCTTCGACTCCAGCAGATGAAACAACTCATTCAACGTAGTTCTCTGGTTCAGAGCCACATTATAAACCTGGCCGACGGCTTCCGGACGGGTGGTTGCAGCCGCCAGCAGATTGGCTTGAACGGCATTTTCCACGTAACAGAAATCCCGGCTGGTTTCGCCGTCGCCGTTAATGTCAATCGGCTCGTTCCTGATCATGGCCGCAATCCATTTGGGAATGACCGCGGCATAGGCGCCTTCCGGGTCCTGGCGCGGGCCGAACACATTGAAATAGCGCAAACCGATGCTGGCGACGCCATAGCAGCGTCCAAACACCTCCGCATACAGTTCGTTGACGTATTTGGTCACGGCGTAGGGCGAGAGCGGACGTCCGATGTTTTCTTCCACTTTGGGCAGCCCTGGATCGTCGCCGTAGGTGGAACTGCTTGCGGCATAGACGAAGCGTTTTGCTCCTTGATCGCGAGCCGCCACCAGCATGTTTAAAAAGCCGGTCACATTGCTTTCGTTGGTGTTGAGCGGGTCCTCAATGGAACGAGGCACCGATCCCAAGGCAGCCTGATGCGAAACGTAATCGACACCCTGGCAAGCCTTCTGGCAGGTCTTGAGATCACGAATGTCGCCTTCGATGAAGGAGAAATTCTGCCACTGCGATTGTGACACTATCGCTTTGACATGCCCCAGGTTGCGTTTTTTCCCTGTGCTGAAGTTATCCAGCCCAACCACTTTCTGATCCAATTCAAGCAAGGCTTCAAGCAGGTTGGAGCCAATGAATCCACTCACGCCCGTCACCAGCCAGATTCTCGGCGCAGCTTGAAGGGCTTTCTTGATTTCATCGTACGCGGTCATGGAAAAAACGCTGCTCCGATAAATGCCACTAAAACAACTTCTCCGCCAGCGGCGCCAAAGCTTGTATTTTCTTTTGCATGCGGGAGAGATTCTTGAGCCGCTCCGCGCAGAACCTGCATTCTTCAGGCGTCAAGAAACCTTCCTTGGCGTCTGAATCAAGATAGCCCATCATGTTGGCCAGGCGCTTTTGCGAAGAAGCCAGGCGCGGCTTGACAAATTCCGAATACCCGCCCCGCACCAGCGCCCCCAGGTCACCAACGGCTTCGAAATAGTCGCGCCGTTCTCCCGGCACCCACACTTGGCGGAGAGCGCCCCAGGCGGCCAATTGGCGCGTGCCCGTGCTGGCACTGGCCTTGCTGATGCCGAGCAGGTCCACCACATCATCCAGCGAGCACGGCTTCATGGAGAGATAAACCAAGCCGTAAATCTGCCCGGTCGATCGCGGAAGCCCCAGCAATTGAAAAAGACGGCCCGAAGCCTCGATCATATCCCGGCGGGCCTTGGAATGGATGATGGCCATAAACGGCGGTGGTCGCGATCAGATTCAGCGCCAGCTAATGCTTGCGGCTCCCACCTGCGGTCGGGAGGAATGGAGCCGCAAGCTTGGTTGGCGTCCGGTTAGGAAGCTGGAATCCACAAGCTGCAATCTGAAAAAAGCGCGGAGACACTTCGTGCCGGTCACTTCGCTTCCTCCCGGCGGCCGGGAGGAGCAAGGCGCGGCATCCAAATCGTTCAATACGAATTGAATCAATTAGGCGATTCGGCCCAAAAAGCAAGACAATTCCGCTCGGAAATGGCGCCGCCTGCGGGGCCTCGCTACGGCGCAGGACTGTGCGCACGGCGCCAAATCCGACCCGGAAAGATTGACCGAAAGAGAGGGTTATGTCACGTTGCGCCTGTCGGCAAACGCAACCATTAAGACCATACTGTGAACATCAGAAAGGCAGTCATCACCGCCGCCGGGAGAACGCAGCACACGCTCCCGCTCCAGACTTTGGTTGACCGCGACGGAGTGCAAAAGTCCGCGCTGCGTATTATTCTGGAAGAAGCCTTGAGCGCCGGCGTGGAAGAGATTTGCCTCGTGATTTGCCCAGGGGATCAATCCGCGTATGTGTCGGCCGCCGGACCGTTGTCCGCCCATCTTCACTTTGTGGAGCAATCCGACCCGCTCGGATACGGCCATGCGCTCTATGGTGCGCGCGGATTTGTCGGTCAGGAACCGTTTCTGCATCTGGTCAGCGACCACCTTTACATCAGTCAGCAATCCAGGCGTTGCGCCCAGCAACTGGCGGAAGTGGCCGCCGCCGAATCTTGCCCCGTTTCAGCGGTGCAACCAACACGTGAAAGCATGCTCCCCTACTACGGCGCCGTTGGAGGCAAAGGGGTGCCGGGCCGTCCCCTTCTTTATTTGATAGAGCAGGTGCTCGAGAAACCGACGCCAACCGAAGCTGAACAGAGGTTGGTCGTGCCGGGTTTGCGCGCCGGCCATTACCTCTGCTTTTTCGGAATGCATGTTCTCACTCCAACCATCATGGAAATTCTGGCGGACCATTGCGGGCAGACCGCTCTCGGCGGCAGCGTGCAGCTTTCCGCTGCGCTGGCCGAACTGGCGAGCCGGGAACGATGCCTGGCCTACGACTTGCCGGGCCGGCGATACAACATGGGAGTAAAATTCGGCCTGCTCAATGCCCAACTGGCCTTGGCGCTGGCCGGCCATGATCGGGAGGAAGTGCTCGCACAATTGGTCGAACTGCTGGCACAAAGGGAGGCAGAAAGGTGACGGGCCAACTGACCAAGATCATCACCGCCGCGGACTCGGCTGTCCGCGATCTCTCCTTGGATTCCTTTTGTGAATCGGCGACCTTGAGCGAGCTGGGGGATGAGTGCGCCGCCTTGGAGAGTTTCCGCCAGCGCAGCAGCAATTTGTATGAGCGGGTGCGGGCGTTATTCTTTCTTTATGCGATCCACCGCTTTCATTTGCCGCTGAAATCGGGCGTGACCCGCCGAGGGCTGGTGCCTTTTGAGGGCTACGAGCATTTGCTGAAGCGGCGCTTTGAGGAAGCCATTACCATCTTCCTCGCCGCCCAGAAGCAGCCAGGTCCCAATGAAGCCATTTCCAGCGCCCTGGCGGAGGCCTACCACGGGCTTGGGTTTCAGACCTTGGCTGATCAGGTTCGGAAAAGCGTGCGTTCCGTGCGCGGCAATCAATGGATGTTTCGACTGGGCCATCCGGTGGATCAGCCTCTCCGCATCCGCCCGGAGCTGTTGGCGCGCACTGCGCCGGACGGGCTGTTTCCCATTCTGCGGGAATGCACTCCCGTGCGGATGGATTTGTCCCACAGCGCCTGGAGTGACATCTTTTTTCTCGGCATGGACTTTCCAGAAGGCGCCCGCGTGCTCAATGTTTCCATTGATCTCTGCATCAAAGGCCGTGATCCGGCCCCAAAACCGCCCGTGGAAACTTACCTGAGAGTGATCGATGAACCCGTGCTGCGATTGGCCAGTGTGGATTTAGGCGTGACCGCCGACCTGACGGAATTGGCTGAGGTGTTTGATTTCGCCAAAGATTACCTCGGCTTGCTCAAGGCCGCAGTCATCGCCGCCGGCATCGTTCCGCCGGGCGTCGAAGGTTCGGGCCAAAGTCTGGCGGAGTTGCTGGCGCGAGTCGTGCAATCGGGGCACGGCCTGGAAATCATCAGCAGCGTCAATAACATTCCCAAAGGATCGCGGCTGGCGGTCTCCACGACCTTGCTGGGCTCTTTAATCGCTCTCTGCATGAGAGCGACCGGCCAGGCGCAGTCATTGACCGGGCCGTTGCGGGAAAACGAACGGCGGCTGGCCGCGGCGCGCGCCATTCTGGGTGAATGGCTGGGTGGTTCCGGGGGCGGCTGGCAAGATTCGGGCGGGCTTTGGCCGGGCATGAAATTGATCCAAGGGATGCTGGCCGAGCCGGGTGACCCGGAGTTCGGCATCAGTCGGGGACGGCTGTTGCCCAGCCACAAGATTCTGGATTTGACGGACGCGCCGGCCGAGGCGCGGCAGAAGCTGCAGGATAGCCTTGTCCTGGTCCACGGCGGCATGGCGCAAAATGTGGGGCCCATTCTGGAAATGGTGACGGAAAAGTACCTGTTGCGTTCCGAGGTGGCCTGGCAGGGGCGCCATGAAGCAATGCGCGTCCTGGACGAGATTCTCTTGGCGCTGCGTGCGGGCGATATCCGCGCCATTGGCCAGGCCACCACTCGGAATTTTTTCGGCCCGCTTCAAAGCATCATTCCGTGGGCCAGCAACTTTTATACGGAAACGCTGATTACCAAAGTCCAAGCCGAGTTTGGCGAAAGGTTCTGGGGGTTTTGGATGCTGGGCGGCATGTCGGGCGGCGGCATGGGATTCATTTTTGCTCCGGACAGGAAGGCAGCCGGGCAGGACCGTTTGCGGGCATTCATGCAGGAGACCAAGCACGATTTGCAGAGCGCGCTGCCGTTTGCCATGGACCCGGTGGTCTATGACTTCGCCATCAACCAGGCAGGCACCATGGCCGACTTGCTGCCGGAAGCCGAGGCGCTCCTGCCGCCTGGCTACTATGCCCTGATCGTGCCGGATTTGATTCGGGCGGACGTCCGCAAACTCCCGCCCATGAAGCGCGCTGAACTGGTTAAATTCGGAGCAGCTTGCCGCTTCCAGCCGGAATTGCGCGGCATGGTGCAAATCCTTTTTGACCGGCTGTTTCCGCCGCTGAAACAGGAGGACGGCGCTGCCCAAAGTCTGGCCGGCCTCCTGGAGCAGAACGGATTTGACCGGACTCAGCACGAGCAAATCCGGGCGGACATGCGTAGCGGACGGATTGGCCTGGCGCAAAACCGGCTGCCGGCCAGCACCAGCATCCGAGACGTGGAACCCGAAGATGTGTGGGACGCGACGCAACCGTTGCCCGCCAGTTACCACGAGGCTGGAATGGAGGCGCTGGCCAACGGATCGGTCGCCATCGTCACCCTGGCGGCGGGTGTGGGCAGCCGCTGGACGCAAGGCGCCGGCGTGGTCAAGGCGCTTCATCCGTTCTGCAAACTGTCGGGCAAACATCGCACCTTTATCGAAGTGCATTTGTCCAAAAGCCGCCGCGTCAGCCGGCAATGTGGCCAGGCCTTGCCCCATGTGATCACGACCAGCTACCTGACGCATGCGCCCCTGGAACTTTTTCTGCGCCGCGAGAACCATTGCGGCTACGAAGGTCCTCTCTTCCTTTCACCGGGCCGGGCCGTCGGCTTGCGCCTGGTGCCGATGGTCCGTGATCTGCGGTTTGCCTGGGAGGAAATGCCGCAGCAGTTGCTCGATGAACAGGCGCAGAAAGTCCGGGAAAGCCTGCAGGCGGCCTTGATCAATTGGGCCCAACACCGGGGTGAAGGAACCGATTACATCGACAATGTGCCTCTGCAATGCCTGCATCCGGTCGGCCATTGGTTTGAGGTCCCCAATCTCCTGCGCAACGGCGTCCTGGCTCAACTGCTCGAACAACGGCCTAACCTGAAATACCTGATGCTGCACAACATTGACACGCTGGGCGCGGACGCCGACCCCGCCTTGCTCGGCCTGCACATCAGCTTGGGCGCTCACTTGACGTTCGAGGTGATCACCCGCCGCATCGAAGACCGCGGGGGCGGTTTGGCGAGAGTGGATGGCCGGCCGCGGCTGGTCGAAGGTCTGGCCATGCCGCGCGAAGAAGACGAATTTGCCCTGTCGTATTACAACTCGATGACGACCTGGATTGATGTTGACCGGCTCTTGAACGCCTTTGGCTTGGCGCGGTCCGATCTGCCCAAAGCGGAAAAGGTCACGGCGGCCATTCGGACGATGAGCCAGCGCATGCCCACCTATGTCACTTTGAAGGATGTGAAAAAGCGCTGGGGACACGGCCAGGAAGACATCTTCCCGGTGACCCAGTTTGAAAAGTTGTGGGGAGACATGACCGCCTGGCCGGAGATCAACTGCAAATTTGTGGCGGTGCCGCGTCTGCGGGGGCAGCAACTCAAAGACCCCGCTCAATTGGACGGCTGGGTGCGGGATGGTTCTGCGGCCTATCTCGAATCCATCTGTGCCTGGCCGTAGCGGCCATTTTTTCCGTCCGGATGGCCGAGGACTGGCTCCCAGACCGAATTTCGCTGTGTCGAATTTGGCCGCCCAGATTGGCGGTCCAGGCCATGAGGCCGCCCACCAGAAGGGCCAATGCCGAAACAGCTATGGCGAACCAGCACGGGATGCTTTTTCCTCGGCGGAACAGGACAAGCCCCGCCAGGGCGGCCACACCCAAAATCACCAGACCAGTGAAAGCAAATTGCGCGACCTCTTCATGTTGTGCGAGGAGTGTGTTCGGAACGCCGGGCAGTCCTTTCACCGCCTCTTCAGCCGGCTGGCCGGTGAGATATGCCGGAATGCCCAAGATGGCAATGACAACGAACACACCGAAGCTTACCCGGGTCAGCTCCCGGCTTTTTCTCAATTGAGCCAGGACGAGCAGTGCCAGGCCGAAAACCGTGCCTAAAACGGGAAGGTGATTGAGCGCGAGATGCCAGTGGGCGGCATTCATCATAGCGATTCCTTTCGCGTGCTTCTCATGGCTCGCATTATCCAGATTGCGCCCGGAACGGCAATTCGGTTTTGACGCCGGTCAACCGATTCCCATGAACCTTTTCTCGCTCTTCGCATTCTACTGGGTATAGATGCTGGCAGTGTCTGAAAGCGAACAAACGCTCGTGCTGGATGCCAGGACCGGAAAGCCGGAAGCCTGGGACGCACTTTTCAGGCGCTACCAACTGCCACTTTATGTTTATGTTTTTGAGTTGGTGCGGAACGAACAGGCCAGTCTGGACATCGTTCAGGAATCGTTCATCAATGCCGCGCGTTATCTTGAACGGCTGCAGGTTGACGCAAAGTTCGGGTCCTGGCTGTTCAGCATCGCGCATCAGAAGTGCCTGCAGCACTGGCGCAAACCCAAAGTCGAGGAGCCGTTCGATGCCGCGGAGTTCGAGCAACTGGCCGAAGACGATCCCGACCCGTCGGAATGGCTCTTGCGCAAGGAACAGGAGGAGGATTTGATGCGCCTCTTAAACCAACTTCCCCTCCCGCACCGCTCCGTGCTCCTGCTCCATTTCATCGAGGAGTTTTCTCTCGAAGAAATCGCCGCTATCACCGGCACGCTGCTGGGCACGGTCAAGTCGCGCCTGCACTATGCCAAGAAGGCGCTCCGAAAGCTCATTGAGGACACCCCATGAAAACGCCTCGCCAAATCTTGCTGGAACGTCACCGTGCCGCTGAAACCAAGCTGGACCGCATCCGCCAAGACGTGGTGGCCCAAATCCATCGCTCCCAGCAGAGTGACGAAGCCGTCACCTCATCCCAGACCGACGATCGACGGTCGCCGGAGAGCTTCGTGGCTCGGCTCTGGCTGGAATTGATCTGGGTTAACCGCAGCTTTTGGGCGGGCTTGAGCGCGGTGTGGCTGATTATTTTAGCGCTCAATCAGGCTGCGGCGGAAGGCGTGCCGGCTGGCCCGGCAGGCTCGATGGCCGACGTGCCGGCCATGCTGGCCATCGTGCAGGAACAGAAGCGGTTGGCGCTGGACTTGAGCGAACCGGCCATCCGGCCATCATTGGAAACACCGCGTCCCTGGCCTCGCCCCCGGACGGACCTTGGTTTGTCTAACCTCCAAATCACCTAGAAGTTATGAATGAGACCTCTCAAAAATCATCCTGGGCGGACCGTTCCACCACTGTGAAATTCATGCGTTGGCTGTGCAGTTGGCGAACGCTGCGCCGGATTCTGGCCGGATTGGCCATGGCCATTACGTTGATAGCCTTGCTTTACGCCGAGGAGAATTGGCGCGGCAAACGGGCTTGGGAAAACTTCAAGCGCGAATGGGAAGCCAAAGGAGAACGATTTGATCTGGCCGCTTTCATTCCGAAACCCGTGCCGGACGAACAGAACTTTGCCATGACCCCGCTCTTGGCTCCTTTATTGGACTACCGCTATGACCAGCAGATGAAAGAAGCCAAATGGAAAGACTCCAATGCGGTCCAACGGGCACAGCAGATCAGTGTTTCTGAGCAAAAAAACCCTCCTCCCTTTGGCAGACAGAAAAACCCTCCTCCCTTTGGCAGATCGGACAAGTCGGATTTCACAGACTTGCGACTATGGCAACAGTATTACCGGAGCAATACCAATTTTCCTTCGCCG
>CAYIIH010000276.1:0-12085 GCA_964363225.1 uncultured Verrucomicrobiota bacterium | reverse complement strand
GCTCTGGAGCGAAACTCCCTGCCCAGAATGGGCACATCGCCGAGCGACGGAGTCGCAGGCCGCGACGATTCTCGGAGCGCGGGCAGCCTCGTCCGAGCGTGGCTCTCGACGGTGCCGGACTCGCGGACAAGGCTGTCCGCGCTCCTTTGGCGGGGGTTCGGCGGCGCTGCGGCAGCATCCCCCGCTTTGACCGATCCGGAAGTGTCTGCATCGTAAAGCCTTTGATTTGCGGAATTGGCCCAGTCGGTTTTGCTCGACTGCATCGGACGAGGGCTGGCCGACGGTTGCTCTGGCGCGCTCTTCACCGAGGATATGGGCGGCTTCACCAGCATCGGAGCCAGCTTGAAGTCCACCCCGCTTGAGGCGACGGACGAGACTGCGCCCGGCTGCGATTGCGAAAGAAGCGCTGCGGCGTCTCCTGCCATGACCTTGTAGACTTTCACCGCACCTGCCGACTGGCCGGAGAGAGTAGAGACCGACGGCGAATTCGGTCCAGGCATCGACTCGACTGCTTGTTCGACCGGCGCGCGCATTGCGCCTGAATCTGCCGGGGCTAAGCCGTAACGGGCGACGAAAAGTGATGGCTCCGGGACGCGAATCCCGCCGGAACCTGGGGTGGCTGCGCCTCCGCCTTCCCCCAAACCTCCACTGCCCTGGCGTTGAGAGGGCAAATAAACCGTGATTCCCGGCATTTTCTGCGCAGACTTGTGCGCCGAGTCGGCCAGGAAAATCTGCCTCGTTCCTTCAACGCCCTCTGCGGCAGGCGGCGTCGATGGCGGAGAAGCTCTTTGAACACCAATGGCTTGGCTCGCTTGCTCGCCAGGAGGACGACCGCCGGTTGGCGAGCCGCGATACGATTGCGTTCTGAGGACCAGCAGCTCACTCTGGCCTTTTGACTTTGCTTTCTGGAGAAAGATGGACGGGAAGATAAGTCCTGAAATGCCCAGTAGAACGACCGCCGCGGCCGCGATGCTGGCCGGAACGTACCAGCGCCATTTCCGGTGGCGGGGTTGTGCAAGTTCCTTGGGTGCAATCACCTTGAACTGCTGTAGCAACTTCTCCCGGCGTTCGGGTGAAAGCTTGAGTTGCGGAGGGGCAGTCTGCGCGTCGGCGTTGGGCTGACTCGATGCTTCGCGAGCCAGCAAGATGGTGCCCTGCATCTGTTTATGGAACGTCGCCAATTCCGGGTCTTTCTGCATCGCTTCCTGCAACTCGGCGGTCTCGAAGGCGCTGGCTTCTCCGAGCAACAGGGCCACGATCCGGACCTCGAATTGCTTGCGAAATGTTTTGTCTTGTTCCGGATTCATGACGTGACTCCTGCTCGCTTGAGGGCTGCGGCCAGATCTTTGAGCGCATGATGCAACAGGTAGCCGACGTTGCTGATGCTCAAGTGGGTGCGCTCGCTGATTTCTTTGTAAGAAAGGCCCTCATCGAATTTCAGCCGGACCAGTTCCCGGCTGCGCGCATCGAGCTCGCCGAGGCAAAGCCGCGTCTGGCCGACCGCCTCCATGCGCTCGATGTATTCATCGGGCAAAGGCTGGAAATCGGCCGGTTCGGGCTGGCCTGCTTCTTCCTCCGCCAGTGGCACGGTCTTGCGTCCAGCGCGGAGATGGTTTAGGGCTAGATTATGCACAGTGCGATAGAGCCAGGCTTGCGGCTGCCTGACCGTGTCAAAACCCGCGTGCAACCGCAGGAAAGCTTCCTGGACGATATCTTGGGCGGCTTCACCATCGTGATTCACAAGGGTTTGCGCATACAACAACAAGGCCGATTCCTGGGCCGCATAGAGCGACTCGATGGATGCGGGCGGCGCGGTTTTCACCGCGGCGTCGTCGAATTTCGTTTCGGACATGGTCGGATGCGCAATCGACTTCTGTAAGTATGACACTTGAGGCGAAGATTTCTTAGAAGATTGCTGGTCCGCGTTGGTCACAAGCATTTAGACGGGAAAACGGCCGAGTTACTCCGCCCTGCAATAGTTCCAGGACAACGTGTTCTTGCTGGAGTTGGGCCGGGCTGTGCGTTATTTTCATCGCGAGTTCCGGTTGAGCTTTGGTTCTCCAGTCTATGGAGCAACCGCCGCTGGTCGGCAATTTTCCGGTGCCCAAAAACTATGAAACTCATCGCCCGTTTCCTCGCCGCTGGCTTTCTTGGGGGCATTTCGCTCGCCGCCATCTCCAGCGCTCCCGCCGCCGATAAACCCAACATTGTCTTCCTTCTCGCCGACGATATCGGCTACGGCGACCTCGGTTGCTACGGCGCGACGCTGGTCAAGACGCCGAACCTGGACCGGTTAGCGCGCCAAGGATGCCGCTTCAGCGACGCGCATTCGCCCGCCGCCACCTGCACGCCCACGCGCCGCGCGCTCCTCACCGGCACCTACTCGTGGCGGCAGCAGCCCGGATCGTCCATCGCCCCCGGTGACGCGCCGTTGAGCATCCCGCCGGGCACGACGACGGTGGCGTCGCTGCTCAAGCAGGCGGGTTATCGCACGGGCGTCGTCGGCAAATGGCACCTGGGCCTCGGCGGCGAGGGCGGACCGGATTGGAACGGCGACATCAAGCCCGGCCCGCTTGAAATCGGCTTCGACTACGCGTTCATCATGCCCGCAACCGGCGACCGCGTGCCGTGCGTTTACGTCGAGAATCATCGCGTGGCCGGTCTCGATCCAAAGGACCCGATTCAGGTCAGTTACAAACAAAAGGTAGGCCTCGAGCCGACGGGCCAAGAGAATCCCGAATTGCTCAAGCTCAAACACACGCACGGCCATGACATGACCATCGTCAATGGCGTGGGCCGCATCGGCTGGATGACCGGCGGCAAATCCGCGCGCTGGATGGACGAAGAGATGGCTGATACCTTCACGAAGAAAGCCATCGGTTTCCTCGAGCAGAACAAGGACCGCCCCTTCTTCCTCTACCTGGCCACGCACGACATTCATGTCCCGCGCGTCCCCCATCCGCGCTTCAAGGGCACGAGCCAGTGCGGCACTCGCGGCGATGCCATCCACGAACTCGATGACGCGGTCGGGCAAGTGCTGGCCGCGCTTGACCGGCTCCAGCTTGCCGGCAAGACGCTCTTCATTTTCACGAGCGACAATGGCGGCGTGTGGGACGACGGCTACGAAGACATGGGCAGCAAGGATCACAGAATGAACGGCCCGCTGCGCGGCACCAAAGGCACACTTTTCGAGGGCGGCCACCGCGTGCCGTTCATCGCGCGCTGGCCGGGCCGGATTAAGGCGGGCAGCGAATCGAGCGCGCTCATTGTGCACCTCGACATGGCCGCGACGTTCGCCGCCTTGACCGGCGTGAAAGTCCCGGCGGGTGCCTGCCCCGACAGCCTCAACGTCCTCCCGGCGTTGCTCGGAGAAAAGACCGCTCAACCGGTACGGGAACACTTCGTTGCCCACATCGGCGGCATCCAGGGGCCGTTCGCGGTGCGGCAGGGCGGGTGGAAATACATCGAAGCCGGCCGCGGCGGCTATGGCAAAGCCGCCGGCGGCGCAGGCCCCGGCGGAACTGGTCCGCAACTCTACAACCTCGGGGAGGACCTGGCCGAGACCAAGAACCTGGCGGCGGAGAAGCCGGAGAAGGTCAAGCAGATGCAGACCTTGCTGGCGAGATTGCGCGAGTCAGGCGGAGCGCCGTCCCCGCCGGCCCGTTGAACCGATAAGGAGCAATTCAACCGCAGAGCACGCAGAGAACACAAAGAAAAGCAGGCACTTCGGAGAATAGACGCGATCACCCAGCCGATACGGAGGCCGGGCGCCAGCACCTTTGAAAACGTGCCGGCATGAATGATGTTGCAGTCCAGGCCGCCGGGCGCGCTTTCTCTCGTGTCCAGTTCCAGGAGATGCGGCAGCGCGGAATGTGGCCAGGTTTTTTGGGTTTTTGGCAACCGGCATTGTCCGGCAGAAATTCACTTCTTTTGCGCAGCGGTCAACAGGCCTTGCCGCGCGGCCAGTTGGACCTGTTTCGGCTGCCGGGCATCGGTGAGGGCCTTGTAGATCGCCAGCGCTTCGGCTTTGTTGCCGTCGGCCAACAACCGTTCGGCACAGGCCAGGGAGGCGTCGGCCACCACCAGGCGGAGCGCCACGGATGCTTTCGGCTGAAATTTTTGCAGAGCCTGGGCGGTCTCAACGGTGCCGATGTTGCCCAGCGCCGCAGCGGCCGCGCCGGCAATCTGACTGTCCCCATCCTCGAGCAGCGTCGTCAGCAACGGCACGCTCCGGACGTCGCGGCGTGTGCCCAGCGAATTGATCACGCCCACCTTCTGCAAACCGGCCAGTCTGGCCAGGCTGTCGCGGAGCGCGTTCACCGGCTCCAGGCCGGGCATGGCCTCCAGCGCGTTGCGGGCCGCATGAGCGAGGTTCTGGTCGGAAAGCAACTCGGCCAAGGCCGGAACAGACTCCGCAGAGCCGATCAGGCTGAGCTTGCTGCAAATGTAATCCTTGGCCACCGGAGAGACGTTGGTCCGCAGCACTGCGGCCAGCCGCCGTTCCAGTTCTTTTCGTGCCGGGACATCACGGAGGGAGGCCACGACAGCATCGTCGATGGGCATGAGTGTGGCACGGCTGGAACCGTGGTTGTAAGTCTTCAACGCTTCCAAGGCCAGATCGACGGCGGCCATGTCCACCGCAGCTTTGGCCGGCGCCGGAGCCAGGGTGGCAGCGGCCAGCAACGCAGTTGTGGTATTACTCATATTCGTCTCGTGATAATCGCGGCTGCCGTCGTGAGACGGCGGGAAATGCTCTTGCGATCTCAGGATCGCAGCCACGATTTGCCATTTTTCTGTCCCTCATTTTTCTGCCAAAAAGAGTCGTCAATCCGGTTCACTCGGCCAGTTTCAGACTGAGGGCATTAAAGAAGTCGATGCACCGGGCGATTTCAGGCATCGATTCGAGCCAATTGTAAGAGTATTCCAGGCCGAACATGGTGGGCTGGATGCCGAGGCGATGGATTTCCCTGATGAACTGCTCGGTTTTGCCAATGCCCATCCCCCAAGGCACATCGTGGCCATCCGCGTTCAGCGCGTGCAGATCGTGCATCTGGACCGTGATCAAGCGGTCCTTGAGCATCCTCAGGCCCTCGATCGGGTCGATGCCGGAGCGCATCCAATAACCGATGTCGGCGCAGGCGCCGATGCGTTTGGTGCGGCCCTGGCAGACTTTCAAAATCCCATCGGGATGCCAGTAGTTGGGCGAAGCTTTCTGGTCGTGGTTGTGCAGGGCCACGTTGATGTCGTAGGCGTCGCAGAATTTGCCGATGGTATCCAATGCTTCCGGCGCCGGCTCCGACATGAAGGTCTCGATTCCGATCTTGCGCCCGAACTCGAACACCTTGCGGCAGCCGGCTTCATCGCCAGGAATGCTTTGAATGTAGTAAGTCAACAGGCGAATGCCGGCGGCGTCCAGTTTCAACCGAATCTGCTTCAATTCGTCGTCGGTCAGTTGCTCATCGAAGTTTTTGGGAATGTCTTGGCTGACCCTTTGGAAGCTCAAGCCACCCATGTACGGCAAGCCAAGCTGGGCGGTTTTGTCGATGGCTTCAAAGAGGGTGTATTTGTGAAAGGTGTAAGCTTCGATGCCGAGGCGCCAACCCAGTTTCTCCTGGGCGCGAATGGCCGGCGTTAGTTTGCCGCTGGGAAGGGCCGGGGCCGGAAGGTCGCCCAGAGCATACTGAATGGCAGCGAGATAGAACTGCAGCATTTTCGCGTCCCAAAACACCCAGGGATTGTGGGCAATCGTGCAGTAGAAAACGCGTCCCCGGCCGTAGTTCCGCACCCAGGCGAGGGCATAATCGTTGTCCGCCCGAAGGGCATTGCCTCGGGCCTGGCCCTGATTCGTGTCCGTCTTCTCGGTGTCGATGCTGCACAGCACGCGCACCCGGTTCCGAGAATACACCTCCTGGAAGCGAAAGAACTCGTCGCGGTACTCGAAACCTTGACCGCCGAAGGCCTGATTGAGCGGATGGCCGGGATCATCGAGTTTGATGAAAACGCGTTCGTCGCTCTCGCGGTGATTGGCGCCGCGCGCGCCGAGCATGAGGCCAAACTCCGGCCAATCCTCGTGCGCGCCGGGCCAGCGGGTGAAGGCCACGGATGTGCCATGAACCCCCAGCAAACCGCCGCCGCCATAGACAAACTCGAGCAGGCTCTGCCGCAATTGCGGGTCGTCAAAGAGATTGCCCACGGTGTTGTTGAAGAAAACGGCGTCAAACTGCCTCAGACTTTCCGGCTTGAATATCGCCGGGTCCCGGCTGATGACCGTCGCAAACGCGCCAGTCTCTTCGCCCATGAGCGTAAAAGCCTGATTCGCGTGTTCAATGGAGCGGTGTCCGCCATAGCCGACGTTGAGGTCGAAAATGAGGAGTTTGCGCGGTTTCTTGGGCGAAACAATGGCCTTTCGTGGGACGGCTTGTTCAATCAGGCGCAGTTCCTCGGAATTCTTCAGGATCGCTGGCGCGGCGGGTTTTGAAGTTCCCCCTGGCGTCTGCTCCGCTGCCGCTGCGCACGGCGACAAAACCAGGCCGGCAACGATGGCCATGACGAATGACAACGGCGCAAGGCCACGCAAGCTGACCAATCTTTTTCGTTCGATAATTTCGGATGTTTCTTTCATGTTCTCGGCCCTTTTCCACTCATCGCTGCAATCATCCCTCTCGCGTTCCAGAGCGAGGGCTACCTTTTCGACTCGTTTGCTCGACTCCTCATTCATCGGAATCATGGCCGGCGATTCGCTGCCTCGGTGGCGGTGGAGCAGGCGCCGGTGACCTGCAGGTGCATTGTCCATTTCTTCCGAACCGCCTCCAGCCCGACGCGGCTAAGTTAGCTCCGCAGTAAATTGACGGCCAGCCGTTCAAGGCCGCATCTCAGTTTCCTGCACGTTCAGGACCCGCAAGCTGAGATGCGCCCGTGTAGCCGGCACGTTGAGGTCGCCAATGACCAGGAATCGGCTTGTTCTCGTCGTCGTCCTGGGCAGCGGCGGCGCCCACTTTCACCCCGTTCGCCAGATTGGTGGAAGCTTTGACCTCGTACGCGACTACCGCCACGCCCGAGACCCCAAGGGCTACCGCGCCGTCCGCGCTTCCGCTCAGTTCAAGAGCTTTGGGCCTGAAGCAGCCGTTTCAAAAGGCACCCTCTTTGTTGTTTCCGGTTGTCAGTACGCAATCAGTACATTGCAGATTTGTAGTACCGGTAACCGGTCGTCACAATGCCGCTAAAGCGAATGACCACCCAGTTTAACCTTTCGGTGACACCGCAATGAATAGCAAATCTATCACTTACGGAGCCATAGCAGTGTCCATGACCTTATTAGCGGGCGGCTTGGCTTTTCAGTTGCTTGCGCAGTTGAACTCGACCCCCCTGACCGCCGATACCGAATCTCTTTTTCCGCTCAGTAGGGGTGTCGGACGGACTGGTTCGCAAGGAAGCCTCACTTTTGCGGCCGGAGTCTATGATGTGCAAGGTTGCGGTGCCGATATTTGGGGCGGCGCGGACGCTTTTCATTTTGTTTATCGACCTTGGAACGGGAATGCCGAAATTGTAGCGCGCGTTGTGAGCGTCGAAAAGACCGACCCCTGGGCCAAGGCCGGAATCATGATTCGGGGCGACCTTACGGAAACTTCACCCCACGCCATGGTCGCGGTGACACCAGAAAAGGGTGTGACGTTTATCCGCCGAACGCAGCCCGGCGCCAGCAGCCGAGATGATGCTCATCAAGCGATGCGGATGATCCGCAAAGACCGGACGGTGCCATTCCAACAGCGGGGCTCCGGAGGGGTGGACAATGCTTCTGATTCGCTCATGTCTCTTCCTTCGCCCCGATGGATCAAACTGGTGCGTCAAGGCAAGCGATTGACCGCCTATGACTCTCGCGACGGGATCGCCTGGGAATGGCTGGGCACCGAAACGATTGCTCTTTCCGCCCAATGCTACATCGGTTTGGCGGTCTCCAGCCACGATGTCTCTCGTTTGTGCCGTGCCAGGCTGGACCAAGTCTCGATCGGGGTTCCCTCGGCTTCCGCAATGCCCGCGGCGAAACTCGGTACCGGTGACGGACTCAACGGGACTTACTACTCGCGAATGGATTTCACGGGCAGTAGCGTACAGCGGCTTGCTTCCGCAATCAGTTTCGATTGGGAGTATGGGTCGCCTGCCGAAAGGGTCGGAAGGAATGAATTCAGTGTCCGTTGGGAAGGGGAACTGGAGGCACAGTTTAGCGAGCCATACACTATTTCTGTGATCAGCGACGATCGCGCACGCCTTTGGCTTAACGGCGAGCTTCTCATTGACGAATGGTATGAGCATGGGGAGCAGACTTCGACCGCAGTAGTGAATTTGGAGGCGGAAAAGCGGTATCTGCTCCGGCTCGACTATTTTGAGAACCGAGGCAGAGCCGTGGCGAAACTGCTTTGGAGCAGCCCGTCCACTCCGCAGCAGGTCATTCCGCAAAGTCAATTGTACTCCCGGGTAACCGATTTGGATCAGGATGATTTGCCGGATGTCTGGGAACTGGCCAACGGCTTTAACCCGAACGACCCCAGCGATGGGAAGGAAGCCCCGGATGGCAAGAAGAGCGCGAATCGAAAGAAATTCGAGGATGGTTTTGAAGCCGAGAACGCACGGGTGCAGGTCGCCGGGTTGGCCGAGCAGTGGTTCAGCCAGGACGTCGGGCAGGTGGGGCCAGCCGGCAGCGCTCTTGTGGCCAATGGCGTCTGGAAGCTGACCGGCTCGGGTGCCGACATTTGGGCAAACGCTGACAGTTTCCAGTATGCATATCAAACTCTCCGCGGCGACGGTCAGATTGTGGGGCGTGTTGTGAGCCAAGACAATTCCGACCCGTGGGCCAAAGCGGGCGTTATGATTCGGGAAACGCTCGATCCCTCCTCCCGCCATGCAATGTTGGCGGTCACCCCTGAACAAGGAGTTGTATTTCTCCATCGTGATGAGAAGGAACGGAGCACGGCCCAAGAACTGGCCGGACCGCGTCCAGGGCCCGTTTGGCTGAAACTGGTCCGTCGGGGCGCAGTTGTCACCAGTTTCACTTCTGCCGACGGCGTGAAATGGGAATGGGTCGGGACGCGGAAACTCGATTTTCCGGACGAGCTGTTTGTCGGCCTGGTCGTGAGCAGCCATGACAACTCAAGGCTTGCATCCGCCACGTTCGATCAGGTGAGCCTGGAAACCATTCGTCCCACCGAGCCCGCTGATGTTGTCGTTGGATCGGGCGACGGGCTGGCCGCCTCATACTTCGACGGAACGAGCGGAAATGTTGTGACACGCATCGATCCCTCAGTGGATTTCGACTGGGACATAGATTCCCCTGTAGAAGGGATCGGCAGTGATCATTTCAGCGTCCGCTGGGAAGGATATTGCGAACCTGTTTCTGACGAATTGTACGCGCTAAAGGTCGTCAGCGACGATGGCGCACGGCTCTGGCTGGACGGACAGTTGGTGATCGATGCATGGTCTGATCGAGGTGCGTCTGCGGATCATGTGAAAATGAATCTGAAGGCCGGGCGGAAATACCCGATCAAGCTTGAGTATTACGAACGAACTCTCGAAGCTGTTGTCCGACTTCTATGGAGCACGCCACATCTGGCCGAGCAAGTGATTCCGCAAAGCCAGCTCTACTCGAAGATTGCATTCGTCGTAGCGAACGAGGAGAAAGACCCAGAGCAAACGGGGGCGAGCACCAGGGGGAAAGCGGTGGCTTCAAGTGCGGGCAGTTTTGTTACCGCAGAAGCAGCGCGCGAGCCGGGTACGGCCAACGCAGACGCGGCCCAACTAGATGGATTAGGTGGATTCACCAATATCGATGAAGTCCCAGGGGCGGCGGCGGTGGCGCGTCTGGGCCAATGGGAGATCGAAGGCACCGCCATCTATGCGGTCGATCGGCGGGGGTATTTGGAGTATGAGATTCGTGTCCCGACGGCGAACTTGTATCGATTGGAAATCGAGGGTGTAACTCACAATCTGCTCGATGTTGACCCTGCGTTCTATTTGGTGGTTTCCATCCATGGCGAATCTTTGGGACGCCGCGTGCTGGACGCCGGGCCAGACCGCAACGGACAGGTCCATCTGTTCACACCTTGGCTCGCGGCGGGCATTCACCGGCTTCGTATCTATTGGGACAATGCGCGGAAAGGGCGCTCGCTTCAAATCAACGCAGTTAGGTTACAGGCGATCCAGGCATCCGACAGCGATGGAAACGGAGTGACGGACTGGGTGGAGGAGAAGCTCGACACCGAGAATGGGATCGAGGTCGCAGGGCCAGGCTCGCGCTCGGACCTGGCCTCCTCCTCCCTGGCAGGAAAGCTGAAAGCCGCCGCCACCAGCCTGACCTCTCCCGCCTGTGTAGAGGGCCGTGGCGGCTTCCTGAGCATGATGAAAATCACCGCTAACGGTGAGGTCATCGCGCCGCGGCAGGGGGTGGCGGAAAGGTGGTTTGCCAACGCTCCCCTATCGCAAAGCGGGCCGACGACGGTTGACGTCTCGTTTCAAAATGGCGGCGTGCGCCGCTCAGCGACGATCCAATGGGAGCCGACGGACTTGTTGACGAGCGGAAACCTGACGATCCGGCAAGGCGACGCTCTGTTGTTCCAGGTCGGAGAAGCTTTACACCCGGCAGATGATGCGGCCAAGATTCGCATCGAAGTAGGAGGAGAAGTCCGCTATGATGGCGAGTCCGCGCGAGTCCCGCACGCGTTCGATCAGGCAGGAACGTTCACCGTGACTGCCTCGCATGAAGAGAGTAACGGCGCTTCCGTGAAGCGAAGCATTACCGTCAAAGTCGTGGGAGGCACGTTTGAAGAACAGGCCGTCGCTTGGACGAAGCGCGAACGTCTGTGGGATTGCCCGCAAGTTCCGGCGGAAGCGGTTTTGGATTTTGATCAGCGGATGCAATTCACCCAGGACGCGGTTTTGGCTGAAAGCGGCAGGCGATTTCGCGTGACGATGGACGCGGGGGAGGACCGCACGGTGCTGGCCCGCCTCGGCCAGGCGGGACCTGTGTTGGCCCGCGCGACCCTTCGTGGGATCGATATTTATGGAGTGTCCGAATCGAGCGCGTTCTACGGACAAGAGTACGAGGATGGCAGCCGTCTGGTAGAAACCGCAGTGGTTCAGAGCCGGGTGTTCCCAGACGTTCGGGTGCAACTCAACATTATCGTGGCCGGAGTGATGTTCGAAGACGGGACGCTGGTCAAGAGCCTTCGCGCGGAAGACTTCGATCCAACCGGTCTGGTTACGATTCGCTTCATCATGCCACCGGGCGTTCAGACCTCGAATTGCCACGTCATGAGGGCGTATCAAAATCAACTCCTTCTGGGCGAGTATTGACCGCAATCGAAAAGGCATCCCTATGACTCGCAACCGTCTGATCCTCACGCTGGGCATCGCGTTCGTTCTGATCGCAATGGCGTTTGTATTCCATACCAGCACGAAGCAGCGCTCTGAGTCCGGCAGAAGCGGAGATACCCGTTCTGAGCGCAGAACCGCAATTCAGGCGGCTGCTCCCCCAGCTACGCATCCCATCGGAGCGATTGCAAACTCAGTCGCGGCTCCACCCCGGAAGCTGGCCGGCCCGGCCATAGCTCGCGTTTCGGCTCCAATCCTGACGGCTCTCGGGAAAGGAGAGCAAGTGAACTTCCGAGACAGGCTGGAAGCCATCACTCAGCTCGGTCGAGAGCTATCTGGCGAGGAACGCGCGGCGCTTTACGAGTATCTCCGGGATGTCAGCGTCGAGAAATGGCTTCGGCCGGGCCAAGGTTTTGCTTTGAAGAACGACCTTCTGAACGCGTTGCAGGAGCAGCGCGCGGCGCCACCCGAGTTGACCCAGTTTCTCATCGCGCTTGGCCAGGATCCGGCGCAGCCGCTCGTGATGCGGCACTACGCTCTGCAGCACTTGGCTCCGTGGTACGCCAAGGTGGATGACGCGGACAAGCGCCGGATCGTCGAGGAGTTGCAGGCGGCTGCTCAGGAGGCGGACCAGAGCTATGCGGGCACCGCGCTGCTCGCGATGCATCGGATTCCAGAACTCCTGACATAGGGTGGTTTGGAATGTCCGCTTTTTTCACGGTTC
>CAYIIH010000275.1:0-12108 GCA_964363225.1 uncultured Verrucomicrobiota bacterium | reverse complement strand
CCCTACCCTCATGCGGCGGGTTCAACCACTTTTGTAGTCCATCCCACAGTCTCCTGTGTAAGCTGCTGATGGCCTTGCGGTTCGTGTCAATGTGTGGGTGACCCGTTTACGGCGGCATCAAGAACGGCGTCACAACCACCGCCGGTCTGGTGGACCAGGCTACAGGGCGCAGAAATTAGACTTCAGCCTTATTTCGCGGAACTTTTCGGAACTGGATATTTTTCCGGATTAGCCCATCCTGTCGAAAATATCAGTTAAACCGCCAATCGACCTGAACAGTTACAAAAATATGAAGACATCTCGAATCCTCTTCCCGCCGCTGACCCCCTTGACGCGACATGTCCTCTTCCTGCTGTGGTTGGTCTTAGCGATCTCCCTGGGTTCGCTTCGACTTAGGGCGACGGTTACGGTTATCGACATCGGTGACACGGACTACGGGGACTTCATCGCCACGACCACCACGCTCACGGTCAACCCGCCGAATGGGGTCCCAGGCACCGAGATTACTTTGACCGCCAAGACGACCGGCATCACCGGCTTCACGGTTTCATTCTTCCTGGACGATCAACCGATCGGCACCGGGACGATTGGGGCAGACGGGGTGACGCAGTTGCAGTACACCGTGCGCCCGCTGGCCGCGGGTCCCCACACCTTCAGGGCCACACTCCCGCAGACGAACTGGAACCACAAAAAAGAAGTGGCTCGCACGATCAGTTATGCGCCGAATGGTTCCGTTCGCTCGATTGACGTTTTCGTTGGCACCGTCCACGACGTAATTGGCGGCAGTTCCGGTACCGCTTCGTTCGTCGTCGTCGCTGACGGCCCGCCCATCATAATCACTCCGCCCACCAACCAAATCGTTCGGGCCGGTTCCACCGTCAGCCTGAACACTGATACGGTGGGCGCTCTACCCGTGTTCTATCAATGGCGATTCAATGGGAACCCGCTGCCGACGGGTACGAACCCAACGCTGACCCTGACCGGCGTGCAAACGAATCAGGCCGGTATCTACTCGGTCGTCGCCAGCAATTCGTTTGGCGTGGTCACAACTTCAAACGCCTCTTTAACGGTGTTCACGGTGTCCACCTCTCTGTCGCCGCCGCAAAACGCAACTGTCGAGGAAGGCTCCACCGTCACGTTGGCGGTGAGCGCCAGCAGTCCCGTGCCGCTGAGCTACGGATGGAAGAGAAACGGAACGAGTATTCCGGGCGAGAGCGGCCCTTCCTTGACGCTGACCAACGTGCAACCAACCGATGCGGGCGTTTACGTTGTGGAGATCGCCGATGGGGTGGCTTCGGTGTCGGCCCAAGTCGCCGCCTTCGCTGTGAAACTGAAGGGCGTTTCCCTTGCGTCTTCACGCTGGCTGTCCGGCGGGCGTTTCCAGTTCGCCTTCGAAGGCAAAGCCGCCTTGAACCACATCATTGCCGTCTCGACCAACTTGGTGGATTGGACCGCCCTGACCAATTTGCTCTCCGTGGGCGGCCTTCTGTCCGTGGTGGACTCCGAGGCGGCCCGGTATCCGCGGCGGTTTTACCGAGTCGGTAGTGCGCCGGTTCCCAACATGGTCCTCATCCCGGCGGGCACGTTCACGATGGGCAGTCCGGCCAATGAGACGGACCGTTACTCGGACGAAGGCCCGCAGACCCAGGTGACCATCAGTGGCGGCTTCTGGATGGGGAAACATGAGGTGACGCAAGGCGAGTATTTGGATGTGATGGGGTCGAATCCGAGCTATTTCAAAGGAGACACCAATCGCCCCGTGGAGCAGGTGAGCTGGGTGGACGCGACGAATTTCTGCGCGAGGTTGACGGCCCGCGAACGTGCGGCCGGGCGGTTGGGGGCGTCGGATGTGTATCGTTTGCCCACGGAAGCGGAGTGGGAATATGGGGCTCGGGCTGGCAGCACCACCCGGTTCAGTTACGGGGATGACCCCGGCTACGTCAAGTTGGGTGATTACGCTTGGTTTTCTGGCAATAGCGGGAGTACAACGCATCCCGTCGGGCTGAAACTTCCGAATGCGTGGGGGCTGCATGACATGTCCGGCAACGTCTGGGAATGGTGTCTTGATTGGTATGGCTCGTATCCTGGAGGGAGCCTCACGGACCCGAGAGGTCCTGCCACGGGCTCGAACCGCGTGGATCGTGGCGGCGGTTGGGGCGGCGGCGGCAGGGGCTGCCGGTCCGCCTACCGCAACGGCGACACGCCGGACAGCCGGAACGGCGACCTGGGTTTCCGGGTGGTTCTGGCCCCAGGTCAGTAAGAGTCGGGACAGGAGAGCGTAGTGGCCAGCAGCGGTCGAATCGGAGCGAGGGACGAGCGGAGATTGACCGCTGCGGGCTACGAAGCGAGGATGGGAAAGTGAATGAAGGGCGAAGCGAATAAGCTCCGCGCAGCGGTCGCGAAATTTTTCCAAAATCGGACGCGTGCTAACTCGTCCGGAGCGCCGGCTTGCAGCCGGCTTTGCGCGAGCCATGACAGCCCGCCGAGCGTCGGGAAGATCCCGCTAGCCAGAAGCCGGTTTGAAAACCGGCGCTCCGGCCTGAAACCATGCAACTAAAACTGTTTGACACTAAAACTGTTTGTCCTGCCCATTAAAAACCTCGGCGCGGCCGAGGCGGAAATGAACACGTTCCTGCGCGGGCACCGGGTGCTGGCGGTAAAGAAGGAGTTCGTGCCGGATGGGGAGAACTCCTTCTGGACCTTCTGCGTGGAATACCTGGATGGCGGCGGAGCGGTCGCGTTGTCGGCGGGCGGCAGGGCGCCCAAGGTGGACTACAAGGAGGTGTTGAAGCCTGAGGAATTCGAGGTGTTCAGCCGTTTGCGCGACTGGCGCAAGACCGTGGGGCGGAGAAGGAGGGTGTTCCTGTTTATGTGGTGCTCAGCAACGAGCAACTGGCGCAGATGGTCCAGAAGAAGGTGAACAGCACGGCGGGGTTGAAAACTCATCACTATTTTACCGCAAAGAACGCAAAGACCGCACAGATAAGGGACCAGGCGATTCCACCGGCTCGGCTTTTTGCCGGCTCACTCCAAACGAACTTACGCATTTCGAACTTGTAGGAGCCGAAGTTGATGAGGAGCCCATGCTCCAGACGGGTGGATTTCAAGTAACCCAGAATCTGCGCCTCGTGTTCGCTGGCCAGCGTCTTCGCGGTCTTCAACTCGACAATCAACTCCCTTTCGACCAGCAAATCCGCGAGGTAATCACCGATCAACGTGCCATCCTCGTCATAAACCTTGATGGGCTGTTGCTGTGTCACCTCCAGACCCGCCTTCCGCAGGCGGTGCGCCAGCGCGTTTTCATACACCTTCTCCAAATGTCCATGCCCATGATAGACGTGAATCTCATAAGCCGTCTGCCGTACCCGGTTGCACAACTCCGTCATGTCTTTCATAAAGTTTTCTTTGTGTTCTCTGCGTTCTTTGCGGTTAACAGATTGTTGGCCATGTTGAATCGGCGGCAGAATGCCGGCAAGCGCGTAAATTCCAGCACCAGGAACAACAATATCGGTTTCCGGGTTGTCCTGGCCCCAGCTCAACCGGAGCGTTGGAAAGCGCGCCGGCTGACCCGGCCGCCATCCCGACCTGCAGTCGCAGTTGACCTCAGGCAAAAAGCACGGGCTGGCCGCCCGGTGTGAGTAGGAAATCCGAAAGCTCCGGGCGGCTTTTTGATCGCAATGCGTGGAGCCTAAAAGGAAAACAACCTCGGCTTAATGGTTAACTTGGCAAGAACCTTTGCCTGATCGGCGTTCGGAAACAATCTTAAAATCAAGACAGGATGCACAGGATTCACCGGATTGCTGCCGAAGTGGAGGAAACCCCGGATGGCTCGGATAACACGAATAATATGGATGAGGGCCGCGAAGAGGCGGAGGGGGCGCTACGCGGTCGCAAACGGCGTCCTGACCTTGGCCTCAAACCAACGCGGCAAGTTTGGGAGAGTGGGCTGCAAAACTCCTCCGGCTGCCGATGGGTCTGGCCCCCCCGTGCGCTACAAAGCCACGACCTCCACTTCCAGTTTTTCTTTTATGGGATGCCGGCGCAGGAGCAAAGCGTCAACCGCATCCAGAGTTTTGGCATGGAAGTAACGCTGACCGCATTCGCGGCAAACTTCCGCCGCCACGTTTTCGACAACGTACAACCGACCGTGCAGCCAGTGTTGCTTTTTGACTTTCTTCTTTGAGGTCCGACCGTTGCAGAATTCACACGTCATGTTGCTTAGTCTTTCGCATAGACAGTAATAATTATCAAGTCGCCATGTTCCCCAAACCGGCACACGATTCGAATGACGCGCCCATCCAACGCGGGGCCGGCCACGCGGTACCGTGTGCCGCGCGGGTCAGACGTGTAGCGCTTCTCAATCGCGCCGTGCCGGATCGCGTGTTCCACGTCAGCACGCTCCAGGTTATCTTCGTGCATTTCGTCTTCGGCGTGACTGGATAAGAAATAGGCACGGTCCAAGATTTTCTGGCGAATTTTCAGCAGCAGGGCCATTACGGATTGTGAGTTGGGGAAAGGGGGCGGGGTCAGTCCCGCATATTGGCGCTCACTTACGTCGGCGTTTCCTCCGGAACCCTGGGCCGGAAACCCAACCGCCGGATTGCCATTCCCATGTCGATGCGCAACCACCCCTTTGAAATCGGAGCGCGACGCGCCACCTCGACTAATTCGCCAGGAACCGATCCTGCGGCGATGCAGTAGCGTTTTGCGAACATAACCTTGAGTGAAAAGATGCCGAGAAATACTCGGCTAAATGGTTAACTTGGTATGAACCATTGCCTGATCGGCGTTGGGAAACAATCTTAAAATCAAGAAGCTCAGGATTAACAGGATTCACCGGATTGTTGCCGGAATGAATGAAACCGCGGAAAGCCCCGAATTACATATCAACGCATGGAGACGATCTGGACCGCCGAATGATTTCACCCAAAGCCAGATACCCTGCGGATCGAGCTTCGCCACGGCCACGGAGTATGACCAAACGCTTGTCGTTGGCCAGGTTTGGTGCAATTCTCTCATACGGTGTGGCTGCTCTTGTGAATTTTCGCGCGTTTCAAAACCGGTTGGTGGAATGCCGGATGAGTGGCGCCGTGGGCGCATTGCTCGCCGCCGGGACCGGCCTGTGTATCTGGCTTTTCCCTTGGGGCGATGGCTTGGAGCGATGGAGCTATGATCTGCTCTTCCTGTCCAAACGTGTGCAGGCGCCGCCAGAAGCCGTGATCGTGCTGCTGGACGACATGTCCTACAGCCAGCTTGGGCAAAAGTACCGGCAGCCGTGGGACCGGCGATTGCATGCGCAGTTGCTCGAGCACCTCCAGGCCGCCGGAGCCCGAGCCGTGGTCTTCGACATTTTGTTTGATGAAGCCGGAGCGAACCCGATGAAAGATCAGGAGCTGGCCCGGGCTATGAGCGCGTGCAGCCGGGTGGTTTTGAGTGGCGAGTTGGTGGAGGCGGAGGATAGGGGCCGGCCGAGTTGGATGTTGCGTCCGCCGCTGGACTTGTTTGGCGCGGCGGCGGCAGGATGGGGCTTGAGCGGTTTGTCTCACGACGCGTTTTACGCTCTGCGCCGGATTTATCCGGGCACACCGGAAGTTCCGAGCCTGGCCTGGAAAGCATTGGAGGTGGCCGATGTTCCATTGGCAAAACAGTCCGGGGCTCGCGAGGCGGGCCGATGGTTGAACCATTACGGACCAGGGGGAACGCTCTTGCGAGTGCCTTATTGGCAATCGTTCGTCGAGGGAGGAATTGCCCCGGAGTTCTTCCGCAACAAGGTGGTTTTTGTGGGCAGTTGGGTCCAGACAGGTTTTGCCGGCGAAGCCAAAGATTCTTTCCACAATCCCTACACGTTATGGACAGGGAAATCGGTTCCAGGCGTGGAAACGCATGCCACGGCATTCCTAAACCTGGCCCGCGGAGAGTGGTTGAAACGTCCGGCATGGTGGATTGAGGCGTTAGGATTGGCCTCGATTGCGGTTGTGCTCGGCTACGCGTTCGCTCTTTTGCGTCCCTGGGCGGCCGCGGGGCTGGCGGTCGGCGCCGTGATCTTGACTGCCTTGCTGGCCGTTGCGTTCTTTCTTTCGTGTTATGTCTGGTTCCCCTGGCTTGATGTGGCGGTCGTGCAGGTGCCGGTAGCCTGGACTTCGTCGGTGCTTTTCCATTTTGTTCAGTTACATACACAGAAGAGACTGCTGGAGCAGTCTTTGTCGCTGCACTTGGCGCCGGCGCGGGTCGAACAATTGCTGCGCCAACCGGAGTTGCGGCGTCCGGGAGGCAGCCAACTGCTCATCAGCATTCTATTTAGCGACATTGCCCGGTTCTCGCGTGTCTCGGGCCGGATGCACCCTGATGACCTGGCACGCCTCCTGAACCATTATTTCCAAGTATCGCTCGACATCGTTCACCGCAATGAAGGGGTGGTGGTGAAATTGATTGGTGACGCCATTTTCGCGATTTGGAACGCGCCGGTTGCGCAAGCCGATCATTCGGAGCGGGCTTGTCTGGCGGCGTTACAGTTGCGCGACCAACTGATTCGCTTCGATGCCGCGCACGAAGGCCTGCCCTTGCGCACGCGGATTGGCCTCCATAGTGGCATGGCTTTTGTCGGCAACATCGGCAGCGAAGCCCGTTTTGATTACACCGCCATCGGCGAAAGCGTCAACCTCGCCTCACGTGTGGAGGGATTGAACAAGCATCTGGGAACGGCGGTCCTGGCCACCCGCGACATTCAGAAGGCGGTTGAGCAGAAGATGGTCAGCCGGTTGGCCGGTTACTTCCGGTTGCAGGGCTTTGACCGGGTGGTTGAAATCCATGAACTGGTGGCCCCGGCCGTTACGGGACAACCTGCGCCGGATTGGTGTCCTATCTTTGTCTCGGGCATACACCAGTTCGCGCGCCGGGATTTTGCGGGCGCCGAAGCGGCCTTCAACCGAACCTTGGAACTGCACCCGGAAGACGGCCCCTCGCTTTTCTACCTCAAGAAGATTGCGGAATTGCGGGGCCAATTGTTGCCAGATGACTGGACCGGCGAAGTCGATTTGAAGGAAAAATAGGTTTTGGATCATGAAGTACGCGCGGGTGGGTTTCTTATTGGTGGTGGTGTTGACGGCACTGGTTGCCTGGTGGTTCCAGCACCGGCAGACGCCGGGGCGGCCCGAGCGGGCTAGGTCCGTTCCGAAGCTCGAAGCCGAGGCGCAACACCCTCTGCAAACGCCGGCACAAGAGCCCGACACCGCTCAACACTTGCAGGCCGCCCCGCATCGCCTGCTGGAAGCCGCAGCGCCTCCGCAAGCCTGGCAAGCCGCACAGAAATATTGAAGATCGCCGCTAACTCTGCAAACTCAGGCGCGTGAATCTTGACCAACTGAGAGAGGTGCTGGCTCGCGCCAGACAGGAAATCGCCAAAGTCATCATCGGCCAGGCCGACGTGATCGACAAAGCGTTGATTGTCATTTTTACCGGCCATCATGCCTTGGTCGAAGGCGTGCCCGGCGTCGCCAAAACGCTGCTGGTGCGCACGCTCGCGCATGTGCTGGGCTGCGAGTTCGCCCGGATTCAATTTACGCCCGATCTGATGCCGGCCGATATCACCGGCACGAACGTCTTCAATTTGCAGCGCAACGAATTCACGCTCATCAAAGGCCCCATCTTCACCACCTTCCTGCTGGCCGATGAAATCAACCGGGCGCCGGCCAAGACCCAGTCGGCCCTTTTGCAGGCCATGCAGGAACGTCTCGTCAGCATTGACCGTGAAACGCACGCGCTTTCTCCCCACTTCACCGTCTTCGCGACGCAGAATCCCATTGAATACGAAGGAACTTATCCCTTGCCGGAAGCGCAGAAAGACCGGTTCATGCTCAAGATCACCATGAATTGCCCCGGGCAGAGCGAGGAGTTGGACCTGGCCAAACGCATGCTCGGCCAGAATTCGCCCGAAGCAGCGCTGGCCGGCGGCGCAGTTCAAACCGTCATCTCGGCCGACGTTCTCAAGAATCTGCGCGGGGTTTTGGAAGGGGTGCTGGTGCGCGAAGAATTGCTGGGCTACGTGGTCGAAATCGTCCGGCGCACGCGCCAGCACGAAAGCGTGCTGGTGGGGGCCGGCCCGCGCGCGACGCAAGCCCTGCTCCTGTCGAGCCGTGCCCAGGCCGTCCTGGCGGGACGCGATTTTGTCACGCCCGACGACGTCAAAGCCATGACGCTGCCCGTGCTGGAACATCGGCTGATCTTGCGCCCGGAATTTGAAATCGAAGGGGTCTCGGTCGCGGAAGTCGTGCAAAAAATTCTCGAACAAGTGGCTGTGCCCCGATGATGGTCCCGAGCTCACGATTGCTCTTATGGGTGGGGCTGGTCGTTTTGCCCTTTGCGGTGCTGTGGGCGGCGGTGCCCGAATCCACGCCGCTGGCGCTCGCGGCCCTGGTCATGCTGGCGATACTGGTGTCGATGGACGCGGCGCTGGCTTATGGCAGTCTGCGAAACGTGGGGGTGGAACTGCCGGAAGTGGTGCGTTTGTCGAAGGACCGCCCCGGCGCCATCGAACTGCGGATTCGGAATGACTCGAAGAAGGCGCGGCGCCTGCGGTTGGGTCTGGCTTTGCCGCGCGACCTCCCATCGCCCGATGAAGACCTGGCCGCTCTTTTGCCCGACGACGTCGAGCTCTCGCGCCTGCTTTGGCCCTGCACTCCCTTGCAGCGCGGCAACTATTGCTTGGATAAAGTCCATCTGGAAGGCGCCTCCCCGCTTGGTTTTTGGGCGGTGCGCTCGGCCGTGCCGGTGCGGAGCGAGGTTCGTGTTTATCCAAACCTGTTGACGGAGCGCAACAATCTGGCGGCCCTCTTCTTGAACCGGGGCGCTTTCGGCGTGCATGCCCAACGCCAGATCGGCAAGGGCCGCGACTTTGAGAAATTGCGCGAGTACATTCCGGGCGACAGTTACGATGAAATCCATTGGAAAGCCACGGCCAAGCGAGGCCATCCCGTGACCAAGGTTTTTCAAATCGAACGGACGCAGGAGGTGTATGTCATCATTGATGCTTCGAGACTCAGCGCCCGAACAGTGGCAGACCATGCTAACTCTCACATTCCGACGCTGGAACGTTATATCACGGCGGCGCTGGTGCTGGGTTTGGCGGCGGAGCGGCAGGGGGATTTGTTCGGGTTGGTGACGTTCAGTGACAAGGTGCAGAACTTCGTCCGGGCCAAGAATGGGCGGAAACATTACAGCGCCTGCCGCGATGCGATTTACAGGCTGCAACCGCAGATCGTCACGCCCGATTTTGAAGAGATGGCCACGTTCATCCGCTTGCGCCTGCGGCGCCGGGCCTTGCTGGTTTTCCTCACGGCCTTGGATGACCCGCTCCTGGCGGAAAGCTTCGTGCGGAGCGCGGATTTGCTCTGCCGGCAGCATTTGCTGCTGGTCAATATGGTGCAGCCGCCGGGCGCTCACCCGCTGTTCTCCGATGCGAGTGTGGCGTCGCTGGACGGGCTGTACCGGCATTTGGGAGGCCATCTGCTCTGGCACGACCTGCGCGAGCTGGGCAAAGTGTTGCAGCGGCGCGGCGTGCAGTTTTCGCTCCTGGAAAATGAAAGGCTGAGCGCGCAATTGATCTCGCAATATCTCAGCGTCAAACAAAGGCAGCTCCTGTGATTATCGATCTGCAGAAGTTTGTGCTCAGCGAGCGCCGGTATTGGACCGATCTGGAATCGATGCTGGATCGGATGGAGGCCGATCCGGGGCATCGTCTCGAAGTGGAGGAAGCGAAGCGCTTTCATTATCTGTACCAAAGAACGTCGGCGGACCTGGCGAAAATCATGACCTTCACGGCTGAACCGGAACTGCGCCGTTACCTGGAATTGCTGGTCGCCCGGGCTTATGGCGAAATTCATGAAACGCGGGAAAAGCCGCACCGGCTGGCGCTGGGACGATGGTTTTTTCAAACCTTTCCGCAAACGTTCCGCCGTCACGCGCGAGCCTTTGCCCTGGCGGTGGCCATCACTCTGGCGGGCTGCGCCTTTGGCGGCTTTGCCGTCGGCCTGGATCCGGATGCGAAAGCGGTCATCCTTCCGTTTGGCCATTTGCTGGGCGATCCCGCCCAGCGTGTGGCGGAGGAAGAGAAGGCGGTGAACGACCGGCTGGCGGGACGCAAAGGGACGTTTTCCACGGTGCTCATGACGCACAACACCAAGGTGTCCATTTTCACCCTGGCCTTGGGCATGACCTGGGGCGTCGGAACGATTCTGGTTTTGTTTTATAACGGGGTGATTTTGGGGGCGGTCTGCACCGACTACGTGCTGGCCGGGCAGGGGAGATTTCTCACGGGCTGGCTGCTGCCGCATGGGGCGGTGGAAATCCCGGCCATCCTGATCGCCGGTCAGGCCGGCTTGCTGTTGGCGGGCGCATTGATTGGCAAGGGCCAGCGCGTTGCGCTGAAAATGCGGCTGCGCGAGGTCGCGCGTGACCTGGTCACTCTGATCTTCGGCGTGGGCGTACTCCTGGTCTGGGCGGGTTTTGTGGAAGCGTTCCTCTCGCAATATCACGAGCCGATCGTGCCCTACTTCGTCAAAATTGTTTTCGGGCTGATTGAACTGACTTTGCTGGCTCTTTTTCTGGCCAAATCGGGAGCTGAAACTCAGGAGGAAAAGAGGTAAACGGGCGGCGATGGAGCGAACCTCTCACCTGGATCCCTCCAACTCGCAGTTAAGCGCATGAATTCTGAAAAAACCAACACGTTGTTGATCAAGACGCCCGAAGGGATCGCCTTTTCGCTGTTGCTGGCGGGGCCTGTCACCCGCTGCCTGGCGTGGTTGGTTGATCTGGGCTGTATCGTTGGCGCCTCGATTCTCATCGGATTTCTGCTCAGCTTCCTGCGTTGGATCAGCCTCGATTTGGGACGGGCCATTTCGGTGCTGGCTTATTTTTTACTGCAGGTCGGTTATGGCATCGCCATGGAATGGCTGTGGCGCGGCCAGACGGTGGGCAAACGCCTGCTCCGGCTGCGCGTCATGGATGCCCAGGGCTTGCGCCTGCAATTCAGCCAGGTCGTCATCCGCAATCTCCTGCGCTTTGTCGATATGCTGCCGGCCTTTTATCTGGTGGGCGGCCTCGCCTGCCTCATCAGCCGGCGGGCGCAACGGCTGGGCGATTTCGCGGCCAACACCATCGTGGTGTATCAGCCCAGGCAAGCCGAGCCCGACCTCGATCAACTGCTGGCCGGCAAATACAACTCGCTGCGGGAATATCCGCATCTGGAAGCGCGCCTGCGGCAGCGCGTTTCGCCGGCGCAGGCGGGTCTTGCGGTGCAGGCGTTGCTGCGGCGGGATGATTTTGAACCCGCGGCCCGGCTGGAATTGTTCGCTGAGATTGCCGGTCATCTTCGGTCCCTGGTTGAGTTTCCACCGGAAGCCATCGAAGGCATCACGGACGAACAGTATGTGCGGAACGTGGTGGATGTCGTCTTTCGCGCACGGCGGCCGGGCAAGAAAGAGGAGATGGCCCCGCCGAACAGCGCGGCTTAACGCGAACTGGCAGATCGACTGGAGAATAGCTGGCGCGACGCGGCGGCAACTAGCCTGTCCGGGCAAACTGGTCAACCTTTGTGCCAGCCATTGGAACATTCTTCGAACCATCAATCCCCCGCTTTCTCCCGGTCATGAACGTGAAGGTAAAGTGGGCCGACCATTCAACAATGGACAGACGCCCAGACGGGCTTTTCCCTTGCTTGATTCCTTTATCCACCTCTATCTCCCGTCCTCGTGGAACGATTCATCGAAGCTCGCGAAACGTCGTTGGGACTTCTGGATTCTTCAATTGTCGGACCGACACCTTTATCTCAGGATGAAGTATCTGAGCGCTTCCTGAAGAGTTTTGCGGCTGCGGTGCTAAGCGTCTTGCCGCATCCGCGCCACGCCGGCATCCGGAGTGACGGTGGTTCTCATACGCGCATCAGGATGCACCCAAAAGCTGCGGTCCAGATGCGGGCTAAAGGACCGGGCCAATTACATTCTGGGATGCGACCATACGACAAAACGGCCATCACGCAGGCCAAAGTTATAGTTTGACCCCTTTTCGGGGCGCGGATTGTTTCCCGCCAAGGCCCGTGCCGATGCGAACCATCTT
>CAYIIH010000274.1:0-12197 GCA_964363225.1 uncultured Verrucomicrobiota bacterium | reverse complement strand
GCACGCTCGTTTCATAGATTGACAAACGGTGGCTGACCACTGACAACTGACCGCAACCGATCATGAATCAACTGGCCAATCAAATCGCCGTCGTCACCGGCGCCGGTCGCGGCATCGGTCGCGCCATTGCCTTGAAATTCGCCGCCGAGGGCGCCGACGTCGTGTGCGTTTCACGCACGGCTGAGAATTCCGAAAGAACGGCTGCTGAAATCAGGGCCTTCGGGCGGAAAGCCTGGGCCCATGCGGTGGACGTAGCGGACTCGGCGGCGGTCAAGGAGGCCGGTGAGAGAATTCTGGCGGAAGCCGGCCGCGTGGACATATTGGTCAACAACGCCGGGGTGACACGGGATGGCCTGATCATGCGGATGAGCGACGAGGATTGGGATACCGTCATGAACACCAACCTCAAGGGAGCTTTTGCGTTTACGAAAGTGTTTTCGCGCCATTTTCTTCGGCAGCGTTCCGGGCGCATCATCAATGTCGCTTCGGTCATTGGCTTGATCGGCAACGCCGGGCAATGCAATTACGCCGCCAGCAAGGCGGCTTTGATCGGCTTCACGAAATCCGTGGCCCGGGAACTGGGGTCGCGCGGGATCACGGTGAACGCCTTGGCGCCGGGCTTTATTGAGACGGACATGACGGCGGCCCTGTCCGGGGAAGCACGCGCGGAATTGCTGAAAAGGATTCCCTTGAACTGTTTTGGGCAACCGGATGATATTGCCCAGGCCGCCTTGTTTTTGGCCAGTCCGGCAGCGCGTTACGTCACGGGGCAGGTGCTGACGATTGATGGCGGGATGGTCATGTAAATTGGTGCTGGACGGAACCCGTCTGCGCCGGTAGAGAACACGGAACGAATAGAACATGCGAAAGCAATTTGCGCGAAGGCCGGGCACGGAGTTGGAATATCGCGATTCGGGACTTGACGGCCTTCAGAACGTCGCTTAGACACACATCAAAACTATATACGGAGACACCCATGGCTGCTGACAAATCGATAGAACAGAAAGTCAAAGACATTATTGTCGAACAATTGGGCGTGAATGCCGACCAAGTCACGCCGGATGCGAAATTCATTGAAGATTTAGGAGCGGATTCCCTGGATACGGTCGAATTGGTAATGGCACTGGAGGAAGAGTTTGGCCAGGAGATTCCGGATGAGGAGGCTGAAAAGCTCCAAAGCGTCGGCGATGTCATCAAGTACATTGAAGAGACCCAGCAAAAATAACGGCTCTGACGGCATTTCCGGGGCAGCCGCGCTCTCACCAGCGCCCGCTGCCTCGTTTGTTTTATGGCGAGCACCATGGCGGACCACCGAGTGGTTGTGACTGGATTGGGGGTCGTTTCCTCTCTCGGCCAGGACGTGGAGGTGTTCTGGAACAACCTTCTGGCCGGTCAGTGCGGCATCGATAAAATCACTTCGTTTGATGTTTCAGGCTATGACTGCCAGATCGCGGCTGAGATCAAGGAGTTCAACCCCGCGCCCGCCTTTCCCTCGCCCAAGGAAATCCGGCGTACGGATCGATTCGCCCAGTTTGGCGTGCTGGCGGGTTACAAAGCGTTGCTTGATTCGGGCCTGGACCTGGAGAAAACCGATCGCGACCAAGTTGGCGTTTTCATCGGCTCGGGCATCGGCGGTCTTTACACCACAGAGGAACAGCACAAAATCCTGCTCAGCAAGGGGCCTGGACGCCTGTCACCCTTCATGATCCCCATGCTCATCCTGAACATGGCTTCAGGGATGTTTTCGATGTTTTACAAGCTCCGCGGCCCTAATGTCGCCACCTGCTCGGCCTGCGCCACCTCCACCCATGCCCTGGGAGAGGCCTGGCGCACCCTCAGAATGGGCGATGCCAAGGTCATGTTCGCCGGCGGCACCGAGGCGACCATCGTCCCGCTCGGCATTGGCGGCTTTTGCGCCATGAGGGCCATGAGCACCCGCAATGACGAACCCAAACGCGCTTCGCGCCCATTTGATGCGCAGCGCGACGGGTTTGTCATGGGGGAAGGAGCCGGGGTGCTGGTCCTGGAAGAGCTGGCCCACGCCCAGGCGCGCGGGGCCAGGATTTATTGTGAATTGGTCGGCTATGGCAATACCGCCGACGCCAACCACATCACAGCGCCGGCCCCCGAAGGCGAAGGCGCGGCGCGCTGCATGCGCATGGCTCTCCGCTCCGCCCGCCTCAATCCAGAGGAGATTTCCTACATCAACGCCCACGGCACCGCGACACCGCAAGGCGACATTTGCGAGACTCAAGCCGTCAAGACTGTTTTTGGCGAGCATGCCCGCAAGCTGGCGGTCAGTTCCACCAAAGGCGCCACCGGGCACATGCTGGGCGCAGCCGGCGCGGTGGAAATGGCCATCTGCGCCAAAGCCATCCAAACCAACATTGTTCCGCCCACCATCAATTACGAGCACCCGGACCCGGAATGCGATCTCGATTACGTTCCGAACACCGCTCGGGAAATGCCCGTCCACGCCGTGCTCAACAACTCGTTCGGCTTTGGCGGGCACAATGCGACGGTGGTGGCGAGGAAGTTTGCAGGATAAAGGACGTTTACATGAATCCCTCCTCGGCGTATCTTCCACGCCATGGCCACAGCCCAACTCAAACCGGGACAAATGCTCAAGCCCTTGTTGGATGCCAGACAAGCCGCTCAAGCGGCGGTCGAGTTTTTCCGCCATTTATCCGCTGGCATGCGGGTAACTGAGGTGGGACTTGAGGAAGTTGAGCTAACTGGCGACGAAAAGTATTGGCTCGTTACTCTTGGCTTCGACTCGCCTCCTCGCAAGAATCTCAAGTTGCCGGACTTTCTGCATATTCCCGTCAGGAAGCTGAAAGTATTCAAAGTTGATGCGCGCACGGGCAAGGTGGTCGCGATGAAAATTCGCGCCGCGGAATGACTTCAACCTCTCTGCGGCAGCTTTTTGACAAGGACCGCAGCAAAGGCCTGCTGGTTGATTCTAATTTGCTTCTTTTGTATTTCATTGGCCGGGCTGATCCCGATCTGATTGCGGAATTCAAAGCCCTCCGGTCCCATCGATTCACCGCTGATGATTTCAACTATCTCTCCCAAATTATTCATCAATTCAGGACTTCATGGACTTGCGGATACTGTGGACTCACTCAACTGCAAGCTGAAAAGCAGTAAGAAATCGGGCTTTGCGTCATGAACTTCCTTAACCTCATTGAAGCCAAGCGGGATGGACAGACGTTCAGCCCTGTTCAGATCAACGAACTGCTCTTGGCTTACACCGCCGGACGCATTCCCGATTACCAGATGGCCGCTTTGCTGATGGCCATTTACTTTCGGGGTCTCAATGTTGACGAAACCCGCGCCATGACCTTGGCCATGCGCGATTCCGGCGAGGTGCTGAAGTTTCCCGCCGATCCGCGGCCGCTGGTGGATAAACATTCCACGGGCGGCGTCGGTGACAAGGTTTCACTGGTCTTGGCGCCGCTCCTGGTTTGTCTGGGGTTTCGAGTGCCCATGATTTCCGGACGGGGACTCGGCCTGACCGGCGGCACGTTGGACAAGCTGGAATCCATCCCCGGATTTCGGACGGCGTTGCCCGGTCAGCGCCTCATTGAACAGGTGCAAAACATCGGTTGCGCGATGTGCGGCCAAACGGACCGGATGGTTCCAGCCGACAAAGCTCTTTATGCGCTACGGGACGTGACCGGCACCGTGCCTTCGATTCCATTGATCACCGCTTCCGTTCTTTCCAAGAAGCTGGCTGAAAACATTTCGGCGCTGGTGCTCGATGTGAAATTCGGAACCGCCGCCTTTATGCAAACCAAAGAAAAAGCGCGTGATCTGGCCCAGGCCATGGTCAGGCTGGGCAACGACTGCGGCGTGAACACGCGCGCTTTGCTCACGAACATGGACGTTCCCCTGGGCCGCGCCGCCGGGAACTGGCTCGAGGTCAAAGAAGCCGTCGCCTGCCTGGAGTGCCGCGGTCCTGATGATTTGCAGGAGCTCGTCGTAGAGTGCGCCGCCCAACTCCTGGAGCAAACGCAACGGAAGGCCGGTTTGGCGCAAGGCCGCGCGCTGGCCGTCCGATGTCTGGCGTCGGGAGAACCCCGCAAGAAATGGGACGAACTGCTGCTCGCGCAGGGCGCGGATGTAACGGCGTTTCAGCACAAGTTATCTTTGCCCCGCACCGCGCCGGCGGTCATGGAATGCCGCGCGTTGCAGCACGGCTATGTGGAGCGCTGCGATGCGCGGGTTATCGGTGAATTGGTGCGTGATTTGGGCGGGGGCCGATTCACCAAAGAGACACTCATTCAGCTCGAGGTGGGTGTGGACGAATTGGCCAAGCCGGGGGAGGCGTTGGGGGCAAACTCCATCTTGGGGCGGGTTCACGCGCGGAACGAGGCCGAAGCCGCCGCCGGTTGCGCGCGGCTGCAATCGGCTTTCACAATCGCCGAGGGTCCCACCCGCCTCCCGCCCTTGATCCAGGAAGTCGTTGTCTAACCGGCCTGATGGCAGCGTGTGGCCATCAAGCCCAGTCCACCGGCAGCTTCACTCCGCCAAAACAGCGCGATAGAACCGCTGGGGCTGCCCGGCGGCGCTCCGGTCCGTGAACTGAAATGTGTTGCCGGCCGGTGTCAGGGTGGTCAGTTCCGTCCAGGCCAGAAAATCGGTCGTCGCTTCGATGCGATAGGGTCGGCCCGCTTCACCGCTGAAAGTAAGCTCGACTCCGTCCGGATTCAGGGCCTTGACAGCGCTGAGCCCGCCCAGGCGCGGACCGTGCACACTTATCCTGACCGGTTCCGAAATAACCGCCCTGCCCAAAGTATCCTTGGCTTTGACCGTCAGAACGTAGGTGCCGGGCGGAACGTTGTTCCATTGCAACGTGTGATGGATCGGTTCGCCAGGGTCCGGCGCGCGAAAGAAAAACAACTCGGACACTCCGATTTTGTTGGTGCCGGCGTAGAATTTGACCCGGCTGATGTAGCCGTGCGGATCAATCGCCGTGGCGTTGATGGTGATGTTGGCCGGGGCGCTGAAGCTCGCGTCATTGGTTGGACTGGTAATAGTGATCCGGCTGACAGAGGATTGGACCAAGATGTGAACGGGCGCTGAAATGCCGGATGCGCCTTGATTATCCGTGGCCTTGGCGGTCAACGTGTACTCGCCCGCCGGCGCATTCGTCCAAAGGAACGCATGCGTTAGCGGCTGGTTTGGCGGGGGTGCCTGGATGAAGGTGATCACCGACTGGCCGATCTTGTTCGTCCCGGCAAAGAATTCGACTTTGGGCGCATACCCATCGGGATCACGCGAGACAGCTTCAAGGGCAACTTGAGCGGGGGCTTTGAAGCTGGCATTGTTGGTTGGTTTAACGATCTCCACCCTGGGCGGCAGGTTTGTCTTGGTGTCATTATCGACCATGTGAGCCGTGGCGCGGTTGGTCCGGCCGACCAGATAACACTCGGGCGGCGGTGGAAAGATTTCGATGCAGGCTGGCGGCTCAATAGTGACGACGACTGTTTCTGTTCCTTCCGCCAACAAATCATCGATCGGACGAACCTTGATCTCGGCCGACGAAGCCCCCTTGGGAATGACCAGGCTATTGCTGATCCGCGTGTAATCGACTCCGTTGGAGGCTGTGCCGCTGAGGGCCAGAAACACCGGCAAAGCGAAATTCGTGCTGCCGCTCCGAAGAATCCGAAACGTCGCTGTGTTCAAGACTCCATTGGCACCGGCTTCGGAAGCTTCCACATCGGTGGCGATCACGTTGACTTCAGCCTGGCGCACGGGTTCAACCACGGTTATTCGAACCGGAGGAGAAGTTGCCGTCAGCCCCCTGTCATCTGTCGCTTTGGCCGTCAGCGTGTAACTGCCTGGCGGCACATTCGTCCATTCCAGGTAGAATGGATTGTCCAATCGCATGCTGCCCGGCGGATAATTCGTCCGAAGGCCAAGGCTGATCGTTCCTTGGAAGAATTCCACCGTCTTCACCATTCCGTCGCTGTCGCTGGCATGAGCAGCGAGCAGGATGTTGGCCGGCGCCGTGAACGTCGCGCCTTCCGCCGGGACCGCCATGCTCACCGTCGGCGGCCGGTTGGTCGTCACGCCTTCGCCTTTCACTTCGATGAAGCAGATTTTGTTGTTTTGCGCCTCGGCCCGATTGCCGATCGTTAACCGGCCATCCTGAACAGTCACGGTGACATTGCCTTCCAGCCAGCGGTTCGCGCTGGTGGGTGTTCCTTTGACAGCCTGAACTCCTTCCACATTCAGCCCGTAAACGCTGGCAAAAGAGCTTGGATCCCCCGCCACCACTCGCACTTGATACGTCCCATTCGGCACGCCTAACTCCCAAATCAGCTCCGGAACTCGTTGCAGGTACGCGAACGTGTCGTAACGTTGATCCGGGGAAAGCTGGCTGTTGCGATCGCGCGTGTTCTCCTGGTTGTCCTTGTTCCACCCATAGCTCAGGCCTCCTTCGCGTGGACCATAGACTTTGCCGCTATCGGCACGATAGCCCTCCGGCACGGTCGATCCGGCCGGCTGGAAATTGATTTTTGCGTTCAACCCTTCGCCGCCGCCCGTCACCGTAATCCGCACCGGAGCAGACGTTGCGGTTGCGCCGGCGTTATCTTTGGCGCGCGCCGTCAAGGTATAGGCACCCGCCTGAACGTTGGTCCAAGGCAGGACAAACGGGCCAAGCGGGTTCATGGTTGGCAGGTTCGTGGTGATGCCCAACCTGTTGGTTCCCTGGAAAAACTCCACTGTTTTAAGGGTGGCAAATCCATCCGGATCATTGGCGTGGGCGATGAGCGTGATATTCGTCGGTGCCTTGAAGGTCGCGCCATCGGGAGGGCTGATGATACGGACTTCCGGCGGCCTGTTCGTCGGCTGGTCATCATCCAAGATGAGCGCCGTGGCGCTGCCGGGTGTTCCAACCACGTAGGCTGGCGGCGGCGGCGGGAAAACCGTGGGGATCGGCGGCGATTCAAGAGTGAGGACGACATTCTCCGTGCCTTCGACCAGTGTGTCATTGATCGGATGGATGACAATATCGGTTTTGGAAGCACCCGCCGGAATCGTGATCCACAGTGAACCCGCCGAATCGCCAAGTTTTGCGTAATCCACGCCCTGTACGGCCGTGCCACTCAGCGAATAACGAACAGCTAAAGGTTGATGCGCGCTGCCCGTTCTCTGGATGGTAAAGGTAGCTGTGTTGGTGCTATTTGCACTCACGGGCCGTTCCGAAGCCTCGGAATCAGTGGTTGTAACCGTGACGGCAGGCGGCGGTTCTGGAACGGGTGCCGTGACGGTGATGCGCACAGCGCGAGAAGTGGTTTTCGCGCCTTTGTCATCAGTCGCGCGGGCCGTCAGGCTGTTCGTGCCCGCAGCAGCATTGGTCCAAACCAACGTGAACGGGCTGTTCGTCAGCGTGCCGAGCAAACGATCGCCGGCAAAGAATTCCACCTTCCGCACGGTACCATCGGGGTCGGAAGCCTCGGCGCGGATAGCGATGTTGGTTGGCCCGGTGAAAGCAGCTCCGTCTTTCGGACTGGCAATGGTAACGAGCGGTGGTTTGTTGGTGACGACGCCTTCTCCCTTCACTTCGATGAAACAAATCTTGTTGTTCTGCGCCTCGGCCCGATTGCTCACGGTTAACCGGCCATCCTTGACGGTCACTTTGACATTTCCTTCCAGCCAGCGGTTCGTGCTCTTGGGTGTCCCGCTAATGGCCAGAATCCCTTCCACATTGATGCCATAGACACTTTCAAAAGAGCTTGGATCACCCGCCACGACGCGTACTTGATACGTCCCATCTGGCACGCCTAATTCCCAGACCAGCTCCGGCACCCGCTGCAGGAAAGCGAACGTGTCATAACGCTGGTCCGGAGAGCGCGAGCTATTGCGGTTGCGCGTGTTCTCCTGATTGTCCTTGTTCCAACCGTAACTGAGGCCGCCTTCCCGAGGTCCGTAAACCTTGCCGCTATCCAGGCGATAACCCGCCGGCAGGGACACGTCCGCCGGTTGAAAGTTGATCTTCACATCCAATCCTGCGCCCCCGCTGCCGCCCGCCGTCACGGTGATCCGTACCGGGGTGGAAGTGGCGCTGGCGCCCGCATTATCCAGGGCACGCGCCGTGAGCGTGTATTCGCCGGGGGGCACATTGGTCCACGTCACGGCCAGCGGACTGGTCTTGGCGCTGCCCAGCAATTTGTCGCCGGCAAAAATGTCAAGCCGCTCGATTTTGCCGCCGGGATCGGACGCTTCGGCGCGAATCGTGATCGAGGCCGGCGCGACCAAACTGGCCCCCGATTGAGGCTGGGTAATATGCACGGATGGAGGACGATTTGTCGGGTCGTTGTCCGCAATGACGATGGAAGCGAGAGTCGGCGGATTCAAATGGTACGCACTGCTTTCTATTAACCTGAAGCTGACATGTTCGGGCCCTTCAAAAATGGCATCATCGATGGGCCGAACGACAATAGAAGCCTTGGTCGAGCCGGCAGGAATGGTGACCGAACCGCTTAACGACTCATAATCGATTCCATTCAGAGCCGCCGGATACCAGGTGATATCGTCGCCGGGCGGCGGCTGCATGGACGGTCCCATCCCAGGATGAACAAAAACAATCTGTTGATAATCGACCTTTAAAGCTTCGTTGGTCGGCCCCAGCCGCGTCACCAGAAAAGTGGCCGTCGCCCGCCCTTGCTCGGATGCCTTGTCATCGCTGACCGTCAAGCTGACCGTTGGCACGGACGTAAAACCAACGTCATCGTCCATGATGGTAACCGTAGCAGCAGCGTGCTCTCCGATCTTGTAAGCCAAAGTCACCGCGCCACCGGGCGGAGCCACCGGCACGTTGACGGTCAAAATGAGTTTGACCGTCTCATTTGTCTCGGCAATCGGATCATCAAAAGGCTTAACGACAATTGTTCCCCTCGATGAGCCGGCCGGAATGGTGACCTGGCCAGGCAGCGTCTGGAAATCCAAGCCCGACGTGGCGGACCCCTCGACGTGGTAAAAGACGGTTAACGGCTCATTGGTCGATCCGGTCCTGTGAACCACCGCCAAACCGCTGCTGGGTCCCGCCTCTGAAGCCACAGGGTCGGGCGCGGAAATGGTGACCACGGGTTGCACCAGGAGCAAGGTCAGATCATTCGCCGCCACGGGAGCCAAACCAAAAAAGCCGGCCGCCAGCGCCGCCGCGAATCGCCCAAGAAACCCGCCACAGGAAAAATCACAGACTCTTCGTTTCATAGTGTTTGATTGAGTTGAACCGGGTATTTCGGAGAATGAAGCCAAAGGCATGCCAGTTTGGACGCAGCCGCCTCGCCCTTGGCCAAGTCCTCTTTCAGCGACGGCAAGTCCTTGCCCGAAATCAAGGAGCGGGAGACACGACGCCACCGTGATTCTGACAAGGAACTGAAAAACTCACCTGCCAGAACTCTTTTCACGCAAAATGCGCGTTCTGCACGCACTTTCGCCGGTTTCATAGCAGCAGGGTTCACTCTACCAGATTCTGGCCCGTTGCCAAGTGAGCGTCTGAACGCACATTGCCCTTTCTGGATGAAACTGCGTGCTGCTGGCGGGGGCCTCTTACCCTTCCTTAAAAACCGTGCGCAGGAATTTCCGGTTCGCCACGTAACTCTCGAACATCGGCTGGCCCGACGGCACAGCACCTTCGATCTGCATCCAGCCCGTGTAGCCGATCTCGTCCATCGCCTCCCGCACCTTCTGGAAATCGACCTTGCCCTGGCCGAGCAAAAAGCCGTTTTCTTTCATGTGAAACTCGCAGATATGCTTCCTGCCCAGCCAGCGAATCTCCTTGTAGATGTCGTAGCCCATCTGCGTCGAATTGGCCACGTCGTAATAGACCTGGACCGCCGAAGAACCGACCCGCTGGATAATGTCAAGATGTTCCTCCGCGCTCAGCCAGCTTTCGAAACCGAGGATCACTCCCGCTTTCTCCGCCTTCGGCGCCACTTTTTTCAGGCGCCGCACCACTTCATCGGTCCCCGCTTGGTCCCGCTTCACGTCGTTCTTGTGGAAGAAAGCCAGCAAAATGACCTTGGTGCCCAGGCCCTGGCAAACGTCGATGCTGTCGCTGACCCATTGCTCGGTGCGCGGATCGCTCTTGTACGGGATGTTGTTCAACTCGCCAATGGCCAGTGACGCCACCTCGACCTCGTGCTTCTTGGCAACCTCCAGATATTGCTGCTGCAGTTCCTTTTTCCGCAATTTCATGTCATCGGCCTCGGTTCCCAAGCTGACCTGCAGCCCGTCCAGCCCGATCTTTTTGGCCAGTTCCATGCCGGAGACATCCCCTTGTTTGCCGATGGACCAATCGCACGCGCCAATCTTGAAGCGCCGTTTCTCCGGGGCGGCCAGCAGCGGCGCGAACTGTTTGCCCAAGGCCAGCGCAGCGGCGGTTGTGGCGGCGCGGGCAATCATTTGACGGCGGTTTATGAGCGGGGCAGATGTTTTCATATCGGTTTGGAGTATCGGCAAATTCTCATTCGCTTGGATTCACTTTTCAATGCTAAAGCGGCAGTTTCATTGGTCCAGGCAATCGATGACCGTTTTCAAATGCACCAGAGCCAGGCCCATGCTGTCATCAGCCAGCTCGGGCGTATCCTCATTGCCTTCCATCAACGCATCCAAAATGGCGCCCAGAAGCGGCGTCTGGTTGTAGCGGTCCATCATCTGCGTCACGGCACTCATGTAGTTCATCTCGGAATCTTCATCCAGTCTTTCCAGGAACGCGATATTGGCGTCTTCTGCCGCTTCCAGAGCTTCCGGCGTCACTTCCGTCAGCATCGCGCCGCCGTTGGACATGATCTGCCAGATAACCATGCCGAGGAATAAGAGCGTCCCCTGTTGTTTCTTCTCCAGCACGTCTTCCTCGATGGCCAGGAGATAGCCGACCAGAATCGGTTGTTCTGCCGTCATCCGTTCAAACAGCACTTTCACCTCTTCCGGCGGCGTTTCGTTGAGGTGTTCCCAGGTTTTGTCGATTAAACTGGAGGGAATGGTTTGCATGCGGCCAAGATGTTGGCCGAAATCTTGATCGTCTCGCAACTGAAAAGATGCTGATTGTATCCGTGCCAATCCGTGAAATCCGCGGTGAGAAAGGTCTTTGGCTGCGGCTGCTCTGCGCTACCTCTGCGCGCCTCGGCACTGCAATGTTGCAGTATCTTCCCGATCCGCGAGGATTTCGCCCGCAGCCACGGCGCGCGGGCATCCTCGCCCGTTTTGAACTCGAAAGGTCGATCGGGGCTGGTCCAGGGCCTGCACACGGGCCGTTCTTGAACCCAAAGCGGGCGTCCCGCCTGCCGCATCGGGCGACTCCCCTGATGCTACGGCGCAATCCGATAGAATCTCCGGTCGTAGTTCGTTGAAGAAGTGTCGGTGAATTCCAAATAGCCAAGTCCGCTGATTTGATTTGTCGCCAGCGGCAGCCAGTTCACGAGATTCGTCGAAGCTTGCACCCGATAATACGCTCCCGGTTCGCCATAAAATCGGAACGCAAACATTCCATTCGCCAAGGACTGGGCGTCGGCAATGACGTTGTTTCCGGGCGCAATGAGAAGCACTTGATCTACGATTGGCGCGGACGCATAGGTTTCATCCCCGGGTTGCGAGGCGCGCAAAACAACCATTCCTGCTCCGGTGATGGTTACGATGTTTCCGTTCACGACTGCCGGGCCTGACAGAACCGAAAAGCTCACAGTCAATCCAGAACTGGCTGTGGCGGCGAGCGGGAACGGCGCGTCACCGAAGGTTTGCCGGCTCAACACGCCGAAGCTGATCGTCTGCGGAATCTTGGCCACGTTGAAAGTGCGCTGCACCGTCACCGCCGCGCTGTAATTCGAAGTTACCCGGCTGCCACGCGCTCACCGTGACCAGGCCCCCGCCCAGCAGCGTAACCACGTTTGTGTCGAGCACCGCCGGGCCGGACACGATGCCGAAAGACACCGGCAGGCCGGAACTGGCCGTGGCACTTAGGGCGAAAGGCGGGTCGCCCGCCGACTTGTCGGGCAGCGCGGCAAAGGCAATGCCCTGGTCCGCCTTGGCCACGCTGAAACTCACGTTCGTCGGCGGGGCTGGATTGAAGAAATCGTTCCCTGGTTGGCTGGCCTGCACCGTCACGGCCCCAGCGCCGAGCAGACTTAGCACGTTGTTGGACAAACTCGCCGGACCGGAAACGACGCTGAAGCTCACAGGCA
>CAYIIH010000273.1:1485-12279 GCA_964363225.1 uncultured Verrucomicrobiota bacterium | reverse complement strand
ACCGGCCCCGAGTATCAGCGCGGTGCGGCTCATGATCAAAACACCGCCACTTTGGACACCAGCGGCGGCCCCAGCTTCTATCGGTTGAAGAAATGAGAAGCAGCGAAAGGTCAAAATCATGAGTCTCAAGAAAGGCCTGCAACATGGTTCGATTCTTGGCGGGCTGGCGCTTGGGCTGGCGTTCACGGCATCGGCAGCCTCGGCCTGCGCGAAGGAGGTGAACTTCCAGGAGGTCATCCTTGACAACACTTACATCGCCTACGAGCGCGACGTCGGGGATGTGAACGGCGATGGCGCTAACGACCTGATTTGCGTCACGGAAGGCCCCAGTTCCACCAACATCGTAGCATTCCTTGCCCCGTCCTGGACGCGCCGAACGCTGCTAACCACCAGCGGCCCCTATCGCTACCCTCGCGCCGATGACTTTAAGGTGCGGGACATGGACAATGACGGCGACCTCGACCTCGTTACGCGGCTCGGTCTAGGGCCGCTCGATGACGGGCCCGGCATCGCCGTTTGGTACGAGAACCTCGGCGGGGGAACGTCGTGGGTGCAGCACGTCATCGGCAACAGCCCCGAGTACGTGAAGGACATCGTGGTGGTAGATTTCGACCGGGACGGTCGTCTGGACGTGGCGATGCGCATGGACTCGCGCACGCAAATCTGGTTGCAGGAGACGAACGGCTGGACCGAGGTCATGCTCAACCATGAACCGCATGAGGGCATGGAGGCGGCGGACGCGGACATGGATGGCGATCCGGACCTCGTCTTGAATGGCTTCTGGTTTGCCACGCCGAACACGCCGGCGGCGTGTCGGAGTGCGACCAACTGGATCAAGCATACGATTGACGCCGCCTGGTTCACGCACACAGGCGACTGGACCGCCAACAGTTGCAAGGTGGCCGTGGCCGACATTGACGGCGACGGGACCAACGACGTGGCCTTTTCCCATTCCGAGCGGCCCGGGTATGCGGTCGCCTGGTATCGGTCGTCCACGCCCAACGGGGCAGGCCCCTGGAGCAAACAGCCGGTGACGATCTTGGATTATTGCCACACTCTGCAGGCGGCGGACTGGGATCTCGACGGCGACGTGGATCTGCTCGTTGGTGGCATGACCAAATCCCAGCATCGTGGCCTCAAGCTGATGCTCAACAACGGCACCGGGATGAACTGGGCGGAGTTCATCATCCAGACCAACGGCAGTTACAGCGCCGAGATTGGAGACATTGACAACGACGGCGACCTCGACATCGTGGGCATCCGCAACTGGGATGCGGCGCCGTCTTACCTCTACCGCAGCAATGCCGGCGGCGGCGGCCCGGAGGAGTTGATGTCCGTGGGCCAAGCGATTGCCGACGACGCCGCAGCCGGCGAAACGGACGTCCGAGGTGCCGGCGCTTCGACTCCGCGCGCGTCGGGAGTTCGATTGACGGAGAACGCCGTGGATGAATCCGCCGGTGGTGTGCGCTGTTACAAAATCGAAACACCCACGGCGACTTACTTTCTCGAAAAAGTCGGCGCGGGTCTCTCCAGCCTGATTGACAAGGATGGTCACGACTGGCTTGGTTACAATTCGACACCGGGCAGCCGCGCGGGCGGCGAGTTCCGCGGCTTTCCGAACGCCGTGCATCAGCAGGCTGGCAGTTATTTCCACCCTAAAAATGCCGGGACCGACCCTTCCACCACAAAAGTCGAACAGGCTTCGCCCGAACGGGTGAGCATTTCCGCCGTTTCCAGCAACGGCCTCTGGGCTTGCCGCTACGATTTCTTTCCGACGCATTGCACGTTCACCATGACACGGATGCCACCGGATAAAAAATACTGGGTGCTGTATGAAGGCGCGCCCGGCGGCCAGTTCGATGCGACGGACTGGTGGATGACATCGGCGATGTCACAACCCAAGCCCATGACACAGCCGCACGAAGGCGATATTCCCGCACCGGAGTGGATCGTGTTCGGCGACGCCCAATTGAGCCGGGTGTTGTTTTTGCTTCATCACGAAGACGACGGGCATCCAGATCGCTTCTACCAGATGGAAATGAAGCTGACCGTGTTCGGCTTTGGGCGGCAAGGACTGGGCAAGTTTCTCGACCACGTGCCGCAGAGCGTTTCCATTGGCTTCCTCGAAACCACGAACCACACGGAGGTCGGCCGCGCGCTGGACAAACTGCCCCGCCCGGCGTCCACAAACCAGTAGCCATGAAACTGGTACAACCATGAAACTCGTCACGACATCCGCCCTACAACACACTATTGATGTGCTTGCAACAGCCGCCAGACATTTCCCGAGGCTGCGTGGAACTTGGCAGCACCCGAAGGTTGCGCACTTGAACGAATTGTGTCTGGCTCATTTCCTCCGGCCTGCGCTGGCGTCGCTAATCTTGTCACTGGTGTCACTGCGCGCGGGAGCCGAACCGCAACCCGGTGATGTGTTCAGCGAATTCACCTTCAATGAAGGCGCCAAGCCGGGAACGCACACTTCGGAACTCGATCCGGGCATCAAACGCGACTTCAGCAAGAATTTCACCTGGGCGAAAGACGCGCCGCGGCACGCACCTCACCCACTCGTCCTCGACCTTGCCGGCGCCACGCGCGCCGAGTTGAGCGTTGAATTCTGGGGCGGCCATATCGGCACCAGCGGGCAGAAGTTCAATGTCAACTCCAACGGCTGGTTCGACCTGCCGCAGCCGCAGGGCACGCCGGGCCGGCCGGAGTGCTGCTATCGCACGCTGCTCGGCAACAACGCCGTGCCCATTCCGCTTGCTCACCTGCGCGACCGAACCAACTTCGTCCAGTTCGCCGCCGGGCCGCAGCTTTGTTACGGGTTCGATTTTGGCTTTTACTGGATTTATTCCTTCACCATTCGCGTCTATTACGGCGCGGACAGGTCGCACGCCGCCGGTGAGATTGTCACGCCGCGCGCGGGCGCGGCCATCGGTGACGGCGCGGAACTGACCGTGCGGATCAAGCAGCCCGGCCCCGGGGTCAAGCGCGTGGAATTCCTCGCCGAGTGCGACGACTTCGACTGGGACGGCGACGGTGTCTGGCGCGAATGGCAATACCAGACCCGCTATGGCGCGTTGAGCCATCACCTCGGCACGGCCACCAACGCGCCGTGGAAGGTGACGTGGCAGAATCAGTGGCTGCCCGACCAATCCCAACCCTTGCGCCTGGTCGCTCGTATCACGGATCAAAACAGTGTGACGAGTCTCTCGCCGGCGATTGAAGGCGTGCGTTTGGCACGCGCGGGGCGTTCGGTGACGATGCACCGCGCGACGATGGTCCCGGAACGCTTCACAGCCCGCGCAGGCAAGCGGATGAGTTGTCCCATCGAATTGCCTGCGAGTCTGGCAGGCGTCCGCGCGGCGCGGCTGGCCGTTTCGACTTGGTCCGGCAGCACCGACAGGGACTGCGCGCACGAGATCAGCCTCAACGAACGGCGCGTCGCTAATCGCTTTGGCCGGTTTCACGACTACAGCTTTGACCTGCTGGAAGTGCCGGTCGAACTGCTCAAGCCCGGCACCAATGAGTTCGGCATTTACTCGGAATTCGAGGGTCACGGGTTCGAGATCAACTGGCCCGGCCCCGTGCTGCTGCTGGAGCGAACGAAGTGAACCATCAACCCCGAACCCACATCTCCAGACCGTGGATTCACATCTCAAACTTGTCCTAATCGCCTGGGCGTTTCGTTGTGCAGCGCGCGGCCTTCGATCGGGGCGGATTTTGAGTATCGCGCCTTGCGCGAAAGGTCACACGGAGCGCGATCAGGTCTTCAACCCGTTGGCCGACTTCGTGCCCTGGGAACATGACGATGCGCCGCAGCATGAAGCGCTCCCTGCTGGCAGGCGGCTCGCTTGCGCGTATCGGTTTCTTCTCGGAAAGCCGATTCCGGCTCGCTACTTCGGCGTGACATGCACCTGCCGGAAGCGCTGGGGCTTGCTCCTTTCAGAAATCTCGGCATCGACAAGGTCATGATAGATGAGAATGTTCCGCCGCCCGTTGCATGGCTCGGAAGTGCATCCGCAAGACGTTTGCGTCTTTCATGAGCAAGCAGCTTGTGCGGCATTGCAGTCAAAGGCAAGGGAACCCAGGCCGCGACCGCGGGCGCCTCAATTACGAATTCGCCATGTTCAGGGACCGCGGTGCGGTGGAAGTCCCCGAACACCGCGGCGATACGAGCACCCTGGCCGAGGCGGCGACGCGGCCATCCGCCAGGCCGGTTTTAAGCTGGCGAAGAGCCTGCAAACTGATTGACTCTGCTTGGCAGAGGTTCAGCCTGAGCCCATGCCCAGAATCCGGCGAGAGCCAGACGACGGTCGTCTGAGAAACCGCAAGTTTGTGGAGAAGTGAACTATGAGCTTCGGATTGTCTGAGACAACCTCGAACTGAAAGGAAATCTAAGCCCCAGAGGTCTTGATTCGTCTAAAGAATCCATGAAAGCGACATTGACTCCGGCCCTGACGCTGGCGCTGGTCGAGTTGCGCGCATAGACCCACAAAAGACACCTTATGAATGCTCGCGCGGTTCGCATTTTTCACTTTCTGGCCGTGCCGTGGGCCCTCACCGCTCCGGTCCTGGCAGGAACGAATTCGGCGGGTCCGTGGGTGGCGGCCTCCTGGATTCTTCAAGAGGGGCAAGGGGACACGCTCGTGGATCACAGCGCGCATGGCAACATCGAGGAGAATGACCAAGACCTCGCTCGATCGGGCGATGGCGTCTCGGTGCCGATCGCTCCGCTTGGGATTGAGACGCTTCGGGTCTTCCTCTCCAGGTGAGGCCACGCCTATGCAAATTGTTTTTCCGGTGTTCGGGGCAGGCGCAGCGCTCCTGTGCTTGGGACACGGTGCTGAAACCACCATGGGCAAGGATCGGGCACGGCAGACGACGCACCTCTCTCCGGGTGACAAATGGGAAACACGCGCGCCTGAAGAGGTCGGCCTAGAGCGCGCCAGGCTCGACGCTTTCCGGGATTTCGTCGGCGGGCGCGGCTGCGTGGTGCGCCACGGTTACATGGTTTATGCGTGGGGCGATCAAGCGTTGCGCGGCAATGTCTATTCGGCCTGCAAACCGTGGTTCAGTCACTTCCTGTTCAAAGCGGTCGGGCGACCAACCCCACCAGGTCTGTTCGCCGAGGTTGACCTGGACCTTCCGGTATTTGCCGACGAAGCCGCCGTCTGCCTCGAGGAGGAACGCGCCGTTGTAGAGCTTGCCGGCGTTGGTTTCCACCAGCCAGCCAACCGGTGGCGTCAGGATTTCGCGGGCGAGCGCTTGATAGCGTTTGAACCACGGCCCCGCGCCGGGCACCGGCTCGGCTAGGCTGTGTCGGCCAGGCTGTTCATCACGGATTCCTTCGGATAGGGCCAGCCGGAGATGGGGTACTCAGGGGCAATCCGTCATCGGCGCAGACGGTAGAAGGTGGAGGCGGCGGCGGGCGTGACGAATTGCGGGTTGCTCTGGTTGGAGCTGGATTGCCACGGGCCTGCAACCGCCGAGGCTTGTTCGAGCACGTAGCCGGAGCAGGTCCAGGAGAGAATCATCGCGCCGCCGGTACTGGGCGTGAGGCCGAGTTGTGCCGTCGCCTCAGCGGACAGGGCACGGAGCATGAGCGCGTTGAGATAATACTTGCTTTGTTCCGTGGCCCCGGCGGCGGGGATGCGCAGGCGGAGGGTGCCATCTCCACCACACACCATGTCGGTGTAGCGGGCCATCTGGCCGGCGGAGGTGTTGTTGCCATTGGTGGTGGTGGTCGTGGCGCCGCCGGGGCCGGTGACGAGCGCGCCCGGTGTGCTGGCGTTGGCGAAGGAGCTCGCGCCTTCGATCATCACGGTGGTCAGGCGGTTTGAGAAGGAGGCGCTGTCGCGGTTGCCGAACAACGCCACTTCGTAGCGGGCCGCTGGATCGAGTCCGCTGAAAGCCAGCACCAGTTCGGCCGAGGCGTAGCTGAGGAAGCCCCGGCAGTCCACGCGCCCGTTGAACACGCCGTAGGCGTCGGTGCCTGGTGCGGACAGGTTGCCCAAGTCGGCCTGCCAGTCGCCGTAGTAAGCGCCGCCCGTGATGCTGAGTTGCACGCCGGTGGGCTGGCCGGTGGCGATGTCCACCAACCTGCCGCCGCCGTTGCCGCCACCGCCGCCGTCAGCGGTGGTGTGAGTGGTGATGGCGGCGTTGAGTTGGCCGAGGCGCCACGCGAAGTCATTGTAAGCGGTGAACAGGCCGGCGGGACGAACCTCCACCAAGACCGGCAGGCTGCGCTGGGATGGATTGGCGCCAGGCGCAGTGACGGTAATGGTCGCGGTGTGCCTGCCCACCGGCAGCGACGCGGTGTGAAAGGACACGGTGTGCCACTGCGGCGGCTCGATGTTGCGTCGCAAACCCGCGGACGGCGTTGCGGTCAGCCAGTCCGCGTCGGGGGTGACGGCGTAATCGAGCGTGCCAATGCCGTTGTTCCAAACATTGAAGCCGAGGTCGAGCGCATCCATACCGGCCACGGTGGAGGCGGCGAGGGAGAGCGAGCTAAGACCGATTTCCGGTGTGGGCACGGGCACGACGGTGAGCGTCACGGCGAGGGCGACGGGGCCGTTGGTCGCGCCGGAACCGCCGTCCTGCACGAGCAAGGTTCCCGCATACGTGCCGATAGGCAGTGCGGCGAAGTTGACGGTGTGAACGCTGAGATCGGTCGGGCCAGTGGACGCGCCGCTGGCCGGCGAGACGCTGAAGTGAGTGTTCGTGTTGATGATTTGGAAGAGCAGGTTCGACACGCCGTTGTTCCAGACTCGGAGGAACACCGGCGCCGCAGCCTCGCCCGCCTGGACGCTGACGGTGATTTGGCCGGTCTCAACCGCAATCAAGGGAGTAGTCGGCGGTACGGGGATGGAGCCGGGCGTGCCGCCGTGGTTGGCGCCGGCCTGCCAGTTGGCCGGGTCGTTGCCGTAGGCGGCGGGGTGCAGACGTTGGAGCGACGGGCCAAGGCCATCCGGTTCGACCGGCCAGGGGGCTTTGTCGTTGTAGCGGACAGTGTCCACGGTGATGAACGGCACGACACCGTTCGTGCCGGGTGCGCCGGGGCGTTGGAGTTCGAGCAGTTCGCCGCTGTCCTGCAACACGCCTGGGTGGGGACCGAGCACCGGCACGTCCGCCGGCACGTTGTATGTGGCGCGGAAGTCCACTGGGTTCGTGACCACGACCAGCAGCACGCCGCCGGGTGGCAGCGTGAGATTCGTCGGGAACCGCCAGCCGAGCCCGTTGATTTTCCAGGTGTTCGTCGGCAAGGCGGAGTCGTAAAGCGGCACCGGGACCGCGGTGAGGTTCAGCAATTCGACAAACTCGTCGCCGCCGGGCGCGGGATGGTAATGGATTTCCGTGAAGACGACGGGGCCGACGCGCGGGCCGGCGTTGGCCGCGCCGAAGGTCAGGGCGGTTTGCGCGGGGAACTGTTCCTCGCCCGCACTGGTGAGGTAGCGGCCAAAAGAGACTTCCGGCTCGGCCGCGCCGAAGCTGAAACCGTGGGTGTAGCCGGTGAGATTCCCGGCGAGGTCGGCGCTGACGAGGTAAACCTGTTCGCCAGCACTGCTCAGGGAAAAGTTGTTCGTCGCACCAGGCGCGGCATTGAAGTCGGCCTCGGTGAACACGACGAACGCTCCCGAGGCGAGCACGGTGCCCTCAGGAATCCGGAACTTGCGCGGCAGGTCGCCGTCGTCGGTGAGGAACCAACCGCTGAGGTCGGCGGGCGCGGCGGTGGGATTGAACAGTTCGATTTTGTCCACGTCCGGCGGCACGGAGGCGCTGAGCACTTCGTTGATGACCACGCGCGCCAGCGTGGGCGCGGGATCATCTGCGCCGGGTGAACCGCCCGGCAGCGCGCTGGCGCGCCAATGTTCACCCTGGTCGGAACTGGGGCGGTTGGCTGGATCAAGCGGCACGAGCGAGAAGCCGTAGCCGTCCGCCGCCAGGGGCCACGGGGCGCGGTCGCCGTATGGCAGGGAAAGGAGGCGCGCCCCGAGCGCGTTGGTGAGGGTGACGCGCTCGCCTTCGCTGGCCAGCTTGCCGGCATAGACCCCATGCCACGGCGCGCCCGGATATTTTGCGACAAACTGGTTGGTGTTGCGCACCAGCACGAGGAATTGCCCGGCCGCGAGCGTGGCCCCGACCGGAAAAGCGTAGTTGATGCCTTCGCTGAAACGCAGCCCGGTCAGGTCGAGCGGGTGGGTGCCGGTGTTTTTCAGTTCGAGGAATTCAAACTCGTCCCCATCCACGCCCGCGGCTGCGGGCGGGTAATACATGAGTTCGGTGACCGCCAGCCGGCTGAAATCCTGCGGCGGATAAAAGGCCGCTTCCGCCAGCGCACTCCACGTGCCGCCGGTGAGCAGACGGGCCTTGACCGTGACGTTGGAGGTGATGGTCAGCGGACCCGCATAGGTCTGCGCGGCAGGCGACACGGCCCCGCCAGGGAGTCGCGGGTCGGTGCCGTCGAGCGTCAAGAGGCTGGTGCCGGTGCCGGCGGTGAGCGTGAGGTTGAAACCCACCGGCACCGCGCCGCCGTGCTGATTGAACTGCGGCGGGTTGTTGGGCGGATACAGGCCGTAGGTGCGGCAGACCGCAATCCAGCGGCTGACGGCGTTGACCATGTTGTTGCGGAGCGTGTCCCGGGCAAAGGCCCAGTGCGCGGGCGTGAACGGATTGTAGGGCACGCCGGCCCCGTTGAGCACGTCGCCCCAGCGCGCGGACTCCGCCACCATGGGCAGTTCGACGCGCGCATTGAGCGTGTTCCACCGGGCGTAGAGGTTGGTTTCCATGAGCGCGCCGCCGTGGAAGCAATGTTTGTAGGTGCGGTCGGCCCAGGCGAGACGGAACTCGGCGCTGTTGGTGAGGGCGCGGTAGAACCGGGCGAGTTGCGAGTTGCGGTGGAAGTCCTGGACGAGGGAAGAGTTGAGCAGGCCGGGATGAATCCACGGACCGTCGCTCGAACGCAGGGTGGTGCCGTTGTCGTAAATCAGCTTCAACCACGAATCCTCGGCGTCCCAGGTGAAGTAGATCGCCGGCCCCGGCGGGTCGTTGCGGTTGCCGGCGTACCAGTTGTTGTTCGGCCAGTCGCCGGTGCCCGAGTAGCACTGCACCATCATGTAATCCACGAAGGCCGGGATGTTCAGGTACTGGGTGAGGACGTTCCAATTGGCGAGCTGGCCCAGATTGTTGGCCAGCGCGAAGCTGTGCATGGCGTTGAAGCGCGTGGGGTCGCCGTCAATCGGCCCCCCCATGTTGACGGCAAACCAGTTGGTGTCCGCGCCGCCGAAATAGGAGGCGTCGAAGTTGTCGTCCGGCCGCTCGACGAGGTTGTAGAGGCCCCAGTAGAAACCGTTGAGGTAGAGATGCGTGTAGGTGCCGTGCCCGCCGAAGCCCGCCACGGACAACAGCGTGTCGCGCACCATCTGGTCGCGCGTGTAGGTGGCGAAGCGGGCGCTGTTCCCCTGGTAACTGGTGGACTGCCAACTGTCGTTTTGGCCGGCGCGCAGCACCAGACGGTCAAACTCGTCCACGGCAGAGTCGCCGTGCAGTGGCGCGTCGGCAAAGAGCGGGTAATGCAGCTTGCCCGGACCGAACTCGAGCTGGAAATAGAGATTGAGGGAACGTTTGCGCACCACGTGCGAATGCGGGCTGAGGCCGCAGTTGATTTGAAACCCCGGGCGGCCATCCGGGTGAATCAATTCGAGGGAGCCGGGGCGTCTCCACGGGCCGTTCTGTCCCGAGCCGCCGTTGGCATACAGGCCGTTTGCTCCAAAAAGGTCGCTCTGGTCCATCACCAAGGAAAGGCTGGGAAGGGCAGCGAGCGCGTTGCTGAGCTGGCTGCGGTAGCGCGAATCGCTCAGGATTTGCGGGTCCATCTCGTAGTCCGCAGGGAACACGGTCGCGCCGGAAGCGTTGATCCAGGCGGAGGGAAAACCAGACGGATTGTTCGCCTGGCGCAACACGTCGCGGAGAAAGAGGTAGGTCTGCGTGTCCACGTCGGTGGGCGCCAGGCCGTCCTGGCAGGCCAAGGCGCGCAGGATCGTGGTGTTGGTGATGGTGAGCGGGCCGGTGTAAATCGCGCCGCGGTTCGTGGCCGGCCCGCTGCCGTCGCGCGTATAGCGTATCACCGCGCCCGGCGTCTCGGTCGTGATTTCGACCTGGAACGGCGCGGAGAAGAAGCCCCGGTCCACGCTGAACCGGGCGTCCTTCACTTGGGACGGCGGCGGGAGAACGGTGAGCAGCGCGGCTGGATTGCCGAGGTTCACGCTGTCGTCCACGCCATCGAAGTCCGGCGCAGAGCGGCCGATGCGGCCGGGCACCCACTGCGGGCCGTTGAGCAGCGTGCCGGTGAACCCGCTGCCGGAGAGGTCGGCGGTGGTTATCCCGGTGCCTTCCTCGAAGGTCCAGTAACCGGCCAGACCTGGTTCAGCGGTGGCGAAAGCCGGTTGGAGCGGGAGGGCGAATGCGCTCCAGAGCGCAAGGACCGGTCGTGGCCAGCGAGCGCGGCGGGCACGCTTGGGAGCGGAGAAAAACGTGTCGGGCGCCTGTTTTGCAGCGGCCCTGACGACGGCGCGCCAGCGTTTGGAGTGCGTGCGATCTATCGCCGCTTTCCTTCGAGTGCCGGCGGCCGAATCGCGTCGCCCTGCAGATTTCGTGACGTTCACATGACCCCACTTTCCAGAAAACGGCGCACCGCACGCGCGACATCGCGGCCCAAAGCCCGGGCGGTTTCGGCCGTGACCTCTCCTCCCCCGGCATTGGCATACGGAATCTCAATGGTCGTGGCGAGGCGCA
>CAYIIH010000273.1:0-1385 GCA_964363225.1 uncultured Verrucomicrobiota bacterium | reverse complement strand
ACCTCTCCTCCCCCGGCATTGGCATACGGAATCTCAATGGTCGTGGCGAGGCGCACGCCCGGAAGCCGTCCTGCCCACCCGGCAAACTTCGCCGAGTCGGAGTCAGGTGAGGTGCGCCACTTCGCGTTGCTGTCCGTCGCGTTGAGGTTGAACCGGAGGGGACCGGTCTGAACGGCCTTCAAGATCGCGGAGAAGTGCTGCACTTCTGGCCAAGCGTTTTCGCGGCGGCAAACAAAGTAGATCTGCTCGTGCCAGCCTCCCCGAATCGACGGGCAGTGCATATCCAGCGCCAACCGCAGCCGGCCCTGCGACCAGCGAGGAACCAGGTCGCGCAACGCGCGGACGGAGGCGTGGCTGCTCTCACCGGCGTAATCCTCGTTATGATCCCGCGGCTGACGACCCTTGCCCTGGTCGCCCTCCTCGACGCCGTCCTTGTCCATGAAAGGGACGACCAGGAATTCAACCTGCTGTCGAAACCATCTCCCCTCGTCGGTATCGGCCAGGACCGACTCCAGAATCCCTTCCAGCCCATAACTTGCCATGGTTTCGCAAGCGTGGTGGCGCGCCGCAAGCAAGACCCGGAAACGGCACTGTCCGTCGAGCCTGCCAAGGTGCAAAAGCTCCACCTCGCGCCCCTTCTTTGTCTTGCACAGCACATCCGCTCTCAGCCCGGGAGAGTCACGATAACGGGCGAGGAACTGGCGCAGGTTGGCCTCCAGGTAGGGGATGGTCATGCAGAAACGTGCTTCCTGGGCACCGCTCGGGAGGTGGAAACGAAATGTGGAATCGTTGACTGCCTCCGCCCCCAGCCAGCGCCACGTCCGGCCGTGATCGGTGCTGACCGCGGGGCCCCGCACGCCGATGACGTTGCCGCGAGTGAATTTGAAATCCAGGGTTCGTCCCGCCGCGCCCTGAACTCGGAAGCACCAGTAAAACCAATGATCTCGCGTGTCCCGCAAGTCCTGGTGGAGCGCCACCGTGTCGCCCTCGATCGCTTCCACCACGATGTTGCCGCCGGGGAAGGCGGCGTCTACGCGGAGGGCGTCGTTGGCGTCTGCGGCAACGATCCCGTGACAGCAGCAGAGTGCGTTGAGGACGAGAACGGCACGGGCGATCTGCATGTGGCGAAGCATGGCCGGGGCCGCCGGACGGAGCAAAGACTGTCTGCGAAATTGACGGATCTCCCAAGGAGTCATTTGTTCACCTTGTCTTCAATCGCGTGATGGGGAAAGGGATTCCGAGCGCGGCCAGGGTGGCACGGTTTGGCGAAGGGTTGCGCGCAACGTATTCATGACGGTCCAAGTCAAGAGTGTTCAGGCAGCTTGCCGCTCACGCGCTGGAGCTGCGGAGCACGGGCGATTTCTTGTCCGTCCGCCAGCACCCGC
>CAYIIH010000272.1:0-12306 GCA_964363225.1 uncultured Verrucomicrobiota bacterium | reverse complement strand
CGCCGCCAGCCAAAACCCCCTGCTGAAAAACCTACCCGTTCTATGCAGAATCAACGGACTCTACACCACGCTGAGGCCAATGCGCGTGGAGAGGGTAAACGAAAGCACCTTAATGCCTTGCCGCAAACGCTTCGTCCAGATGCCGGAGCCGGCGCGAGAGATCCCTCGCGATGTTCAACAACAGGATGCAATATTGCTCCGGCCTGGATTTATACAGGTGATAGAACGCTGCGGAAGGCAGACTGAACAAAGTGCTCGGCACCACCGCCTGGACGGTCGCCGACCGCGGCAGCGTCTCCAAAATGCACATCTCGCCAAAGAAATCTCGCGGGCCAAGGCGGGCCAGTTCCACTTCCTCCGGTTGGTCGAATTTCTTGCAGACGCGCACGGAGCCGCTGCCAATCAGAAAAAACCGGTTCCCTAATTCTCCCTCGCGGATGACCAAATCGCCTGCGGCTGCGGTCATCTCCTGCACCCGCTGCAACAGCAGGTCCAGCCCTTGGGAATCCAAGCCGGCAAAGATCGGCACGCCCTGCATCAACGCATGCATGCCTTGCCTTTAACGGATACTCGACCATGCGCCAAGGCTTTTCGCTCGACAGGCTTTTCGCTCGATGTGCTGCCGTGAAGGCGCCTGCAAAGGCGGTGGTGAAAATCATCCAAAAAAATCACCGGCGTTTCCTATCGGCGCGGCGGGACCGCTGATAAATTCCCGGCACAGATCATGAGCGAATTGCGACTGGCCATCTTCGGCACCGGCTTCTGGGCGCGCTACCAATTGGCAGCGTGGCTGGAATTGAAAGGCGTCCGCTGCGTGGCGCTCTACAACCGCACCCGTTCCAAAGCGGAGCAACTCGCCGCCGAGTTTGGAGTCCCGGCCATTTATGACGACGCGGCGGCGTTGTTGCGCACGGAGAAACCCGACTTCATCGATATCATCACCGACGTCGGCGCTCACCGGCAGTTTGTTGAACTTGCCGCCGCCCATGGGCGGCCCGTCATCTGCCAGAAGCCGCTTGCTTCCACACTGGCCGATGCGCGGGCGATGATGGCGGCATGCCGCGAGGCCGGCGTGCCCCTCTTCGTCCACGAGAACTGGCGCTGGCAGAGGCCGGTCCGTGAGTTGAAGAAGGTGCTCGACTCCGGCGTCATTGGCCGGGTGTTCCGCGCCCGCGTCACTTACTCGAACAGCTTCCCCGTCTTCGACAACCAGCCGTTCTTGAAAGAGCTGGAACAATTCATCCTCACTGACATCGGCACGCACATCCTCGACACGGCGCGGATGCTTTTCGGCGAGGCGCGCACGCTCTTCTGCCGCACGACGCGCGTCCACCCGGACATTCGCGGCGAAGACGTCGCCACGGTGCTGCTAGGCATGGCTTCGGGCGCGACGGTGACCTGCGAGATGAGTTACGCCAGCCGCGTCGAACACGACCGCTTTCCCGAGACCTTTATCCACGTTGAAGGGGAACGCGGCGCGGCGGAACTGGCCCCGGACTGCTGGATTCGCGTCACGACCGATGCCGGCACGCAGGCGCGCCGCTTTCCTCCGCCGCACTTTGCCTGGGCCGATCCGCGCTATGCCCTGGTGCAATCCGCCGGTGTGGCGTGCCATGCCAACCTCCTCGGCGCGCTGCGCGGTGAAGCTCCCGCCGAAACCACTGCCGAGGACAATCTCAAGACACTTGAACTTGTCTTCGCCGCTTACGATTCCGCGCGCACCGGGCAGGCGCTGCAACTGGCCCACGGGTCTGCCGCAAACGACAATCCAGCGGCCACGAACCTATGACAATAATTGCTCTCATCGGTGCCGGCGGCAAAATGGGCTGCCGCGTCACCGACCATCTCAAAGACAACCCGGCTTACTCGCTCCGCTGCGTCGAGTGCGGCGAACGCAGCCTCGCCCATCTGACTGCACGCGGCGTGAGACCCACCCCGCAGGCGGAAGCCGTCCGCGATGCCGACGCCGTCATCCTGGCCGTGCCGGACAAAATCCTCGGCCAGGTGGCGCACGAAATCGTGCCCCAACTCAAGTCCGGCGCGCTGGTCATTACCCTCGATCCCGCTGCCGCTCACGCCGGCGAGATCCCGGCTCGGCCCGACATCAGTTACTTCGTGACCCATCCCTGTCATCCGAGTGTGTTCGACTACGAGGAGGACGCCGAGGCGCGCGCCGATTTCTTCGGTGGCGTGAAGGCGCGGATGCCCATCGTCTGCGCGCTCATGCAGGGTCCCGAGGCACACTACGTTCTCGGCGAGAGACTCGCCCGCGATTTCTTCGCCCCGGTCACGCGCTCGCATCGCATCACGGTCGAGCAGATGGCCCTGCTCGAACCCGCCATGGCCGAGACCGTGGGCATCACCCTCATCACGGCCTTGCGCGAAGCGCTGGAGGAAGTGGTGCGCCGCGGCGTGCCGCGCGCCGCCGCCGAAGATTTTCTCTACGGCCACATCAAAGTCCCGCTCGGCATCGCCTTCGATCGCGTGGACTTTACGTTCTCGGACGGCGCCAAGCTCATGGCGGAATTCGGCCGCCGGCGCCTTCTTCAGCCCGACTGGAAGCAGGTCTTCGAGCCAGAGAGCGTGAGGGAACAGGTGCAGGCGATTGTGAAAGGAAATCTGCCTTAAATTTGAGCCCGGGAGCGCCCACGGCTCATTGGTGCGAATGAACACAATGAATGCAAACTCATGCGTCCAACGAGGCCTTGGCCAGCCGCACTTCCAACTGCGCGGACGGGCCATCCGCGCTTTGATGACCATGCGCCTTGGCCTTGGCTCCTACACTTTCACCTGGGCGGTCGGCGTACCCGGGCATCCGCCAAGCCGTCCGCTCACCGCGCTGGGTTTACTGGAACGCGCCAGCCGGCTTGGAGTTCACGTCGTCCAGTTCTGCGACAATCTGCCGCTGACCGCACTCTCGCCCCGCGAACTCGACGCCTTGAGCGCCTTGGCCTGGGAGCATCGCACTGCGGTGGAGGTCGGCACGCGCGGCATCGCAAACACGGCCGACCTGCTGGCGCACCTTGAACTGGCGCGGCGGTTCAGCGCGCCGTTTGTCCGCGTCGTGATTGACTCGCTGGGACACGAGCCATCGCCGGAAGACACCGTTACGCTCGTGCGCCCGCTCCTGCCACGCTTCGCCGACGCCGGGATCAAGCTCGCCATTGAGAATCACGACCGTTTTACCTCTCGCGCACTCGCCGGCATCGTCGAGGCGCTGGGCCCGGCGCACGCCGGCATCTGCCTCGACACGGTCAACTCTTTCGGCGCGCTGGAAGGACCCGAAGTCGTGGTGAAAACCCTGGCGCCTTACACGTTGAATCTTCACCTCAAAGACTTCACAATCGCGCGCGTGAGTTCCCAGATGGGCTTTGTCGTGAAGGGTTGCGCTGCCGGCCGGGGCCGTCTCAACGTGCCGTGGCTGCTGGACGAGCTGCGTGCCGCCGGTCGCGACGTCAACGCCATCCTCGAACTCTGGACGCCCTTCGGACCTACCCTCGACGACACCCTCGCCCGCGAAGCCGCGTGGGCGGAGGAGAGCGTGCGGTATCTGCGCAAGTTCATCCCGGACTGAGAAAGCTATGAAGGCTATGATTCGTGCCACCAGGACCGATGATCCAGTAGTGACCAATTTCGTTAATACGCTCGCGAATGAAGAAACCAGTGACCAGCGCCAACCCCGTAGCCCAGACGTCCAGTCGATCAGTATCTGGCCAAATCGTCGCGAGCCGCGCGCATTCTGCCGGCGGGCAGGGAACCGCAGAGACGCGATGAACGCTGCGGGGGATTCTCAGTTTGCTTTCTCTGCGTCTCTCGCGTCTCTGCGGTTTACCTGGCTTCTGGCTTTGGTTGCGGCGTTGCCGCGCTGCGCCGTATCGCGGATTTCCAATCCGCACGCGGCGGGAGGCGCGGACGGTCTGACGACTGGAAGTCGGCGATACCGCAGGTTGGAAACCTGCGCTACGACGGGGCAGCACGTTGCCGCCTTTATACGTGAGGGGATTTGTGAAATGGGACACTTGGTTGGTCATTGGTCATTGGCCATCGGTCATTTCCTCTGTCTCAGCCTGCTGCTCATTGGCTGCGGCAAACCTGCCGCCCCCAACGGCTCCGCCACCGGCTCCAGCGACAAGCCGCTCACCATCGGCCTCTCGTTCGAAACGCTGCAAACGGGCTTCTGGGTCGCGTCGCTGGACGCCTTCCAGGCCGAGTTGGACCGGCGCAACATGAAGATGATTCAGGCCATCGCCGACGGCGACGCCAACCGCCAGATCGAGCAGGTGAAGAACTTCATCACGCGCAAGGTGGACGGCATCGTCCTCGTGCCTAAGGACGCCAAAGCCTGCATCCCCATCATCAAAGCCGCCAACGCCGCGAACATCCCCATCGTCCTGTTCAACCGGCCGCCCGACCAAAGCGACGCCCAGTCCGCGGCCGTGGTGGCTGACAACTTCGCGCTCACCAAGGAAACGGTGGCCTACATGATGGGCGAGGCGAAAAAGACCGGGAAGAAACACAAGGCGATGGTCCTCATTGGCGACCTCGGCGACATCAATGCCATCGGCCGTCGCGACGGTTTCGATGCTGCGGCCAAGGAGGCGCCTGAGGTGATCGAGGTCGTCGCCCGCGTGCCCACCGAGTGGAACCAGGAGAAAGCCCAGGCCGGCGTGGTCAACGCACTGCAGGCCAACCCCGACATCAGCTTCATCTTCACCTCGTCGGACTTCCTGTTCCCTTCCATCGTCAGCGCCCTCAAGTCCGCCGGCAAATACAAGAAAATCGGCGAACCGGGCCACGTCATCCTGGGCGGCTTCGACGGCGATGCCACCGCCTACCAGATGCTGGCCGATGGCTACCTCGACGCCACCGGCGTGCAGGATGTCTATTTCGAAGTCGAAGCCTGCGTCAAGGCCATCCTCGACCTGCGCGCCGGCAAACCGGTGGATCAAACGATCAAAGATCCCGGCTTCGTCATCCACCAAGGGAACTTGAAGGAAAAGGCGCCGCGGATGTGGGGGGCGAAGGTGCGCAGGTAATGGGCAGCTTTGTGGAACAGAACCCAGCACCTGTACACAATGCCAACAGGTTGGCCGACGAACGATTCTCACTGAGTCAGTTCTTGAATCGGTAATGACCGCCGCAGTAACCACGAACCACGGACTACGAACCACGAACTCTGTCGTTTGTCTCCTGCGCTCCGAGTATCTCGTCCTGTTGCTAAGCACCATCTATTTCCTCGCCTTCGCTCCCTTTACACCTGGCTTCGCCACGCCGGACAACTTCGCAAACATCCTCGCCACGCTGCTGCCTCTGTTTATGGTCGCCGTGGGTCAGACCGTCGTCCTCATCACCGGCGGCATCGACCTGTCGGTGACTTCCATCATCGCACTCACCAGCGTGACCGGCGCTGCTGCGATGAGCAACGATCACGGCTGGCTGGCCGGCAGTCCTTTCGCCGTTCCCGTGGGAATTCTCCTGATGTTGCTCGTCGGCGCCCTGGTCGGCCTGTTGAACGGCGTTGCTATCACGCGATTCCGGATGCCGCCCTTCATCGTCACGCTCACAGCGATGATGTTTTTTAGCGGCTTGGCGGTCTGGCTCACAAAATCGAAGAACATCGGGAACCTGCCTGCCGCCTTCAACGCCCTCGGCGGCAAGACGTCGCTCGCGTTTCTGGTCGTGGCGGCGTTGGCCGCGGCGGCGCATTTGATGTTGAGCCGCTCGCTTTGGGGTCGCTGGCTTTACGCCGTGGGGCACAACCCTCGCGCCTCGCTCATCTCCGGCGTGCCGGTCAGCGGTGTGGTTGTCTCGGCCTACGTCATCAGTGGTTTGCTGGCGGCGGTCGCCGCGGTGCTTTACACCGGGCAGGCGGAAAGCGGTTCGCCGGTGCTGGCGCAGCGGCTCCTGCTCGACATCGTCGGCGCCACGGTCCTCGGCGGCACGAGCCTCTTTGGCGGCAAGGGGAAAATACTCTGGACGCTGTTCGGCGTGCTGTTCTTGAAGCTCATCGACAACAGCCTTAACCTGCTCGACCTCTCCTATTTCAGCATCATGATGGTCAAGGGCGCAGTCATCCTCTTTGCGGCGTTGATGGATGCACTGAAAAACAAGGTGTTCCTTGGAAAATGAATTGGAGCCGTTCACTGTTTTTTGTTCACGGTTTGTTGCTTTCAGGCACGAATCCTCGCCGGCCCAGCGATGAACCCGCAACAACAAACGACGAACCACCAACAAGGGACCATGATTGAATTCGCCGGCATCTCAAAGGGCTTCACGGGCGTCCCGGTCCTGCGCGACGTGAGCTTTGCCGTGGCCGCGGGCCACACCCTGGGACTCGTCGGCGAGAACGGCGCGGGAAAGTCCACCTTGATGAACATCCTGGGTGGCAACCTCCTGCCTGACGCCGGACAAATGCGGCTGAACGGCCAGCCGTACGCGCCGCGCAATCCGCAGGCCGCCACGCGCCACGGCATTGCTTTCATTCACCAGGAATTGAACCTCTTCGCCAATCTCAGCATCGCCGAGAACATTTTTCTGACCGCGTTTCCCAGGAGCGGCGGCCTCCCCCTTATCAACCGCGGCGTGATGCGCCGCAAGGCCGCCACCCTGCTGGACCAAGTCGGCCTCGCGCACTCGCCCGAAACGCCCGTCGAGCCCCTCTCCGCCGGCGAACGCCAGCTCGTCGAAATCGCCAAAGCCCTCAGCCTCGACGCCAGGCTTCTCATCCTCGACGAACCCACCACCTCGCTCAGTGCCCGCGAATCCGAGACGCTCTTTGCCCTCATGGCCCGGTTGCGCGCGCGCGGCCTCTGTGACCGCATTCTGGTGATGAGCCACGGGGAGATTCGGGACGAACTGCCGCGCGACGAGTTTGACCGCGAGCGCGTCTTGCGGGCGGCCGTGGAGCGTGGAACGCTTGTCTCCGCGGACGAGGCCGTCCGCGCTCCGAAACAATGAAGTCGCCGCGCACTCAGTTCATCCTGCTGGCGCTGAACAACGCGTCGCTGGTCCTTTTCATCGCCGTCTTGGCGGTGTTCGGCGCGCTCTCGCCGAGGTTTTTTACGGGTCCGAACCTTGTCAACATCCTCATTCAATCGGCCTCCACCGCCATCGTCGCCATCGGGATGACGTTCGTCCTGCTCACGGCGGGCGTGGACCTCTCGGTCGGCGCTATCATGTTCCTGGCCGCCGCCGTGGCGGGCAAAATGGTGCTGGGCGGCGCGCCGCTTTGGCTGGCGCTGGCCGTCATTCTTCTCATTGGCCTGGCGTTTGGCGCCGTCAACGCCTTTTTCATCACGCGCTTGCGCCTCATCGCGTTCATCGTGACGCTGGCCACGTTGTATCTGGGGCGCGGATTCGCGCTCTGGTTCACCGAGACGCGCGCGATGAATCTGCCGCCCAGCTTTCTCGCCATTGGCACCGAGCGCTGGCTGGGCATTCCCTTGCCCGTTTTCATTCTCGCCGCCGCCGTGGTCGTCGCGCAGGTGGTGCTGGCGCGCACGCCTTTTGGCCGGCAGATTTACGCCGTGGGACACGACGCCGAGGTCGCGCGCAAGGCCGGCGTGAACACCGGCCGGCTGCTGGCCGCGGTTTATGTCATCAGCGGATTCTGCGCCGCCGTGGGCGGCATCCTGGCGCTGGCGCAACTCGGGGCGGTGTCGCCGACCTTCGGAACGAACAAGGAGTTCGCGGCCATCGCCGCCGCGGTGCTGGGCGGCACCAGCCTGTTTGGGGGCCGCGGCAAGGTGTTTCCTGGAACCGTGCTGGGCGCCTTGCTCATTCAAAGCGTCGAAAACGGCCTCGTTGTCCTCAACGCCGACCCTTATCTGTATCCGCTCATCACCAGCGCCATCATCTTCAGCGCGGTCCTGACCGACAGCATCCGCAGCGATTTGCTGTCCAAGCTGGGCCGGCGGAAAATCCGCGTGGAAGAAGCCTGACGCCGCCAGACCGCGCAAGCCTGAAAACCGCCGGCGCGCTTCCGCTTTCGCGCCACGGGCGTTGAGGCGGCAGGCCTGGTTCGGTGGAGGACAGCAAGGCCCGGCGTGGGCTAAGCTGGAACCATGCAGTTCGAGCGAAGCCAATTGAACCGCAGAGACGCGATGGACGCCGAGAGGACTGAAGAAGTGCCCAATCAGATTCGGTCACGGAAGAGTGAATGGTTTCCGACCGACCCGATACTCAATCTTCTCTGCGTCCATCGCGTCTCTGCGGTTTCTTTTCGGCTACCCTTGCTGCATAGAGACAGCTAAGTTCTTTTCTCCGGGCCACGGTTTCATTATGCTGGGCCGGCATGGCGAAACCGAAGATTCAACCGGCACAGCGCGCTGCGAGCGGCGGATTCTCGCTGTTGCAGGACGTGTGCGGCCGGCTGCGCTTCGAGCCGCACAACATCGTGGCCCAACTCGACGATCGGGGGCGCTACTATGTCGAGTTGGACCGCGAGTTTGCGTTTCTCATCAAGTTGTTTCACTACACGTCCCGCCGGCACACGCGCCGGGCCACGTGGCATGAGCGGCTGGAGTTGTTCACGCCGCTGGACGGCCCGGCGCGGTTCCGCATGGGCGATCAGGAGGTGTCGCTCAATCGCGGCGACATTCTCGTGGTGGACAACCTCAAGCTGCATCATGTGGTGGACTTTCCCGGCTTCGACACGCGCGTGGTCGTCATCAGCTTCCTGCCGGAGTTTGTCTATAGCCTGGGATCGCCGTCGCACGACTACACCTTTCTGCTGCCGTTCTATTCGAAGCTGGAGAGGCAGCCGCACGTGCTGCCTTGCGCCCAAGCGTCGTCGTCCGGGGTCCATGATGCGATGGCGCGGCTGCTGCAATGCTACTTTGCCGGCCAGGACCGCCAGTATTTCCAGGCCGGCTGCAAGGCCTACCTGCTGGAAATGCTGTATCACTTGGCGCGGCATTTCCGCGACTCGGAACTCCTGAAATGGGAGTTCGTGCGGCAGCAGCAACGTTCGCTGCGCCTGAAACCGCTGTTCGATCATATCGGACGCGACTATGCGGAGAAGCTGTCCGTGGCCCAGGCCGCGGCGCTGGCCCACATGAGCCAGCCGCAGTTCATGAAGACGTTCAAGAAGGCCGCCGGCATGACGCTGGTGAACTATCTGAACCACGTGCGGCTGTCGAATGCCGCACGGCTGCTCAAGGAGACGGACCAGACCATCGCCGAGATTGCCAGCCTCGCCGGGTTTTCGGACCAGAGCTACTTTGACAAACGGTTCAAGGCCGCTTTCGGGCAGCCGCCGCGGGAATTCCGCGCCGGCCTCCCGCAGCGCGCGCCCCAGGCATGAGGGTGAAAATCAGCCAAGAGAAAAACCGGCCTCTTCTAGCTGCATCCGCGGGTAAGCGTAGTCTATCTCGATATGAAAACCCCACGAATTCCTAGCCTGTTACTGATGGCACTGCTCGTCTGGAATCCGGTTTGGGCCGGCCAAGCCGCGCCCCGCCTCAAGGTCAGCGACAACAAGCGGTTCCTGGTTTACGAAGACGGCCGCCCGTTCTTCTACCTGGGCGACACGGCGTGGGAATTGTTCCACCGGTTGAATCGCGAGGAAGCCAGCCGCTACCTGGAACACCGCGCGAAGAACGGCTTCACGGTCATCCAGGCGGTTGCCCTGGCCGAGATTGACGGGCACACCGTTCCGAATCCCTATGGCCATCTGCCGTTGCTGGACCTCGATCCCGCAAAACCCGACGTGAAGGACGGCCCGGCCAACGATTACTGGGACCAGGTGGATTACATCGTGAACAAAGCGGAAACGCTCGGCCTGTTCATCGGCTTCCTGCCGACCTGGGGCCGCTACTGGCACGACAACGTCCACGAGGGCAAGCCGCTGTTCACCGAAGCCAACGCGGAGATTTACGGCGCATGGCTGGGCCGGCGCTACAAGGATAAGCCGATCATCTGGATTCTTGGCGGCGACCGGGGCGTGGACAACGACGGCTTCAAAGCGGTGCTCCGGGCCATGGCGAGCGGCTTGCGCAAAGGCGACGGTGGCGCGCACCTGATGACGCTGCATCCGCCGGGCGGCAACGGATCTTCCACCTGGTTCCACAACGACGACTGGCTCGACTTCAACATGCGGCAGAACGGCCACGTGGCGGAGTTCACCGGTCACTACGACCAAACGCGTGCCGATTACGACCGCACGCCGGTCAAACCGGTCCTCGACGGCGAACCGATTTACGAGGATCACCCCGTGTCGTTCGACGCGAAGAAACTGGGCCATTCGAACGCGGCTGACGTGCGGCGGCCGCTCTACTGGGATCTGTTCAGCGGCGCGTGCGGCCACACCTACGGCCACCACTCCGTCTGGCAGATGTGGGCGCCGCCGCGCGGCCCCATCAACAACCCGCTCCTGCCGTGGTTCGAGGCCATCGACCAGCCGGGCGCCGGCCAGATGCAATTCGGGCGGCGGCTGATCGAATCGCGCCCTTTCCTGACCCGCATCCCGGATGATTCGGTCCTCGTCACCGACCGCGTGCCGACCTCGGTGCCCGGCGCCGGCCGCTATCGCTTCGTGGCCACGCGCGACAAGTCGGGCAGTTGCGCCATGGTCTATGCGCCCATCGGGCGCAAGTTCAAAGTGCGGATGGACAAGATCAGCGGCTCGACGGTGAAGGCGTGGTGGTTCAATCCGCGCAACGGCGAAGCGACCGCCATCGGCGAGTTTCCCAACACGGGCGAACGTGAATTCACGCCGCCCTATCCCGGCGAGCACCTGGACTGGGTGCTCGTTCTGGACGACGCCTCGAAAGGTTTTCCGGAGCCAGGCCAGCCATTGAAACCATGAAAGAAAGCCGAATTCTTAATGTCGTCCTGGCTCTGGTGATCTCAGCAGCGTGTATCCAGGCCGAGAACTGGCCCGGCTTTCGCGGCCCGACCCGGCAGGGCGTCTCAACTGAGACCGGTCTGCCGCTGCAATGGAGCGCGATGGAGAATGTCGCATGGAAAACGCCGATCCCGGGGGAGGCCTGGTCTTCACCCATTGTGTGGGGCGACCGGGTCTTCGTCACCACGGCGACCGAGAACGGGGCTTCCTGCCGTGTTGTGTGCGTGAGCCGCATCGACGGGAAGATTCTGTGGAACACAGAAGCGTTCAAACAGGTGCCGGGCCACAAAGGTGATCGCAACAGCTACGCCACGCCCACCCCTTGCACCGACGGCGAGCGGGTTTAATCCGTTTTTGGCGACGGCAGCTTCGTGGCGCTGGACTTCGATGGCCGGGCCCTGTGGGTGAACCGCGAGTTCCCCTTCTACGGCGAACACGGGTTGGGCACCTCGCCCATCCTTTGGGAAAACCTCCTCATCATGGCCCGGGACGGCAGCAGTGACGGCGAGGACAAGAAGCTCGGCTGGCAGGTGCCGTGGGACCAGTCGTTCGTGCTGGCTCTTGACAAGACGACCGGCAAGGTCCGATGGAAATCAGGACGCGGCCTGTCCCGCATTGCGCACGTCGTCCCTAACGTATGGGCCGCACCCGATGGCCGCGCGCAGGTGATCAGCGGCGCCGGCGACGTGGTCCAAGGCTTCGAGGCCGGAACCGGCGAGCGGCTCTGGACTTCGAGGAACATTGGCGAAGGGGTAGTGCCCTCGATTGTGCTGGGAGACGGCCTGGCCTTTACCGCGTCCGGCTGGGGCGGGCGGGAGTCGATCAAGGCGTTTCGCCTGGGCGGCAATGGCGACCAGGGCGAAACCAACCTGGCCTGGGAGCAGCGCAAAGGCATGCCCAGGATTCCCTCGTTCCTTTACCTGAAGCCCTGCCTTTACACGATCACCGAGGGCGGGATCGCGATGTGTCTCAAAGGCGACACGGGCGAGATCGTCTGGCAGGAGCGCGTGGGAGGAAATCATTCCTCTTCGCCGCTGGGCGCAGACCACCGCATCTATTTCCTGTCGGATGAAGGGGAAAGCACCGTCCTCGAGGCCGGCCCGCAATTCAAGATGCTCGCCCGGAATCCGCTCCAGGAAAAGGTCCAGGCTTCGATGGCCGTTTCCGGAAAGCAGTTGTTCATCAGGACGGCCAGCAACCTCTACGGCATCGGAGGGAAATAGAACGCGCTTGAAAGAATCCGCGCCAATGCTGACCCAAAGAAAAAGGGTCAAACTATAGCATGCTTAACAAGCAATGAACTCATGCCAATGCTATAGTTTGACCCTTTTTACTTTTCTTTATGGAAGTCCTGCCAGTTCGTTGGCGGCCGAAGATAGAGTATTGGCTGCGCCATGCGGGGTGTGCTACTCCCAATTCTTGTTTTTGAGGCCGAGGCTGGTGGCGTTTTCGGAGACGGC
>CAYIIH010000271.1:0-12362 GCA_964363225.1 uncultured Verrucomicrobiota bacterium | reverse complement strand
GGCCTACAGCAGGGGGCGGTTTCGGCTGTTTCCTGTAGGCCGCGTGCCCTCACGCGGCGTAGTGGTGGGGTTTTCAAACAGGCTCTTGGCGTTGTCGTGAGGCAAGTCTAAACCAAGCCTGCCCTGCCCTACAGCCAAGCAATGTCGGCAGCGTAAATACCCTCTTTAACCCAGCTCAAAGATCACAAAGCTAAAGATACGGCTGCACCAGGATGCGCTCCTCCGGTTTGAGCCTGTCCAGCGGTATCGGGCGGGCCAGAACACGGGCCAAATGAGTCTGGCCACTGGCCCCGCGCACCGCCACATGAACCGCCTGCCAGCCCGGCAGCACCTTGCTCCACTCCAAAGAGAGTCCCTCATACAAAGCCCGGGCCGCCTGGACATCATCTAAACGCAGATAAGCCAGAGCCGCTGTCGTGCGATAAGAGAGGAAATCGGGTTTTTGCTCCAGCAGTTTTTGGGCGACGGCTTGGGAGGCCTCCAGATGCTCACGGAGAAGAAGATTCAAATAGGCCAGGTCTTTTTCGGCGCCGGGTCATCCGGATAAAGCGCCACCAACTCTTTCATGATCTCGCGCAGCCCATGAGTGTCGCCCTCTTTTTCAGCCAGGCGAATGAGCGCATCGTAAGCTTGTCGCATCAAGGCGGTCTGTTGGGTCAGCCGGCGATACGCCTTGATCGCTTCGCTCTTTTCTCCGATGCGCTCCGCGTACTGGGCGACGTACAGGATGGCTTGCGGCTGTCGGGCCAGTTCCATGTTCACGCGCCTCCAATGCAGCGCCGCTTGTTCGGTATGGCCGAGTTCTTTGGCGACTCGGGCGCGGTAGAGCTCGGCCAGAAGCGCGTCGATGGGAATTTGTTTTTCGTCCAGGTTCTGCCGGACTTCGGTCCAGCGGCCGAGCGCAGCCAGGGCATCCAGGCGCACCAGGAACAGGTCCTGTCGCAGCAAGGAAACGGGCAGGGAAATCAACTCGATGGTGCGCGTGAATTCGCGTTGCCGATTGAACCAACGTCCGATTTCCAACTGGTGGTCCAAGCTGCGGCGGCGGGCTTTTCCCAGGGTGGTCTCCAGAATAACCGGGCGTTGCGCGGGCTGGGATCGCATCTTCAATTCCAGGCTCAGGATTTCGTGCTCCGTTTTCGCCAAGGGATGCCGGCCCAGCCGCGCCAGCAGGCGCTCGCCCTCGGATTGAGATAGAGAAGCGATGCGGGAGAGCAGCACCAAGGCGTCCAGGGCCACTTGATCCTCGGCCTCGGCCAGGGCCCACAAGTGCTTCCTGGCCTCCGCCTCGTCGGTTGGGGTCGGCGCCATCAACAAGACCCGCGCCAAAGAAAACCTCGCGTGCGGATTGGCAGGTTCTCCGGCCAGAGATTGCCGGCAAAAATGAAGCGCGTTGGCCTTGTCGCCGTTCGCAAAATAGAATTCCGCCGCCAACTGCAGGTTCAGCAGGCCGCCCGGCGCCGATTGGAGCAAGCGCCGCAGATGAGGTTCGCCCGCCTCGAATTTCCGCAGCACCAACGCCAGCCGGACGCAATCCCGGCGGTCCTGATCTGTGGCTTCAGGCAGGACCAGGAGCTGGTCCCAAAAGACCAGGGCCTGCTCCTGGCGCATGAGAGTATAGAGCCGGGCCACGACGCGGAGCGTGCGCGCATCCTGCGGCGTGAGTTGGTAGGCCGCTTGAGCTTTCCGGAAAGCTTCCTTCCATTGCTGCTGCTGAATATGGTTCTCGGCCTCGGCGGCGAAGCCGTGCGTGCGCCGGATTTTCAAACTGCGATAAAGAGGCCGGGCGGCCGCCAGAGCCGAGACCAGGCCAACGAGCAGCCCCCACAGCAGCAGCTTGCGCCAGGGCTTGGGCTGCAACTCAGCGGACTCCGAATTTGTTTCGGGCTTCATCACGTTGCATGCAAGGTTTTCTGCGCCATTTTAGGGGGCACTTTGGAAGACTTGAATGTGCGCGGCAAGGTAATCCTCAAAACTCCGTTCAGCGTGCTGTTCATCCACCGGGCCGGCCATCGCCACTTCCAGAACCTGCTGTCCCAAGTGGCGCCGGCCTTCCAGCACGGCATAGAACCGGCTGAGGCGGCTGAAATCTTCCGGCCGATGGGGCGAGTTGGAGGAAGAGCGCTCTTCCCACAGGCAAAAAAAGACGTAGAGCGGCTTGTCTCGGTTTTCAAAGACGTAAGCCCGGAACGGCAACTCCAAGTCCCCAATCTTCATGAGCTTCAAGCCGAGGTCTTTGACCAGCTTGAGGCCGCCGGCGGGGAGGCATGTTTCCGGCCGATGATTCTTGGCGAGCTGGGCCGCGGCTCGTCCGGGCAGCCATCTAAAAAAGTAAATCATCCATTGGCTGCCGTCCGCACTCAGCCAGAGGCCCGATTTCCCCTGGTTATAACGGAGAATGAGCCGGGTATCGTCCGAAATTTCATGGAAGCGAAAGGCCGGGCCGGGTTCCGGCCAGGCGAGGGTCCAGGAAGGCCGGCGGGAAAGGCCGCCTTCATGCGTTCGGTACCAGAGTTCCGTGGCGCCCTCCACGAAAATGAGCCAGCCCAGAAAAATGAGGACTAGTTTTCCCGGCAAAGGATGCAGGGAGCCGTGGTGGATGGCTTCAGCCGCGGTCGATGAAACCGGTTTCTTCAGCAGCAGCGAGCATCCCCAAAGTCCGGCAAAAGCCAGCAGCAAAACGCCGTAGCCGGCCGGATCATGCCAGGCCGCCAGGGAATCGATGCCGCGTTGGGCGCTGAGCCACGTCAGCCAAAAGGTGCGGGCCAGATTGAAAAAAAGGGCCAGAGCAACCCCGGCCACAACCAGGATCAGCCGGTGCGTTTTGCCCAGCCGATACAATTCACCGAGAAAAAGGGCGGCCATGAGAGTGGCCTGGAACGACCTGACGCCGCTGCAGGCTTCATTGACCCCGATGAGTCCGGTGGAAAGCTCAATCAAATTCCCACGCCGAAAAGCAGGAATGCCACACCAATTGATGCCTTCGACGGTGAGGGTGGCTACTCCGCGCATGAGCGCTTGAATGAAGGCCTGCTCCAAGGGCGTGGGCCAGGGAACAGCCAGCAAAATAAAAGCCACCGGCACAAAAAATGCCTCCCCCAACCCCAGCCGCTGCTCAGCCAAATTGCCGCCAGCGTCAGTGAGACGGCGACCAAGCTGTAAGCCCAACTGACCAACCGCCAATCCGGATTGGCTTCCTGGACCAGTCGAATGGGAAAGAGGCTCAGGGCGAGGAAGCCGGCTGCGACGATAAAACGTCTGTTCCAGGCCCCGTTTTGAGGCTGCGGACGGTCCTTCCATCGGTTCCAGAAAAGGTAGGCTGCCAGGAATGGGACGCCCCAGCCGTAGCTGTATTGAGGGTTAATCGTCCACTCGACTCGGAGTTGGTTAAAAAGCCCCATCCACAAAGCCCCAAAGGCCAAAAACGCGATCCAGCGGCTCTGAGCAGCCTTTGCCGCAGGAGTTGGAAACGTTATATTCACTGGCGCGGAACAGTAGCACAAAGCCGTGCCGGCTCCAATGAGTTAGCAAGAAAGTGTTTGCCTGCAAAACAGCGCGAACGGAAGATGGGAAGTGCATGAAAACTCTGAGATCTCTTGCGAGTGGCGCAATTATTCTGTTTTGTTGGGTGTGTATGGCCCAGAGCGAACCAAAAAGTAACTCCCTGCACAACCTGGCCAAAGGCGCGTTCAGCGGGATGACCGAGGCCCGTCAGGAGGTGATCACCAACCGCAGCGCCTGGGAGCGAGTCTGGGCCAAGCACACCGTCCGCTCCTTTCCGCCGCAAAAACTGCCTGAGATCGATTTTCGGAAGCAAATGGTGATCGTGGTCACCCTGGGACAAAAACCCACCGGAGGCTTTGCCCTTGAAATCATGAGCGTCGTGGAAGCGGCGGACCGATTGCAGATCACTGTCAAGAGCACGACACCGCGTTCAGGGGCCATGACCATCCAGGCGCTGACGGCCCCCTTCCATTTCGTGGCTGTGCCCCGGAGCGACTTAAAGCCGCAATTTATCGAAGCGAAATCGGCGGGAACAAAATGAACCGGTCATCAACGGATTACGGCCCAACGCGGCGCACCCGGTAGAAGCCGCGCGCAGGATTGGCGTTCAGATCGGTGAATGCAGCGGTGGCCGCCGTGGCCGAGACAGTCCCCTTCTGGGTCCAATTGACCAGGTCGGTCGAAGCTTCAATAACGTATGACCGGCCCGCTTGCGTGACAAAGTCGAAGCTCACTTGGCCGTTGGCAAGGTCTCGGGCGACTGAATTGATAGTAATACCCGGCGGCAACAGACCCGGATCTCCATTCAGCCGGGCAAGGCCGTTGCGGCTGACGCGGTCCACCTCGCTGAATTCTCCTGCCAACAGGACTTTGCCATCCAGTTGAATGGCCACAGAAAGAACCGTGTCGTTCGCCCCGTAGCCAGGATCGAAGCTCTCATCCAGCGAGCCATCCTGATTGAGGCGGGCGATGCGCGTGCGGCTGACAAACTTGGAGCTGACCACTTTCGTCGTGGCGTTGGTCACCAAGGCGGTGATCTGAGTGAAGTCGCCGCCAATGACGATCTTCCCATCCTCCTGCAGGGCCATCGCATAAATGGTGTTGTCCGGCCCGACCCCGGCCACCTTATTCGTGCCGAGACCGTGGTCAAAGGCGCCATCCAGGGAGCCATCGGCATTGAGACGGGCGACCCGGATATGATTGGTGTTGCCGTTGATCGCGGTAAAACTGCCCGCCACCACTATTTTGCCGTCTTTCTGCAGAAGGACAGAATAGACGGTGCCGTTGGCGCCCGTGCCCGGATTGAAGCTCGCATCCACAACACCATTCGGATGGAGTCGAGTGATGCCACGATGGCCGGACCCATTCATGGTGGCGAACGCTCCGCCCACGATCACTTTCCCATCGGACTGCAGCACGATTGAGTGAACCGTATAATCAGCGCCCGAGCCGGGATTAAAGCTGTCATCCCAATTGCCGTCGCCATTCAGTCGTGTGATGCGATTGCGTCCGGCCGCGCTGACGCCGGTAAACATGCCGCCGATAAACACTTTGCCATCGGGTTGGAGGGCCACTGTGTTCACTTCCGCATTCAAACCCAGCGGAAGGTTGAAGGTGGAGTCGAACGTTCCGGTCGCACTGAGCCTGGCGACCCGGTTATTCACGATCGTGCCGATGGTGTTGAAAGCGCCCGCGATGAGGACTTTGCCATCGGACAGTTCCATGGCTTTCACGGAATTATTCGGTCCGTTTGTCGTTTTGAAAGTGTTATCCAGCGAACCGTCCAGGTTCAAACGCGCGACCCGGACATGATTCAGATCACCGTTGAAACGTGTAAAATCTCCGCCAATAACAATCTGGCCGTCGGCCTGAAGCTTCAGAGCGCGCACGGCCGCATTGGTGTTGCCCGCTTCGGCGCCGGTGCCCGGATTGAACGTCTGGTCCAGACTGCCTGCGCCAAGGTCGTCATCCACAATGGTGAGAATGATCGGATTGGGGCCGACAATTGCGGTGCCGCCGGTTGGCCTGGACAGCGTCACGGTGGCCGTTTCGTTGCCTTCGACCACTTCATCTCCAAAGACATTGACGACAAAGGACTTTTCCGTTTCTCCGTCGGCAAAGGTAAGAATGCCAGTGGCGCTCTGGTAATCTCCCTCCGGATTGGAGGTTGCCGTTCCGTCGCTCGTCGCGTAATCGACGGAAATCACGCCCGTGGTCCCGGCGCTGCGACGCACGGTGATGGTGGCTCGGTTGGTGGCGCCGACGCCTCCTTCTGCGATCTGATAGGACGGCGCGGAGAAACTCAACGTGCCCGGCGCAAAATCGTTATCGATGATGGTCAGAACGGATTGGCCGACCTGCACAATGGCTTTGCCGCTCGGATTGGTGAGGAGGAGGATCACGGTTTCATTACCCTCTATCTGCGTGTCGTCTATGATCGCAATGCCGAAGGTCTTGCTCGCTTCACCGGGCGCGAAATTCAACCTTTGCGCCTGCGCCAAATAATCCACTCCCGCCGTGGCGGTGCCATTGGTTCCTGTTTGGAAGTCCACAGCAACGGCTTCCGAGATTGCTCCCGATCTCGTCACTGTGATCGAAGCGCTGCCCGTGACGAAGTTCTCAGTGATACTGTAGGCCGGCGAACTAAAGCCCAACTCGCTGTCGTCATCGAGCATCTTGATCTCCGCGGTGGGTTGAAAGCCGACCGTCGCACCGCCCGTTGCCTCGGACAAAGTGACTTGAAAACTTCGGTCCCCATCCACCACCGAGTTATCCTGCACACCCACCGTGAACGACACGATGTTCTCGCCTTCGGGGAACGTGATTACCTTGTTGGTCGCGACGTAATCCGCCCCTGCTTTTGCGGTCAAGTCAAGGGTGGAGAGCTTGATGGAAACTGCACCCGTTGTTCCACCGATCCGGCGCAAAGTGACGACCGCGTTCGTGGCGCTTTCTTTGACCGCGTAATTGGGCGCGTCAAACTCGATGCTGCCCGCCCCGTCCATGGCGCCGCCGTGTATCCGAGCGATATGTTTTGCGGCCTGGCCATTGTACTCGGTGAAACCGCCGCCAATGACGATCTTGCGATCAGGCTGGACAACGATGGTGGAGACCGCCGCGTTGGCGCCGGTTCCGAAATTGATCTTCGGGTCGATGGAGCCGTCCGTGTTGAGACGGGTGAGGCGATTCCGGGTGACATCATTGAACCTGGAAAAATCGCCGCCGACCAGAATCTTTCCATCAATCTGGAGCGCGACGACGTTCACCGGGCCATTGGCCCCACTGCGAGGCAAACCGTTCGTGCCGACGTTGAAGGCCGCATCGACGGTGCCATCACGATTCAGCCGCGCCAGCCGGCCCTGCGCCACCCCGTGCATTTTCTCGAAGAGACCGCTTAAGAGTATCTTGCCGTCGCTCTGCATGGCAATCGAGCGGACGGACGCGTCCGCTCCGCTCAAGCGGGTCTGGCTCACCGGATCGACGGCGAAGCCGGCCTCCACAGACCCGTTCGCATTCAACCGGGCGATGCGGGTGTTCGGCGCCTCGTTGAAGGTCGTAAAATCACCACCGATGACGATCCGGCCATCGGGCTGCACCACGATCGCATAGAGGGTGCCGTTGGCCCCGGTGCCCGGTTTGAAGGCAGCGTCCAAGACCCCATTGGTGTTGAGGCGGACAATCGCGTTCCGCGGCTCGCCGTTGAAGGTGGAGAAGTCGCCGGCGATGAGGACTTTGCCGTCGGTTTGGACAGCCGTCGCATAGACTGGATTGTCCGTGCCGGCCCCGGGATTAAAGGTCGGGTCCACCACGCTGTCGATATTGAGCCGTGCCACATGGTTCCGGTTGATGCCGTCGATGTTGTCGAAGAGGCCGCCAATCACGATGCGTCCCATGTTTTCCACCGTCATGGAGCGAATAATATTATTGGGGCCGAGAGTCGGGGAGAACGTGGGGTCCAAGGCGCCGCTCGGAATAAGGCGGGCCAGACGGCGCCGTACCACGTCGTTGACGAAGCGGAAATCTCCCGCCAAAAGGATGTTAGGCTCAACGGGCAGCACGCCGGCCTCACGCTGCAAGGCCAGGGCGTACACGAATCCGTCCGTGCCGCTCGCCAGGAACTCCGTGTCCAAGCTGCCCGCCGGGATATTGGACAATTCATTATCGACAATGATCAGTTCGGCGGCCACTGGATTTCCGGGCCGCCCGGGAGGAAGCGGAGTGAGGAGCAACCCGATCGTCAGGTTGCCCTCCACAATCTTGTCGTCGAGGATGGAAACGTCGAACGACTTGGCCGTCTCCCTGTGGCCGAAGTCCAACGTGGCGCTCACGGGGAGAAAATCTGTTCCAGCCAGGGCGGTGATTTCGGTGGCCTGGACCGCCACACTCACCGGACCTGAAATCCCTTCGGTGCGCACCACGGTGATGGTGGCCGATTTGCCCGACTCATCCACGTGATACACTGGCTGCGTGAAGCTGAACTTTCCATAATCGTCATCGTTGACGATCCTCACCCGCGCGGTGGGTTGGACGCCGAGGGCGTCGGGGTTCGGCGCATTCTGGATGACAGGATCGAACAAGCGGAGGTTGACAAACCGATCCTGGTTCACGCCATCGTCATCGAGGATGGGAATGGTGAACGTCTTACTGGAACTGTCGCCGTCCACCCAGCGCAGGAGGCCGTTGGTGGAAGTGTAGTTGAGGCCTGAGACGGCGGTGTCGTTCGTGGTGGCAAACTTGACGTACATCTCACCCTTGATGCCGCCCGAACGGCGCACGGCGATGGTAACAAATGGGCCGCTTTCCTGGACACGAAACTCGGCCTGCTCGAAACTCAATCGACCGGGCGCGAAATCGTTGTCGATGATGGTCAACACGGCCGTGGCCCGGCTGGGATCCACTCTGAGATTCGGGACAACGTTGGTGGGCCACCCGGTCGGGTTGAACAACGTCAGGTTGATGGTCTCTTCCAACTCGGCCGTGGTATCGTTCACGAGCGAGACCGTGAACGAATTGTTCGTCTGACCTGCCGCAAAGAAGAGTGTCCCCTGACTGCGCGCATAGTCGGGTCCCTCCAGGGCGGTGCCGTTCGAAGTGGCATAATCCACCGCCACGTCTCCGGCGCTTCCCCCCACGCGCGTGAGCGTAATGGTGACGGTGCGCCCATCCTCGTTGACCGTGTATTCAGGCTGACTGAAGCCAAGCGTTCCGAAGTTGAAGTCGTTGTCCACGATGATCAGTCTGGCCTTGTCTTGACCGAGGGCCAGGCCGATGGGAATGGGTTCGTTTCCCAAGACCATCAATTCCAACGGCCCAAAGAGCTTCAGGTTGATGATTTCATCCCCTTCGATCAAAGCGTCTTCATGGATGACGATGCGAATGTCGTCCGCGACGGGATTGCCTCTCACGGTTCTGCCATCGTTCGGACTGACGAAGAACGAGTCATTGCTCGGCCCTCGGAAGGCATCGCTGCGCATGCGCGTGTCGTCGCGCGGCCCATAGGTGCTGATCCAGGCAGGCACCCGCTGCAACGGCAGATAATCCGTCCCCGTCTGGCCCGCCGGACCGCCTTTCGCGGCGCCAGGACCCGGCAGAGGGTCCTCCGTTACGAAATGTCCGGTCGCCCGCCCCAGGCTGCCATTATCGCGACGGAGCGTTACGAAAAGCGTGCCGGAATCTTCGTCCGCCGAGTATTCCGGGTCCCGGAAGCTGAGGTTGCCCGCTCCCGGCGTATCGAGGGCCTCGGTCACGGCGAAGACAGCGCCATTGGTGCCTTCCGTCCAATTGTAAGTCAGCTTGCCGTCACCAATCAAGCGCGCCACGTAACTGCGGTTGCGCACATTGTCCCGACTGAAGCCGCCGCCCACGCGTTTGAAACGCCCGCCAATGTAAAAATAATCGCGCGCCACGATGTTGGTGATGGTGGTCTGATTCGTTCGAGTGCGGGGATCGACGCGTGGGATCCAAATGATATTTTCGTCAACCACCGTGTTGGTGGAACGCCACAAGGAGATGGAACGGATGAAGTTTTCCTGCGATTGAGGATTATCGGGACTCAGCGGATTGATCAAGCCGGCGAATTGGTTGTAGGCGGTATCCATGAAAGTCGTGTCCACCTTGCCGTCCCGGTTCAGCCGGGCCAGGCTGATCCGGCGCGTGCTGTTGATGGAGGTGAAAATGCCCCCGAGCACCGGTTTGCCGTCGGACTGGACGACCAATGAATACACAGTGTCGTTGACCCCGGTCCCCGGATCAAAAGACGTGTCCAACGACCCATTGCCATTCAGACGCGCGACTCCCCGCCGGCTGCGCAAGTCCACCGAGTTAAAACTGCCGGCCATATAGACTTTCTGCCCCTGTTTGGCAACCGAATGCACGACGCCGTCAGCCCCGGTGCCGGGATTGAAGCTCGTATCAACGGAACCATCCAAGTTCAACCGCGCCACATAGTTCCGCGGCACGCCATTGACCGAAGTGAAATCGCCGCCAATGACCGGACGCGGGTCCGCATTGGGATCAACCTGTATGGAGAGCAGCCAGATCGTTCCAAACAGGCCGCTGCCTTCATTCATGACAATCTCAACCACGGTGTCAGTGCCCGGGCCATAATTGACATTGAGCGTGCCTTGGCCGTTCACCAATCCCGTGTCGTAGAGCAGGTTGCCCTCGTAATAGACGCGCAGGGTGTCGGGAACCTGCAGGAAGTCGTAATTGATGGTGACGGTGCCTTGGTTGCTGCCCGTGTCGATGGGAAACCGTTCCTCGGCCTGCCCGCCTTCCGCGCTTTGGTCAATGAGAAGCGGTCCGGAACTGACGGCGATCGAGTTCACCGGACCATTGGGACCCGCGCCCGCGTCAAACGTCGTATCCAGAGACCCGTCCGCATTCAGCCGGGCGATATTGTAGCGGTTGGTGCCGTTTACGGAGGTGAAATCACCACCAATAAAGAGTCGGCCATCCGACTGCAGGGCGACGGCATTGATCGGTCCATCCACACCCAATCCGGCTTTAAACTGCGGATCGAGCGCTCCGTTGGGCATCAGTCGGGCGATGCGGCGGTTCAGCACACCGTTGATGGAGGTGAAGCCCCCGCCCAGCAACACTTTTCCGTCAGCCTGCAAAGCCAACGCACTCACGAAGGCGTCCGCTCCCGTATTGGGACTGGCAAGAAATGACGTATCCAACGAACCGTCCAGGTTCATGCGGGCGATGCGATTGCGCGGACGGGTGTTGACGGCGGTAAACTCTCCGCCCAGGATCAGCTTGCCATCCGGCTGCGCCGCCACCGCCAGGACCGTGTTGTTCGCCCCTGGTTGCGAGTTGAAGGGAGGATTGGTCTGAGGCTCAAAATCCGGATTCCAAGTCCGATCCAACGCGCCGGCCGGCTGCTCGCCCAACTCGGTAAAGCCGTTGTTTTGGCGTGGACCGCTCTGGTTGTCACCGAGAATTGTCACGATCGTGGTCCCCACTGGGCCCACAACAGCATTCAGGTTGTCGCACCTGGTTATGATAAGCCGAACAATCAGGTCTTCGTTGAACTCGGTCCGGCCCTCGTTCATGATGGGAATGATAACGTTCTTGGTTCCGACTTCAAAGGCAGCCCATTCCAAAGAGGCGGACTCCAACCCCGTGATGCGGTGCCATTCTCCCGAACCAGGCGGCACGTAATCGACAAAGGGGGTGGCATAGTCGGATCCCGGGCTGAGCGGGAAAAAGTTCTGCTCGTGATCCCCGCCCAAAACCTCGCATCCGGCGCTATCCAGAAAAATACGGCGCGCGTTCACGACGTAGTGAACTTTCACTCCCTCATTGATGGGTCCGCTGCGGTGAACGGGAAGCGAAATGAATTGCTGGCGTTCCGGACCAACAAACTCGTCTTCATCCCGTCGGATGGGCTTGGGGGCCCCCTGGGTTTCGGACACCACATAGTGTGTGGCCGTAAAATTAAATCCCGCCGTGTTGTCGATGACTCGCAAGTTGGCATTGCGCACTCCCAGCGTTGGGGCCAGCGTCTGCAGCTCCTCCGGCGCCGGCCGCGCGTTGGTCAGAACGAGCGGAACAAATACGTCCCCGAAGAGGAAATTGGTACTGGGAAAGAAGATCTGGTCCTCTGGGTTTCGTGACGTGATGGGCACCGTGAACGACGTGCTCATCTGGAAGTCATCGAAGACCACGGTGCCTTTGACGGGCTGGAAATCCGTATCCACCCGCGCGGTTCCGTTCGTCGTGGCCTCATAGTCCACCAAAATGCGGCCCGTGGAACCCCCGGTGCGGGTGACCGTGATGACCGCGCGCGGCTCCTCGTGCGTGACCGAAAACAAGGCTGAACTGAATTGCACCTGTCCTGCTGGGGAACGCGGTGGCAGGCTCTCGTCGTCTTCGATCGTCAGCACAGCCCGGCCGGGATAGCCGATATCGTCAAAGCCGAAGAAGAAGAAATCATACGTGAACGGACTCGACAACCTTAAATTGATGGTCTTATTGGCATTGGTGAAAGAATTGTCATGGATAAAGACATTGAAGACGGCGCTGGTCGCCCCCCAGTAGAATCCGAGTGTTCCGGAAGCGGCCTCGTAATCAATGTTTGCCAGCGCGGTCCCATCACTGGTTGCGTAATTAACCTCAGCGGACAAACCGTTGAGGAATGGATAGAGGAAGAAGAAGAAGTTCGTGAAAAAGAACGCATTCGTGTCAATCGTCCTGGTCACGGTGATGCTCGCAATCAGTCCATCCTCGGCCACCGTGTAAGTGGGCGAACTGAACTGGAAATAGTTTGTGGCGAAGAAGAAGAAGTTGGTGTTGGTCGTCTGGGCCTGCGCCGAGCTTGGCAACATAAGAAAGGCGGCCAGAGCTCCCATGGT
>CAYIIH010000270.1:0-12371 GCA_964363225.1 uncultured Verrucomicrobiota bacterium | reverse complement strand
ACAAGCAAACTTGACGCTCTTCTCTTGGATTGCTTAGTTGTGGGCTATCAGTTTGAATAGGATCGGATATGCCAACGTACGAGTACATTTGTTCTAAGTGTGATGGTCGGTTTGAGATTTCTCAACGTATCATAGACAAGCCTTTAACGGTCTGTCCGAAGGATTCCTGCCAGCGAAAGACCTGGGGCAAAGGAAAAGTCAAACGTGCCATTGGCACCGGCGGCGGGTTGATCTTCAAAGGCAGTGGTTTTTATATCAACGATTACCGGAGCGACAAGTATAAGGAAGCCGCCAAGAAGGACGCGCCACCCTCTCCGAGTCCGGACAAGGGCAAGACGGACGTTGCCCCCAAGACGGAGAAAAAAGCTCCCAAGGCGGCTTCAGCGGAGAGTTAACGCGTTTTTTCATGTCTTTGTCCCCACCGCTCAAGAAGATTCTGCTGGCCTTGGCCGTCGCCATCGGCGCCATCCTTCTGGCTGGCGGCTATCTCTTCTTTCAGATCAAGCGAGATGTTGACACCGATTGGGCGGATGCTCCCAATAGCGTTGATGCTCTGGAAGCCCGGCGGAAATTGAGGCTGTTTCAAGAAGCCCAGAAGGTTTCCCGCCGTGGTTTTGTCCGTTTGTCGGAAGTGGAATTGAATTCGTATCTGGAACAGAATTACTCCGCCACTGCTGCCGCGGCTCAGACCAACGCGCCGGGCTCAAATGGCTTGCTCAAGAGCTTTGTGTCCCTGAGCGTTCCGGATGTCACTTTCTATTGTTGGGTGAAAAAGAGGATGATCGGCTTCTCGGTCGATTTCGTGTGGCAGCGGACGGTCCGGCTGGAGCGAACGGCGGATCGCTGGAATTTCCCGGTCCAAGCCATGAAGGTCGGCAATTTGGAGATTCGACCGCGCTTCTGGCAGTTGGCGAACCGACACCTGGGCGGAGCAGACCAGGCTTTTTCCAAACAATTTGACTGGCTGGCGCATCTTCCTGGCTTGGAAATTGCGGAGAATGAACTCAGCCACCGTCCCGAATTGAGGCTTTACACGTACGCCGCGAAAGCCGGTGGGCGGGAAGCAAAACATTGAAAACCGTCGGAGTCGCGCTCATTTTATGCTTCGCCAGTCAGGCTTGGTCTGAGCCGGCTATGCGCTCGGTGGTAAGCCGCTCCAGCCAGTTTATTGTCCATCGGCCGGCTGGATTTCAGAATTATATCCCTGCTGAGGCCAACCTGGACCCTAGAATCGTCAGACTGGAGCCCGACTTGCTGGCCGTTTCAGCGGAACGGATCAAGGCCGCGTTATTGAAGGAATTGTTGCTGCCAGACCGGTATCGCGGCAAAATCCATCTCGTCCTGCGGGAACGGAAGGCCGCCGAGCAGCCCATTGCCATCATATCGACACGGTATCGAGACCGCTGGCAATTTCAGGTGGAGATTCCGGACCGAATTGAAGAGGCCAAGCTGATGGAGGGGGTCGTGCAGGTTTTGCTGCTCGAATTGGTCACGCGCGACTTGGCGCCGCGCTGCCCCGATCTGCCGGCTTGGCTGGTTCAGGGGTTGGCCGCCCATTTGCTGGCGGCGGCCAGTTCGCCGTTTATTCTCCGGCCTGAAGTCCGCACGATGCGCGAGGTTATGCCGGTGAATCCAGCGTACGAGGCCACGGAATTCCTGCGCACCAACACGCCTTTGACCTTTACGGAATTGAGCCTGCCCTCGATGTCCTATCGGTCCGAGGAAAAACAGGATGCCCAGCGGTATTCGGCCCAACTCCTGGTCAGCGAACTGTTGGAGTTGCCGGGGGGGCGCGCCGGCTTGCTCACCATGTTGCGCGCATCGCCGCAGTGTTGGAACTGGCAAACCGCCTTTTTCAGCGCTTTTTCATCTCGGTTTCAGCGCATGCTCGACGTGGAAAAATGGTGGTCTCTCCACTTGGTTGATCTTTTGGGACGTGACCAGAGACAGACTTGGCCACATGAAGCCAGCTTGCTGAAATTAGACGAAATCCTTCTTTCTCCCGTGCAGACTCGCCTTGGCATCAACGATTTGCCCGTCCTGACACAAGTGCCGCTGCAGGAAATCCTTAGACAGGGGGATCCGAAAACCCAGAAAGCAATGCTCAACCAAAAGATAAACCAACTCGCTGTCATCGGGTTGAATTTGTCACCCAAATGCGGGCGTCTGGCGGATCGCTACCAGAATATCCTCGAATCGTATCTGCAGAATCGCGAGCGACTGGCCTATGCGCCGTCTTTAAAAATGAACCCGGCCTTGCGCAACCTGTTAGTGATCAACGCTGCCATTAAGCAACTGGACGCATTGGACGCCGAACGCGCGGCGTTGCGCAAGAGCAATTTAGGATCTGCCAGGATCGCTCCTCCATCGGCCCGATGAACGAGAACTTGGTCAGGCTGGTTCTGCTTGCCGCTCCAGCCCGGATCCGCGATCAGCCTTAAGTTGAGCCGAGTTACCTCCCATCCCCGTCACTTGACACGTGAGTCACCCAAAATATAGTTGCCACTAAAAATGGAACATGACACTTCATCCGGGAAGGGCGAGGAGCCGCCATCAGCCAGTTTGTTTCGCACCCTCAAGGAATTTCGTTCTGCTGGCCGTGGTTTTTGGTCGGATGTTTCCGAAAGGGATTGGAATGACTGGCACTGGCAACTGAAACACCGCATCCAATCCCTCGAACAGCTCCAGCGGCTCATGCCCACGCTGACGCCCGAGGAGTATGGCGGCACGTTGCTGGCCAATACCAAACTGGCCCTGGCGATCACCCCGTATTTCTTTAACCTGATCGATCCGGCAGATGAGCATTGCCCGATTCGCACCCAGGTCGTTCCTCGCATCGAAGAGACCCATACTGCCTCCTGGGAAATGACGGACCCGTGCGGGGAGGATTCTCATTCACCGGTGCCGGGCTTGGTGCATCGCTATCCGGACCGCGTGCTGTTTCTCGTCACCGACCGTTGCGCCGCCTATTGCCGCTACTGCACGCGCTCGCGCCTGGTCAGCAATGCCAGCGGCTACGATTTTCATCCAGAGTTCGAGAAGCAGATCGATTATATCCGGAAAACACCGTCCGTGCGAGACGTCTTGCTCAGCGGCGGCGACCCGCTCTTGTTCAGCGAGGAGAAGCTGGAACATCTCCTGAGCCGGTTGCGGGCCATACCGCATGTCGAGTTTCTCCGCATTGGCACGCGCATCCCGATCTTCCTGCCGCAACGAATCACGCCGCCGCTCTGCGCCATGCTCAGGAAGTACCATCCGCTCTTTGTCAGCATCCACTGCAATCATCCTCGCGAGCTGACTCTTGAGGTGCGCGAAGCATTGGCCCGGCTGGCCGACGCCGGCATTCCGCTCGGCAACCAGTCAGTGCTGCTGCGGCGCGTCAATGACAATGCCACGGTCATGCGCGCCCTCATGCAAAAGCTGCTCATGTGCCGGGTGAAACCGTATTACATTTATCAATGCGATCTCATCGCGGGATCGGCGCACCTGCGATCCAGCGTGCGCAAAGGATTGGAGATCATGCAAGGGTTGCGCGGCCACACCACCGGTTATGCGGTGCCCCAGTACGTGATTGACGCGCCTGGCGGTGGCGGCAAAGTGCCGGTGAATCCCGACTATGTCCTGAGCCGCAACGCCGACCGCGTGGTCCTCCGCAATTACGAGGGCAAAATATTCGAGTATCCGGAAGCGGCGGATGGCATGCCGCTGGTCAAAGCGCCCAAGAGAATCGAGGAGCCGGAGTTGGTGTAACCTGGCACCAATGCGGTCTTGAGGCAACCGTTGCGGTTCGCGCTCCAAGCCTCCAGACAGTGTTCGGCGAGCCAGCCTATTCCCAATTTTTCATGCCCCGCGAAACCAGCCAAGCCAAGGCCACACGGTTGAAAAGAATCGTCGCGAGCTTGGCGAAAACCTATCCCGACGCTCACTGTGAACTCAACTACAGCAACCCTCTTGAGTTGCTGATCGCGACCATTCTTTCGGCGCAATGCACTGACAAGCAGGTGAACATCGTCACGGCCGAGCTCTTCAGAAAATACCGTTCCGCGGCGGATTACGCCCAGGCCGGTTTGGCGACGCTCGAACAGGATATCAAGCGGATCGGTCTGTACCGCAACAAAGCGAAGAACATTCAGGCGTGCTGCCGCAGACTCGTGGAGCAGCATGGGGGCGAGGTGCCGCGCCGCATGGAAGAACTGGTGCAATTGGATGGCGTCGGACGCAAAACGGCCAACGTCGTGCTTGGGAACGCCTTCAGCATGAATGAAGGCATCGTGGTCGATACCCACGTGGTCCGGTTGTCGCAAAGGTTTGGTCTGACAAAAGAGAGCAGGCCGGAAAGAATTGAAGCCTCGCTGCAAGAGATAGTGCCGCAGGCCGATTGGACGATGTTCAGTCATTGGCTGATCTGGCATGGGCGGAGGCGTTGCTATGCCCGCAATCCGGACTGCGACCATTGTGAGATCCGAAGCCACTGTCCGTGCCTCGGCGTCCGATAGCGCCGGTGCGACAAGTCTCCACTCGTCGTTGCCTGCCGGCCCGGACGGGCTTGTTAGCGCCGAGGTTTTAGGTGAAAGCGAAGTGCTGACTTCTAAAGCATGTCCGAGATTTGGCACATACTAGAATCGGGCGCGGGCGCCGCAGCCTACAACATGGCCTTGGATGAGGCTTTGCTGGAAGCCGCGCCGCGCGTAGGCAAGCCGGTCCTCCGGTTCTATGAGTGGACGGAGCCGGCGGCGACGTTTGGCTATTTTCAAAAGCACGATGACGTCGCCCGCTGGACCAAACTGCGCCCACTGATTCGGCGACCCACGGGGGGCGGGTTGGTGCTTCACGACGCCGACTGGACGTACAGTCTGGTTTTCCCAACGAATCATCCCTGGTACAGCCTGAAAGCGGTGGTCAGCTACCAACGCCTGCATCAATGGCTCGGCGAAGCCTTCGGGCGACTCGGTGTGGCCACTGAGCTTGCTTCTTCGGCCCGGCGGGAAGATCCCGGCCAATGTTTTGTGGGCGCCGAACAATTCGATTTGCTCTGGAAAGGCCGCAAAATAGCGGGCGCTGCCCAGCGGCGCACGCGGAGTGGATTGCTGATTCAAGGATCGGTGCAGCCAATGCCGCCTGGCGTCACGGCCGAGCAGTGGCGCCAAGCGATGCTGGAGGCCGCTGCCAGTTCAAGCGCGACGGTCCATTGGCTGGCACTGGCACCAGACGCGCAGTTCCTGCAGAAGGCAGGGCAGCTCGCCGAAGCCAAATATGCCCAGCCTGGTTACAACCGGCGGCGTTGAATTCCTTTCTTTGGTTTTGCTCCTCCAGGCTGGCATTGGCTGTTCTTGTGATGTGGCACTCGCCATTGGCTGTTCGATATGAAACATTGAGGCCGTGAATCTTAGCCACGGCACGGTAAATCCTTTGCACTTCTATCCGTCGAGATCCTCGCGGGCGGCAAGGATTCTTCCGGAGCGCGGACAGCCTTGTCCGCGCGTTGATGGCCAGCCCATCCCTTCGTGCCGGCATGGCTGTCCGCGCTCCTTTGCTTGGAGTTTCCCTGCTCTGTGTCGTCTCTTGCGAATGGGCGTACTGCTCTGCCTGTTCGTCTTCAGCTCAACCAGTTCATCGCAGGCCTTTTCGCTGTTGACCTACAATGCGAGCGGCAACGGCGCCACCGATTGGAGCACGAATGCGCCTCAAGTCCAGGCCATTGGACGGCAGATGCTTTACTTGCAGCCGGACATTGTCACTTTCAACGAAATCCCATTCACGAACACCTATCACATGCCGAGCTTTGTGAAGGCGTATTTGCCGGGCTATTTTCTGGCCACAAATTCGGGGACGGATGGCTATTTGCGCAGCGTCATTATCAGCCGCTTTCCCATTGCCCGGTCGCAAAAATGGCTGGATGGCGTCAGCCTGAGCGCATTCGGCTACAGTGGAACGTACACGCGGGACCTTTTTGAGGCAGAGATCAACCTGCCTGATCTGGCCCGGCCGCTCCACGTTTTCACGACCCATCTGAAGTCCGGCAGCGATTCGGCCAGCGCCGCGCGCCGAGCGGCCGAGGCGAGCGCAGTATCCAACTTCTTTGTGAACACCTTTCTGCCGGCCAACGGCGGAAATCTTTACGTCCTGACGGGCGACCTGAATGAAGATGTGAACCGTCCGCCGGCCGGCAGCCAGCAGCCTATTGCGCGGCTGGCTAATTCCTTGACCGGGCTGCGTCAGACGACACCGGTCAATCGTTTCACCGGCAGTGACCGGACCCTTTCAATTCGCGGCAGCCTGACGGTGCGCTTTGATTATATCCTGCCGAATGGCGCGTTGTTCTCCAATATCGTCAGCAGCGAGGTGTTTCGGACCGATCTCCTTAATCCCACTCCGCCCCAACTGCAAAAACTCGACGATAAAACGGCGTCGGATCATCTGCCGGTATTGATGGTTTTCCAGCATCCGGACGACCATCTTTTCAAAATCAGATCAGTCCAGGCGAGCAACCAATGGGTGACGTTGCAGTGGCCTTCGGCAGTGGGCTGGCGCTACCGCGTCGAAGGTTCAACCAACCTGAGTTCCTGGAATTCCTTGGCCGATGGCTTGACTGCAACCAGTCCGGATTTCAGTTGGAATATCAGGATGGACCGTCCTCCGCAGTTTTTTAGAATACGTCGCGAACCGTGAGGGATCATTGGTTGGAAACTTTACTGGCGGAAGGGTTTTTAATAGGTACTTTGAAGTTATGGCACAGTATTCTTACAAAGCGCGGCGTCGTTCAGGCGAACTGGTGCAAGGCGTGCTGGAGGTGGCCGATCGCGCGGCCGCGTTGGTCCAGATCGAGCGGCTGGGGCTTTTCCCGGTAGCGGTGGACGTGGCAAAGAACGGGCCGGCAGCCAATCGGGAGCGGTCCAGCTACCGTCAACCCGCCGCGCGCACAGCGTTTTTGCCTCCGGCACTGCGCGAGTTGCTCTCGCGCAAACGCAAACCCAAGCTCCAGGAACTGGCCACGTTCACCCAGCAATTGGCCAATCTGTTGAAGTCTGGGATGCCGTTGACCGTGGCACTCAACAGCATGACGCACTTGGAATCCAAGGGCATTTCAGCCGAAGTAGGCAAGGCCCTGAAACAGGATGTCATGGAGGGAAAGAGTCTTTCTGATGCGATGGCGAAACAACCGCTCGTCTTTTCCGACCTGTACGTGAACATGGTCCGCGCCGGTGAGCAAAGCGGGGCGTTGGTGGAAGTGCTGCAACGGCTCGCGCAGCATTTTGAACGATTTGCCGAAGTCCAGGCCAAGTTTGTTTCGGCTCTCATTTACCCGGCGGTCGTCGCTTCGGTTGGCATCCTGATCATCGTTTTTTTCATGACGTACATGCTGCCTAAGTTCATGTCGATTTTTGAAGGCATGAAGATGCAATTGCCGGCCTCCACACAAATGCTGGTCGGCTTGAGCCATTTTTTCAGCGCCTACTGGTGGTTGCTGCTCCTGGTCGCGCTCGCTTTAGTTGTGCTGTTTAAGCGCTTCCAATCGTCAGAGGGAGGGAAGCGCGCCATTGATCGCTGGAAAATGCAGGCGCCGGTTATTGGCAAAGTGATCAAGCTCAATCTCTTCGGGCAGTTTGCCCGCACCTTGGCCACCTTGTTGCAAAACGGCGTGCCCGTCTTGACGGCCTTGAAAATCACGGAGCAGATTATTCCCAATCGCATTTTGAAAGAGGCCATTGCCCGTACGCGTGAGGAGGTAACCGATGGCAAGACGATAGCGCAGCCGTTGGCCCGGAGCAAAATTTTCCCTCAACTCATGATCGATCTGTTGAAGATCGGCGAAGAGACCGGCGACGTTCCGGGGGCCTTGCAGAATGTGGCCAGCACTTATGAGAACGAATTGAGCATCGCCTTGCGTGTCATGACCAATCTGATTGAGCCGGTCATGATCATCGTGATGGCGCTGGGCGTCGGCTTTCTGCTCTTTGGCGTGCTCTCGGCCATGTTTGCCATCACTGCCAACATTGGACGATGATGAATCTGCGCCAACAGCCAGACTGGGTGCCGGTGGCCGGAAGCTGTGGCATGGGCTTGGCCGGGCCTTTTGCAGGCGCACGTCGCAGCACGGTTTTCGCGCATCGGCGGGCTTTTTCACTCATTGAAATCATGATTGTCATCAGCATCGTGGCCATCGTCATCTCCGCCGGCGTTCCCATGATGTTCCGGGCCATGCAAAAGAATGAACTGCTCAAGGCTGTGAGCGACATTGTCGAAGGTTGCAGCCATGCTCGCGCCCGGGCCATTTTGCAGGGCGTCCCAACCGAGTTCGTGATTCGCGCTGAAGATGGAAATCTGTCCATCCAAACGGCGGCGGTCAGAAGGAGGCAGGCCTTCGAAAGCCAGGACAGCACGCTGATTCCCAAGGAGGCCACGGAGAAACCAACCGCCGCCTTGGCTTTCTCAAGTCAATTAGGGGAAGATGTCATTGTGCGATTTCTGGATGTGAATTTCAAAGATCACATGGAATTGCCCGAGGCGCGGGTTCGGTTTTATCCGAATGGAACCAGTGATGAATTTGCCATTGTCATCGAAACCCAGGACGGGCAGCGGAAAATCGCCCTCGAGGTGGTGACAGGTTTGGCTGACGTACAGGTGCTCCGATGAAGTTGATGCGAAAAGGTCCTCCTGCAAGCCGCGCGAACGAGCCAAACGCTCGGAGGCAGTATAATTGCGCCCTGCTCCCTGCTCGTGGGTTCAAACGCACCGCTGACTCCGCTTTCAGCCTGCTTGAAGTCATGATCGCTTTGGGAATTTTTTTCATTGCCATATTTGCCATTCTCGATCTGACGTCGAGAAACATTCGCGCCGCCAGGAGTCTGCAGCCCTTGAACGTGGATGCCAGCAGCCTGGCTGGTGAATTGTCTTTGACCAACCGATTGGAAGAAGGGCCATTGCCTTCGGATCTCATTGCGCAATTTGAGGATTTGTATCCTGGTTATACCTGCCATGGGGAGATTTTCGAGGTTTTCACCAACGGCCTTTTCCAAGTTAATTTCGAGGTGGTCGGAGTGAAGGAGAGAACAGTGTTGGCTTCGACCATGAGCATTTTACTCTATCGTCCGGCTTCCAGCGGTCTGATGAGGCCGGGTGGAGGCAGACCAGCGGGAGGCAGACAATGAAAGTGCTGGGGCGCTTCGGTTGCAGAGAAACGGTGTGCAGGAGGCACAGTTCTCAACCTCATTTCACCATCTCAGTTGTTTCTCACAATGCTGGTTTCAAGGCATTTACATTGATTGAGATCATGATTGCCATTTCCATTTTCGGGATGGTGATGGTGGCCATCTATTCGAGTTGGTCAGCGATTTTGCGGGGATCGAAAGCTGGATTGGTTGCGGCTGCAGAAGTCCAACGCATCCGCATCGCCATGCGAGCGATTGAAGAGTCATTAGCCTCGGCATTGCTGTACACGGGAAACCTCCCTCTTTATGCGTTTATGGCCGACACGACTACGAGCAGTGATTTTGCGGAACTTAGTTTCGTGGCGCGGCTGCCGGCCTCTTTTCCAGGGAGCGGCTTGTTTGGAGATCAAGTGGTGCGGCGAGTGACTTTTTCGGTGGAGCCAGGAACGAATGGCGCACCGCAACTTGTTCTAAGGCAAAGCCCTTTGTTGGAAGCGACCGAATTGGTCGGAGAACCTTATTCCATTGTTTTGGCCCCGAATGTGAGTCTCTTTGCCATGGAGTTTTGGGATGCAAGGACTTCTGAATGGGTTCCAGAGTGGATTTACACAAACCAATTGCCGAAGCTGGTCAGGGTGGCATTAGGCTTTGGCAGGACGCAGCAGTATTCTACTCAGACTAAAGAGGTTGCAGCACGGGTGATAACAGTGGCAGCGACACCAATTCCACTGATGCTGCAACTCGGCGGGAGCGGCCCGGGTACAAGACAGGTTCCTCCGGGTGGGATTCCTCCCGGACAGAATCCGCGCGACGGCAGCATCCAGGGCGGAAACGAGCGATTCTTTAACACTCGTCCTGACCAAAGAAATCCATACTTTTCCATTCAGCCTGGGCAGCAACGGGGATCCGAAAACGCGCCTTACAGGAGCAGGCCATGAAGTTATTAATGCGTTCATCCGAGCAAGGGATTGCGTTAATCATCGTAATGATTGTCATCATTGTTTTGGGCATTTTGGCAGGTGGTTTTGCTTATTCCATGAAGGTCGAGACAAAGTTGGCACGCAATACAAGTTTTGAACCTGACTTGGAATGGCTGGGCAGATCTGGTGTGGAGATGGCGCGCTACATTTTGGGGCAACAAATGGCCATTCCCGGACAAGGAGCGTATGATGCGCTCAATCAAAAGTGGGCAGGAGGGCTGGGTGGAACCAATGATGAAATCTTTGCCGGTATCTCCTTGGATGACAATCAACTAGGCATCGGCTCTTTCTCCATAAAGATCACGGACTTGGAGAGAAAATTCAATATCAACACCGCCAATGAACAAGTGCTGCAAAACGCCTTGGCCCTGCTCAGCGTCGATGCGAGCGAGTTTTCAACCATTGTTGATTCGATTTTGGATTGGCGTGAATTCGGAGATAATCCGCCACGTTTGAGTGGCGCCAAGGACAAGTATTACCTGAACCTCGATCCCAAAAGACCGTACTACGCGAAGAACGGGCCCATTGATGATTTATCGGAGCTTCTCTTGATTCGTGGCATTACACCTGAAATGTATTGGGGACCGGCAGGAGCCAATTCAGCAGGACAACCGCTGCCAGGCATGTTTTCGCCCAACCTGGGGAACAGAACGGCAACGGTATCTCCAGTGGGTTTGGTGGATTTGTTTACTCCGATTTCCGCCGGCTTGGTCAACCCCAATACAGCCTCGTTGGAAGTGCTTCAACTAGTCGGCTTTGACCCGGATCTGGCCCAGGCGATTATCGACAATCGAAGAGGGCTTGATGGAGTCGATGGCACTGAAGATGACACGCCGTATCTAAGTCCACGAGAAGTTCCTCTGCCGGTTTTATCTCAGCAAGCGACGGCAAATCTGAGCAGGGTTTTTACTACTCGGAGCTATACTTTTGAAATCCAAGTCGATGCTCGTATTGGTCAGAATACTAGGCGCTTTGTCGCATTGGTAAGGCGCAATAGTCGTCAAGATATTCCTGTGCTTTATTTCCATTGGCAGTGATGCGCCGCGCAATTGCTGGATGAGAATTAACGGTCTGCTAACAAACCAGTGACTTGACCAAAATCATTTTCATAACGGGTACCGACACCGGGGTTGGCAAAACGCTGTTCACGGCTCTGTTGCTGACACACCTGCGAAACGTAACGCCACGCACGCGGGTTATGAAACCGTTTTGCACTGGCGATCGAGGCGATGTCGAATTATTTGGCACACTGCTGGAAGGAGAGTTGCCAAACGATCTGATAAATCCCTTTTATTTCCCAGAGCCCGTGGCGCCACTGTTGGCTGCCAGGAACCTTCAAGTGACGGTCGAGTTTAAAGAGGTATTGGAACGTATCAGGCTCGCGCAAAGCGGCAGTGATTTCCTGCTCATCGAAGGAGCGGGGGGATTGCTGTCCCCTTTGGGAGAAGGTTACACCGCCGCCGACTTGATCCAGTCACTGCATTGCCCGGTTATCGTGGTGGCGCGAAATCGCTTGGGAGTAATCAATCATGTTCTGCTCACCGTTAACATGCTTGCTTTGCTGGGGATTTCTCACATTAAGGTTGTTCTGATGGGTTGTCGAGATCCCGACGTTTCAGCGCCGACAAACGGATGGATGCTGAGTGAACTGCTGGGTTTTGGCGAGGTGCTTTCATTGCCGTTCTTCGGAGAAAAAGCTGACAAAGTCAAAGCAGTCAAAAGAAACGCAAAGAAAAGTGAGAAAGTCCTTGCACGAACTGCAAACTTCGATACCTTTTCCACCGCTTTCGACAAACCCGATGAACTCAGTTTAGCAGTCAGCAGTACGCAGCAATCAAGAGCCTCAAAAAGCACTTGCACGGACGAGAGAACAAGCTGGAATGTGCGTGGGTTTGAGGGCGGCAGTAAAAGCCGACAAAAAAAGCTGTTGACAGTCTGAAAAGTACAGCTAAATTTGCCGCAGCTTTACAACTAAGGTATCTGAGATGCCGAAAAACAGTGAAAACGGCACTCAGGCTTTTTTATCCCGTAACGGGAAATTTTTTGAGGTGAAAACCTCCTGCTCTTTGAAAATTGAATTGTGCGATAAGTTAGAGCCCTCGAAAGACATTCGAGTTAGTCGAATGCTTTTGAGTTTAATCAAATGTAGTAAATCAAGGCTAATCACCTTGATGGAATTGAACTAACGTTTTTACGGAGAGTTTGATTCTGGCTCAGAACGAACGCTGGCGGCGTGGATAAG
>CAYIIH010000269.1:0-12435 GCA_964363225.1 uncultured Verrucomicrobiota bacterium | reverse complement strand
TTCACCCGCCGTGACTGAGGAATCCAATACCATTGCGGCGCGCACGGAGTGACGCGCCCTGCCAAACATGTATCGAAACTTCTTTGTCACAGTGCTGGTTTCATTCGCTCACTTTCTTTTTGGCTCTTAACGCGTTACGCATCACGTCTCACATATCCGTTTTCCCGAAACCATTCCACCGCATCCATGAGCGCCTGTTTGGGCGGCGTTTGTGGCAGGCCGAGCTCGCGGATGGCCTTGGCCGGATTGAAGAACATTTTGTATCTGGCCATGCGCACCCCGGCCAGGGGCGCCTTGGGCGGCTGGCCTGTGATTTGGGCCAGCGCTTCGTTGGCGTACGCCGCCAGCAGAGCTACGAAATAAGGCACGCGAAATCGGGGCGCGGGCAGGCCGGTGATTTCTTCCAAGGCGGCGAACGTTTGTTGCAGCGTCCAATTCCCTTCCGCATGGCCCAGGATGTATCGTTCGCCCAGCCGCCCTTTCTCGGCGGCCAGAATGTGGCCGATGGCGATGTCCCTGACATGCACCCAATTCAAACCCGTATCGAGGTAGGCGGGCATGGCCCGATTCAGAAAATCGACGATAATCTTGCCGGTGGGCGTCGGCTTGACGTCGCGAGGCCCAACGGGAGCGCTCGGATTGACGATCACCACCGGCCGGCCCTGGCCGGCGAGCTCGCGGGCCACGGCTTCGGCTTGCCATTTGGAGCGTTTGTAATGGTTGCTCATTTGGGCCAGCGACGCGGCCTGCGTTTCGTCGGTCGGCACGACCCTTCCCTGAACCGGCCGGGGCAATCCGATGCAACCGACCGTGCTGGTATAAATGATCCGGGAACAGCCGGCCTCCGCGGCTGCCTCGATCACATTCCGCGTCCCTTCCACGTTCGCCGCATACATGGGCGCATAATCCCGCAGCCAAAGGTGGTAGCTGGCGGCGACATGAAAACACCAATCGCAACCGCGCAGCGCCCGGCTCAGCCCGGCGCGATCGCTGAGATCGCCCGGCACAGGCTCAAACTCAACGCCCTGCAACCCGCGCCGATCGCTTTCGGGCCGGAGCAGCGCCTTGACCTGGTGGCCGCGAGCGGCCAACTCATGCACGAGGTTGGCGCCAATGAAACCGGAAGCGCCGGTGACAAAACAACGCATGCCTTGGTTTATTAGTGGAAAAGGGGAAGGCGGGAAAGCCGGAAACAGCCGGATTCCGTTTCTCTTGCCCGAATTTGCCTGCGCATTTGCAAAAGCAGCGAAGCAGGTTAATTTCCAGGCATGGCTGAGTCCAAAAAGAAGGCCACCGCGTCCGGCGCGGCGGGCAAGAATGCTCCTGAGAGCTTTGACCCGCCATCGGCGCTGAGCAACCTGCTGGCGCGCGAGGAGTTGGAGACGCTGTCCACGCTCCGATTGTTGGACCTCATCGTCAGCAAGTTGCCGCCCCGCCACCCGTCAATCCTGGACATGGTTTACTTGCGCGAGCGTATTGCCGCCTTGGAAGAACTGAATTTCCAGGCCCAGCAAGCCATCGAGAAACTGGATGCCATCGTGGAGAAGCTCCGCTCCCCGGCGTTCCGTGTCGGCACGTTCCTTATGGCCGTCGAGCCGGACAAGGCCCACGTCTGCATCGGCGGCACCGACTACGTTTGCCGCCTGGACCCGATCCTGCCCCTGGCCAGCCTGCAAGTAGGACAGCGCGTCTTGTGCAACGAGGCCTTTGCCGTCGTGCTGGGTCTTGGATTCGACCGCAACGGCCCCATCGTCCGCATCGACGAATTGCTGTCGGATGGCCGGCTGCGCATTGGCCAGGAATCGGGTCTGACCCCGCTGGTCCTGCAGCGCTCCGCATTGCTGGCCAAGGAAAAGCTCAAACCTGGCTTGGAAGTGCGTCTGGATGTGAACCAACGCGTGGCCCTGGAAGTCGTGGGCATGGGACGGCGCATCGAACGATCCCTCGAAACCGTGACGGAACTGCCCTGGGAAGCCATCGGCGGCCAGGAAGAAGCCGTGCAGGCCATTCGCGACACCATCGAAATGCCGTTCCTGCATCGGGACCTGTTCAAACGGTTTCAATATTCCGTGCCGAAAGGTTTCCTGCTCTCCGGACCGCCGGGCTGCGGCAAAACCTTGCTCGGCAAAGCCACCGCTTTCAATCTGCGCCGGCAGATCAAAGTCCAGACCGGAGTGGACCACCCGGAGTTCTTTCTCCATGTCAAAGGCCCGGAAATCTTGAACATGTGGGTCGGCGAATCGGAGCGGCAAGTGCGCGATCTCTTCGCCCAATGCCGGGAACGGGCCAACGACGGGGCGCTGGCTTTTCTGTTCATCGACGAGGCGGAATCGATTCTCGGCACGCGCCGGGCCGGGCGGTATCACAGCATGCTCAGCACGCTCGTGCCGATGTTTTGCAGTGAAATGGACGGGCTGGAGCCGCTGCAAAACGTGGTGGTCATTCTGGCTTCCAACCGCGCCGATCTGATCGATCCGGCCATTCTCCGGCCCGGGCGCATCGACCGCAAAATCAAAGTGCTGCGGCCCAACGAAGCCGGCGCGCAAAGGATTTACGAGATTTATTTGCGCGACTCGCTGCCTCTGGCCGAGCCCAAATCGGCCTTGGCCAGCAGCATTACCAAGGCTCAGTTCGCTCACACGGAAGAAAACCAGTTCCTGGAGGTGGTCTATCGAAGCGGCCGAAAAGAGATTCTCTACCGGGGCGAAATGGCGAGCGGCGCCATCATTGCCGCCATTGTGGAACGGGCCAAGTGCGTGGCCATCAAACGGTCCATCGAAACCAAGCAGGAGACCGTGATCACTCGCGAGGACTTGCTCACCGCCATGAACCGCGAATACGCGGAAAACGATCTTTTCCCGGCCACCGATGTGACCGAGGACTGGTTGAAACTGACGGACTTTGACCCGGACAATGTCATCCGACTGGGTCCCGTTCGGCCGCGCAAGGGGGAAATGACGGGAGGGTCCATTGTTTAAGAAGGCGCAGGCGGACCGCAGCCGAGCCGGGTGAAGACCGCAGATCGAACCGTTCCGCGCCGATGATCCCAGGGAAAGGAAGTATTCTGCAATGACTCCTCCGCTCATTCAATTTGGCCTCGAAACCGAGATCGGGATTGCCCGGGACACGGAGGGAGAAGTCGATGTGGTCGCCGAATCGATCGCCTTGGTGCGCAGCGCCACTCAACCCGGCGTCTGGATGTGCTGGGATTATGAAAGCGAAGACCCCCATGCCGACATGCGCGGATTTCGGGTCCAGGAACTGCGGCAGGATGCCGACGAAGCCAACTATTTCGCCCAGGATGCCCAGCGCGAACTCAGCCAAGCCGAGATCAAGAGCGACCTGGTCCTGGGCAACGGCGCGCGCTTTTACAACGACCATGCCCATCCGGAATATTGCACCCCTGAATGCAGCACCCTGGCCGAGCTTCTGGCCCATGACCGGGCCGGAGAGCACATTTTGATGGCCTGCGCGAAGGAGCTTTCCGAGCAGAGCCGCACCACGGTCCGCCTCTACAAGAACAACACCGACTTTTGCGGACACAGTTACGGCTGCCACGAAAACTATCTGTTGCCGCGCTCTTTGCCCTGGGAATACCTGGCCCAAGCCATGCAAGCGTTCCTGGTCACTCGCCAGGTCTTTGCCGGGGCCGGCAAATTCGCCCTGGAAGCCGAAGACCGGTTTGTGGCGGCCGGTTTTCAAATCGCGCAACGCAGTGATTTTTTCAGCGAGTTGCAGAGTGTCGATACCATGCAGCGGCGCCCGATCATCAATACACGGGACGAACCGCACGCCAATCCGAGTTTGTACCGGCGGTTTCATGTCATTCTCGGTGATGCCAACATGTCTCCGTTCGCCACACGATTGAAGGTGGGAACGACGGCGTTGGTGCTGGAAGCGCTGGTGCGCGATCCCAAACGAAAGTATCCGAGGCTGGCCCATCCGCTGGCTGCGCTGCCGGCGGTCTCGCGGGATCAAACCTTTCGCTGGGAGTTGCGGCTGCAGGACGATGTGCCGTCCACCGCGCTCGAAGTGCAATGGGCTTATCTCAAGGCTGTCAAGGACCTCTGCCATCTCGACCATCCGGAGCAGGCGGAATTGGTGACGGATTGGGAGACGGTGCTCGCAGATTTGGCGGCCGATTATCGGCGCTGCCGCGACCGGCTTGATTGGACCGCCAAGCTGGCGCTGGTGCGTGAATTCCAAGCTGCGCAGAAAATTCCGGACGAACATCCTTGGTTGCAAAGTCTTGACCTGGAATATCATCGGCTTGATGCCAGCGAGGGATTGTATTACGGATTGGAACAGTCCGGAGCCATGCGGCACGTGCCGGATGAAACGGCGTCGCTACAGGCAGTCCAGCATCCGCCGGCCAGCACCCGAGCTTATGTGCGGGGCAAATGCGTTCAGAAATTCGCCGGAGCCATCCTGTCCGCCCAGTGGGACCACATCACCCTGCAAGGCAGCGACGGTCCGATCAAGCTGTCGCTGCTGGATTTATTCGCGCCCGAAGAAATCTTGCATTATGCTGCTGTAGTCGATGCGGCACGAACGCCCGACGATTTAAAGGCGCTGGCCAACGTGCCGAGCTGATTGAGAATTTTTATGCCTGATCAAGCCCAAAAAACGCGACCCACGGCTCCCAGCCCCGGCGGCGGCGGTGAAGGTCCCGTCTCGCCCAAGGTCGATAAACCCAACGTGGAGGAACTCCTGAAACGCATGCGCAAGGTCGATCCCGACCAGGCGAAACGCTACCGGCAGCGCACTGGCCAATGAGCGAATCTATTTCGGTGGCGGGCGACTTTCTGTCGTTGCTCGCGGCCCGGCACATCCCGCCGGTCCGTTCGGAGGTTTCCACGGACGCCCCCGTGCAAACCCAAGCGACAACCGTCTTTGCCTTCCAATTTGCGGACGGGGTTTTGATGGCGGGCGACCGGCGCGCGACCGCCGGCAATCTGATCGTCTCGGACCGCATCGACAAAGTCATCGAGATCGACACCTGCTCGCTCCTGGCCATCGCCGGCGTTCCGGCCACGGCTTTCGAGATGGCCCGCGTGCTCCAGACTTCGTTCGAGTACTATCGGCGCAGCCAGTTGCAGCCTTTGAGCTTGCCGGCCAAAGTGCGGGCGCTGGCCCGTTTGTTGCGCGATAACCTGCCCATGACCCTGCAGGGTGTGGGCGTGGTCATGCCGCTTTTTGCCGGATTGGACCAGGCGGTTTCACCTCCGAAAGCGCAGATTTATTTTTATGACCCGCTGGGAGCGCAATTCCAGGCGGTGGGCTATGCCGCCTCGGGTTCCGGCGCCCTCACCATCCGCAGTGTGCTCAGCTTTCAAGAACGTTACGGGGAGCCGCGTCCTTCGGAGATGGGCCTGGCCCAAGCCGTGCCGTTCGCGCTGCGCCTGCTCATGACCGCCTCCGAATTCGATTCCGCCACGGGGGGCGTCAATCCGGAAACGCGCAACTTCGCCACCATCAAGGTGCTGCGCACCTCCGGCGTGGAGACACTGAGCGCCGAACAACAAGCCCAATTCCTGCAATCATGACTGAGGAACCCTACCGTTGGCTGGAAGCGATTGAGAATCGCCGCGAATACGTGCGCGAACAACTGAAAGGCGGTTCGCCGGCTTTTGCGGTCAGACTGCCGGAGGGAATCCTGTTGCTGGGCGTGGGCACGGGCAGTTCCAAAGTGTTCGAACTGTTCGACCGCCACGCGCTGGTGGCCCTGGGGCACCCGGCTGACATCGAGAAAATCCGGCAGGCGGCCATCGACGCCGCGCACGTGGAAGCGTTCACGCGTGCATCCGAAGACGTCAGCTTGCGGCGGCTGGTCAGTTTCGGTCTGGGACCGCAATTGAAAACCAATTTTGAACAGATCTTCAGCGCGCCGTTCCTGGTCGAGCTGCTGCTGGCGGAGGTGGCGGCACAACCGGAGAACGATTTGCTGGTCCGCCTGCACTTTGACGGGGCTTTCCAATTCCTTTCCAGCCTTGCGCTCGTGGTCGCCGCCCAAGCCGCAACGGAATCCGGCGCGCAAACCTGGCTCAATCAATCCCTGGCCGGCAAGAGCGCGCGGGCGGAGGTGGTGGACCTCCTGCTCCAAGCCTGGTGGTGTTTGACCGAGAATAAATCGTTCGTGGAAAACCTTCCGGCCGAGGAAGAGCGCCGCCGGGGCTGGCGCGCCGCCGTGAACGGCAAGACCGTGGAAATCGGATGGCTGGCCCGCCGCAGCCCGCGTCCGGCGCGTTTTGAATTCCTGACCTTGACCCAAGCCGGTCTATGAACCGCATCGTGGGATTGGAAACTGAGTATGGTTGTCTGACCAACGATCCCTCCGGCCCTCCCAGCGCCGTGGGCCGCGTCCGCAACTGGATATTCGACCGGGCCCGCTTTGGCTTGCCGGATATGCACCAGCGGGACTGGGACGAACCGGCCGGGAATGGGGGGTTTCTGTTCAATGGCGGCCGCGCTTACGTCGATATGGGCCACCTCGAATATTGCACGCCGGAATGCCTTTCCTTGATCGACTTGCTGCGCTACGACCGCGCCGGCGATTCCATCCTTTTGCAGGCTTTGAAGGATCTGAGGTTGGCCGATCAGGTCAGTTTCATCCGCAACAATATCGATCATTACTCCGGCGCGACGTTTGGCTGCCACGAGAATTACCTCGTGCGCCGTTCCGCGCCGAGGACCGAGTCGAATGTGCTGTCGCTGCTGGCCTTCTTGACGTTGCGCCAACTCTACGCGGGCGCCGGGCGCGTCGGCGCCACGCCCGGCGCCGAATTGCGCGGTGATTTGCTCCGGCCCGGCGCGGACAGCCATTTCCAAATCAGCCAGCGGGCGGATTACATCAACAATGATCTGTTCGAGTGGGTGCAGTTCAACCGCGCCATCATCAACACCCGCGACGAACCCCTAGCCGATGCCCGGAAGTACCGCCGGCTTCATCTGTTGCATGGCGACACGAGCGTCTTGCCCACCACGCTCCTTCTGAAGGCAGGGACGACGTCGCTGGTGCTCGATCTGCTGGAGTTGGACTGCATGCCCAGGATCGTGCTGGCTGACGCAGTCATGACTTTTCGGAGCATGTCTCACCAGCCGGAGGGCCCCTGGCTGGCTCCCTTGGCTGATGGACGCTGCGAGGATGCCGTGGAATTGCTGTCGGTTTATTGGGAAACGGCTGACCACGAACTCCGCGGACGGGACGAGGAAACCAATGTCGTGTTGGACGTCTGGAAAGAGACGCTGGCCGCCCTGGCCTTCCACCCGGAGAAATTAATCGGCAAAGTGGATTGGATAACCAAACGCTGGCTCTTCCAGCAGTTCATCGAACGGGAAAACATACCCTGGATCGATCCCTGGTTGCGGGCGCAAGACCTCGAGTTTCACCATGTCGATCCCTCTCGCAGTCTCGGCCTGGCGCTGGCCCGGACGCCGCCCGCCTGGGAGCTGACCCCGGCCGATATTGCCGAAGCCACCCGCCAAGCGCCCGCCAATACCCGGGCCCGCATCCGCTCGCACATCATGAAACAACTGCAACATCAGCCCATCCGCTATTTTGTCGATTGGGAGATCATCGACGCCGAAGGCATCAGCTCGCTCAATCTGCTGAATCCGTTTGAATATGCACCCGAATCGGTCGCAAGCTGGTGCCGGCAGTTGAATGGGGGGCGAGGTTAGCGCAGCCTCTGCCGCAATTCCGTCTTCAAGATTTTGCCCGTGGCATTGCGCGGCAGGCTGGCCAGGAAATGAACCCGGCGCGGGACTTTGTAGTCGGCCACTTTTCCGCGCACGAAATGCAGCAACGCCCTTTCATCGATGGCCACGCCGTCGTTGGCCACCACAAACGCCACCGGATGCTCGCCTTTGCGCGGGTCCGGCACGCCCACCACCGCCGCCTCTTTCACGCCGGGAAATTGATAAATCACCTCTTCCAGCTCGCGGGGATAGACGTTGATGCCATTGACCAGAAGCATGTCCTTCTTGCGGTCGGTGATGAAGTAGTACCCGTCGGCATCGCGGTAGCCGACATCGCCCGTCAACAGCCAGCCGTGGCGCAGGACCTTGGCGGTTTCTTCCGGTTGATTCCAGTAGCCCAGCATGACATTGCCGCCGCGCACGCAGATTTCGCCGATCGCGCCGTCTGGCAGATGCTCCCCGGCCTCGTTTTGGACGCTGACTTCGACGTCCGGGATCGGTTTGCCAATTGATCCCTCCTTCCACGGGCCTTGAATGGGATTGATGGACACCACCGGGCTGGCTTCGCTCAGTCCGTAGCCTTCCAGCAACGGCAGCGGATATTTTGCGTTGAATTCTCTCAAAACCTCCACCGGCAACGGCGCCGCGCCGCTGACACAAAGCCGCAAAGGAAGGTTGGGCGGAATGGGCGCATTGGCCAAGGCCCGAAACAATTGCGGAATGGCCGGAAGCAGCGTGGCCTGCCGCGCCACGATTTCGTGCAGAATGCTCTTTGGAGGATGCAACGATTTGACCAGGACAATCGAGCCGCCGATGATCAGTGGCAGCAGAATGCCGACGCAGAGCATGAAACTGTGGAACATCGGCAGCAGCACGACAAACCGGTCAAAGCTCACCGCCTGCAGCACCTGCCGGCAGCTTTCGACGTTATGCAGCAGGTTGCCATGCGAGAGCATGGCGCCTTTGGGCCGTCCCGTCGTTCCGGAAGTGTAAAGGATGACCGCCAGGTCGGACTCGCGGCGCGGGGCCGGTGTGAAATCGTCAGGAGAGACAGGCTGTGCCAGCGCAATCTGCTCGACGTGAAGAAAGCGCAGCGACGGCCGGGCGGCGGCCAAGGCGGGCAACGATTCCGCCATCGCCGAATCCGTGATCAACACATCGATGCCGCCGTCGGCCAGGATATAGCTGACCTCGTCCGGCTTCAGAAAATTATTGATGGGGGCCACCACGGCTCCCGCTTCCAGCACCCCGAAAAGAGCCGGAACATATTCGGGGCAATTCCTCAGCCAAATGCCGACGCGATCACCGGGTTGCACATTGAAATCGCGGCGCAACTGCCGGGCCAGCCACCGCGATTGATCGAGAAGCCTGCCATACGAATATTCGTGTTCTCCCCAGAACAACGCTGTCTTGGTCGAATTCTTTTCCGCTGAGAGCGCAAATGCCGTAGCCAGATTCATGCAGGTCAATCGGTTTTTCTCTGATGATGGGAAGCTAGAGGGGCATCCGTCAAGAACTTGCGAAGGCTAAGTTGGGCGCGGTGTGTGAATTTCTCTTTCGCCTCGCGGGCGAGTCGAGCTTAATGACACGCGTGATTGATAACGAGACGAGATTGGCGGAAGCACTGCCCCGGCTCCGGTCTTCGGATTGGATCGCTTTGGATACGGAAGCGGACAGTCTCCATGCCTACCCGGAGAAAGTCTGCCTGGTGCAGGTCAGCCTGGAAGGCGCGGACGAACTTATTGATCCCTTGCGCCTCCACGATCTCACGTCTTTTTGGGAAGCGTTGCGCGGCCGGGAATTGATCCTGCACGGCGCGGATTACGACTTGCGCTTATTGCACCGAAGTTTCGGGTTTGTTCCTGACCGGGTGTTTGACACGATGCTGGCGGCGCGGCTTTTGGGTTACACCCAGTTTGGTTTGACGCACTTGGTGGCAAGACACCTCGGCATCACGCTCGAAAAAGGCCCGCAAACCATGAATTGGGCCCGGCGCCCATTGACCGACCGCATGCTGGCCTACGCCCGGAACGACACGCGCTATCTGAAGCCTCTGGCGGATTTGCTCCAAGCCGGGTTGCAGGAAAAAGGACGGCTGGGCTGGCAGCGCGAAATCTGTCAGCGATTGATTGCCGAGTGCGCCCAATTGCGGGAGCAAGACCCGGATACCGTCTGGCGCGTCAAGGGGAGCGACCGGTTGGACCGGAACGCTTTGGCGGTGTTGCGGGAGCTGTGGCGCTGGCGGGAACGAGAGGCAGTTAAAGCCAACAAGCCGCCATACTTCATCCTGAGCCACGAGGCCCTGGTAGCACTGGCTGGCGCCGCCTCAAAATCCAAGCCGCTGGAGCCGCTTATGCCCCGCTTCTTGCAGTCCCACCGGAAGAGCCACCTTCTCGCGGCCATTGCCAGGGGCCTGGCCGTGCCTGGGGAAAAGAAGCCTCACATCCCGCGCCGGACCCATTACCGGACCAGTGAAGCAGAGCAAAACCGCTTTAATGAGCTCAAAAAGCGCCGCGACCGCCGGGCGGCGGAATTGGAGATCGACGCGACCTTGATCGCCAGCCGTGCCACGCTGCTGGCGCTGGCTCAGGATAAGAATGCGTCTGAGCGGGAATTGATGTCGTGGCAACGGGACTTGCTGCGGTGAGCGAGCCGCATTTGCCACCAAGTCCGCGCCTCACCAAACCATGTTGCGAAACCAGTCCTGGGATTGCGCAAACGGCGTCAGATGCGAAGACCCTGCGGAAGAGCGCGCCTGCAAGACTACCAGCCGCAGCTCACGGCGCGTCAGGTTCCATCCGCTCCAGAGAATCCGCCGGGCCTGCTGGTAATTGGCAAAGGCGCGGTCTCCCTGGTCAAACCAATAAAGCGCGACGCGGGTTTCCTGACCGCGCCGCAACTCCACCTCGACCGCCTGGCCGCGCGCGTGCGGAATGAGCCGCCGGCGCAGGACTCTCCAGCCTTGCCCTTGGAAAAGCCGTTCCGGAGCCGAGATGCGAATGGGTTGAGCGACGGGATGAGCCATGATCAGGGTCATAGAGTGTTGCTGCCATTGCCATGACCATTGGTGCGCATCGACCCACCCCTGCCTCTCATAAAACCGGGCTCGATTAGCTTCGAGGCGCCCAGAACGGTTGACAGCCGGACCAGGAGGCTTGGCCTGGCGAGGCTCCGGCCAAAAAGCGCTGACCGTCTGAAATCCGAGGAGCAGGACCAGCAGGATAAAGGCGAATCGTTTCACCGGTTGCCAGGCAAAATCGGAGTAACTCGAGACGGCTCTCGGGCCGGTTGGTTGCCGGCCGGCCGCCATCACTCCGACCAACCCCAGACCGAGCAGGGCCGCCCTCACCAACTGCACCGCCGGATAAGGCAAACCGACTTGGGACAGGATGAGGGCGAAGGCTGGGATCAGTGTTATCCAGGCGAACAGGGATGCTCCGATCAGCTTCCAAGACCAGGATTGTCTCCAACAAAACAGGCTGATGACCAGCAAGCCCAGCGAAGCTTGCCGCAGCGGATTCAAGTCGGTCCATTCTGCCCCCAGGAGCATGAACAAGGCGGCGGCCAGCAACAGCCGGGACTGCACACGCACCGCGCCGGTTTCGCGGCGCCAGCGCATCCACCACAGCAGGGCCAGCAGCAGCCCTGCCCCCAGGAAGTCGAACCGTGGCTCGACTCCGGCCAGCCATCGGTCCACCAACGCCGATTGCTGCAGCAAAATCACCAGCGAAACCAGCCAAGTTGATTGCGTGCGGCTGATCGCCCATTGTGTCAGCTCAGTCCAAAGAGCCGTCCAGGGAGGCCGCGCCAGCCACCCACGCAAGGCCAGGCAGGCCAGGGCCATCCAAATGAAACCGGCCGTGAGCCAAACGAGCGCCGGCCACCACACGGGAGAATTCATGAGAACAAAGTGCTGCGACAGGCGGCCGCTAAAATAGAACACAGCGGCAGCCAGCGGCAAGCTCAGCCAGAAAATCGCCTGACGCAAAAAGCAAGCGAGGAGCAGCACCGTGATCTCCACCAGGACTTGAAACCGCACCAGGACCATTTTTTCCAGTCCGGCGGGAGCGATTTCAATTCCTTGAAAGCGGCCGACCCAGTCGTAACGGCTTCCCGCCACATCCAGCCAGACCGGCAGCGCTAGAAGGAAAATCAAGGGGAGCTTGAACCATTCATCCCACGCTAGGTTCCGCCGCACCGGGCGCAGCAAGACCACTCCGATGCTGACCCAGGCCACGGCCATCAATAGAATCATTCCGCTGGCGATGCCGATGGCCAACAGCAGGAAGCCGATGAGCAGCTCCCATTGGGAGACTTCCGGCTTGGTTTCAAATCCAAAATCATTCCGGCGATATAACCACCAGGCCAAGACAAGCTTCAGTGGAAGAAAGGAAAGTGAAATGGCCAGCTCCACCGGCCATGAGTTATAGCCTCCCCAAGCCAGGACGACGACGACAAAACCCGCCAGCCAAAGCGCCAGCCGCAGCAAAAATCGGGCGCGACCCAAAGCGTTGACAACGCTGGTGTTAAGCACCAAGCCATTCTACGGGAGAGGATTTCATTTCTCAAGCCTGAACGGGAGCGGCAGCGGGAGTGGCAGCCTCTTCATATTGCCGTGCAGGCCCGGGTGGATTCGAGCAAAGGAGCGCGGGCCCCATTCCCCCCCGGTTTTACCGTGGGACAAACCCCAACCCCCCGCCCGCAACCAGCCCCCCCGCCCTTAGCCCCAATGAATAA
>CAYIIH010000268.1:0-12495 GCA_964363225.1 uncultured Verrucomicrobiota bacterium | reverse complement strand
GTTCGGCGCCGGACTGACCTGGGGAGCGGCCGTCATCGAATGGTGATTAATTGTGACACTTCGTTTGACGCCGCAGATTAGTATGATACATTTTTCCATCCGATATGAGTACAAGCAAACTCGATACTTCCGGCGTTTTTCACCCTCTCCATGTCCAGGCGCATCAGACGAAACTGACGCTTCCTGCTCATGCCGTCCGCATCCGCAAGAACGGGATTGAATTCCGCACCGAAAACCCCATCCCCGCCTGGACGGAAATGACCGTTGATTTGTTTTCACCGGCCGATGCGAAGAAGATTCATTGCACCGGCGTGGTGGTGGCCTGCACGGGCACCCGCCATACGGGCTATGCTATCTCGATGGTCTTCGTGAATCTCTCGCGGCAATCGCAACAACGTCTCGGCCAAATTGCATTTTCCCGGCTGGCCTAGCCCAGCCCTTTCTGCCAACCTGGAAGGATGGAACTGTTTCATCGCATTCTGCAAACCGCCATCCAAGGCGGCGCCTCCGATATCCACATCAAAATCGGCACGCCGGTCATCTTTCGGATTAACCGGCAACTGATTGCCATTGAATGCCCTTCTCCAAGCGAGGAATGGGTGAATCGCATTGTGGCGCAGATTGTTCCCCGCCATGCCGTGAAAGCGCTGGAAGAGGAGCGGGAGATTGACTTTTCTTACTACTTGCCTGGCATCGGCCGCTTTCGAACCAACCTTTTTCAACAGCGCGGCCAGCTCTGTCTGTCCATGCGCTATGTCAAAACGCAGGTGCCCAGTTTCGAGGAGCTGGGATTATTGCCGATTCTCAAAGCCATCGCCGTCTCACCGCGCGGTATTGTCTTGTTGTCCGGTTCGACCGGCTGCGGGAAATCCACCACTCTGGCCGCCATGATCGAATATATCAATGCCAGCAGCAAGAAGCACATCATCACCCTGGAAGACCCCATTGAATTTGTATTTGAAGACAATCAGTCGGTCATCGAACAGCGCGAAGTGGGCTTGGACACGCTCTCTTTCGAGGCCGGGTTGAAACATATTCTGCGCCAAGACCCCGACATCATCATGATCGGCGAAATGCGCGATGCGCTCAGCTTCACGGCTGCCATGAGCGCCGCCGACACCGGCCACCTGGTGCTTTCCACGTTGCATACCACGAACGCGGCGCAATCGGTCACGCGCATTCTGGATTTCTTCAAGGCCGACGAGCGCGAGCAAGTCCGCCGTCAATTGGCGGGCACCCTCCAGGCCGTGGTCTGCCAGCGCATGGTCAACACCGTCTCTGGAGGAGTGACCCCGGCCCTGGAAATCATGATCAACACTGGCACCGTGCGCAAGTTGATCGAAGAAAACCGGCTCGACAAATTGCCGGCCGCAGTCGAGACGGGAATCGAGGACGGGATGCAGAATTTTAACCAGGCGCTCTTCCAGTTGGTCAAAGACCGGAAGATCACGGAAAAAGAAGCGTTGGCCAAAGCCAGCAACGCGCAAGCTTTGGAAATGAATTTCAAGGGAATTTTCCTCGACGAAGGCCGGCGGATTCTGGGCTAATCCGACATCCGGCCAGCGGCACGGCGGCCAAAATCGCAGACAAGCTTCCGGCGGCAGGAATGCGGCCGCGTTTCGAGCCGCAGAGAATCCGAGACAAGTGAGGGGTCATCAAGCCGGGGGCATGTACATTTCGCCACCCTTGAGGTGTTTGACGATCATATCGGCAGTCCGGTCGATTGCCCCTTGGTTTTTGCGGACGACTTCGAGAGCGTTTTGGCCCAATTCCTCGCGCCACTGAGTATTCATGAGCAGTTGTTCCAGGACCTCTTCCAACTCGGCGGCGTTTTGCACCTGGACAGCGCCCTTGGCTGCGACGAAGGCAGAAGCAATCGACTGGAAATTCTGCATGTTGGGTCCGAACACCATGGCTTTGCCCAGCGCGCCCGGTTCGATCGGATTCTGGCCTCCTTCGGCGGTCAGGCTTTTGCCGACAAAAACGACCGACGCTTCCTCATAGAAATATTTCAGCTCTCCGGTGGTATTGACTAGGAGACCGTCCAGTTCTCTGGGCGCAAAGCGGCTTGACGCGCTGATCTCGGTGCGATAGACAAATTTAAGGCCTCGCGATGTCAACTCCCGCCCCACCTCTTTGCCCCGTTCAAAGTGCCGCGGCACCAAAACCAGAAATAAATCCGGAAAACGCTGTCGCAGGCGCAAGTATAGCTCGGCGAGCAGCGCTTCTTCTCCAGCGTGCGTGCTGCCACCCAACAGAATCGGTGCCTCATCCGCCACCCCGGCTTGCCGCAGGAGCGCGCGGACGTTGATGGAAGAACGTTCCTCGATTTTAACGGCATCGAATTTCAAGTTTCCCACCACCTGAACCGCCTCCGGGCGGCAGCCCAGCTCGCGCAGTTTGGCGGCATCCGCTTCATGCTGCACCCCGACACCGGTGAAGGAGGCGAAAATGGATCTGAATAAGAAACCGAACCGTTTGTAGCCCCGGTAAGATTTGACCGACATGCGGGCATTGACTAGAAAAAGAGGGATGTTCTTCTCTCGGGCCCGCCAGAGGAAATTGGGCCAAATCTCCGCTTCGACCAGGACAATTCCTTCCGGATGAAGAGTGCTGAGAGCGCGCTGGACATATTTGCGGCGATCAATGGGATAGTAAATCTTCTCGATGTGACTCGGCAGTTTTTTGCGCAACTCGCCCATGCCGGTCGAGGTGGTCGTGGAGACGAGTATTTTCAGATTGGGCACACGCGATTCCAGAGCGCGGATCAATTGCGTGGCGATATTGACCTCACCCACGCTCACCGCATGAATCCAGAGCGAGTGGCGATTGGTGATGGCGGACTTGATTTTGACGCCGTAATGGCCGAACCGCTGGCTGAATCCTTGCCGCCAGTTCCCTCGCCGCCACATTTTCAGGAAATAGTAAGGAGCCGAGGCCACCAGGAAAACCGTCAGCAGAATGTTGTAGAGCGTCCCCATCTCACCGGCCAATCAGGATTGCTCAGTGTTTAATTCGGTCTGATTCACGCCGTTTCAAGATAAATAAAACTCCAGTCCAGCCAAGCTATTTCATTGCCTGAAGAACAACCACCAAACCAGGATGAGCATCGGCAGCATGAACGGCAGGGTGTACTTGAAGACGTATCCCAAAAAAGTCGGCGCATGCACTTTGCTGTGTTCGGCGATGGCTTTGACCATGAAATTGGGACCATTGCCGATGTAAGTGTTGGCCCCGAAAAAAACGGCGCCCACGCTGATCGCGGCCAAATAGTTGTTCCAAGCGGCGTTGCCCAATAAGAACGCGATTTCAACTTCCTCCCGGCTCACGGTCCTGGCCGCCAGACTCGAGGCATGATACTTCTGCAGGGCGAGATAGGTTTGCTGGACCGGTTCAGCCATGCCTGAGAGGCCGGCTCCTCCATTCTGGATGACCTGTTGAACCTGAGTGATGGCATTGGGGTCGAGGCAAGCGCCAAAAATCGTACTCAGAAAACTGAGATAAGTGGGCGCGTTATCCAGCACGCTCGAGAGCACTCCGCTGCCCCAATAAAAGAAGGCCGGCGAAAGGTTGCCCAGGCGGCCGGTGTTGGCTTGCAGCCAATCCAGCGCCGGCATCATGGTGGCAAAAATGCCGATAAACAAAATGGCGACTTCTTGAATAGGATGGAAATTGAAATGATTGGCTTTATGCACTTCTTCTCTAGTCAGGTAATAAGAGGCCACCGCGGCGCCCACCATCAGTCCTTCCCTTAAGAACGCCGGATGATCAATAAAGACGGCGGCTAAAATCACCCCCAGGAAAACCAAATTGGACAGGCCGTCGAATCGCCACTCGTCCGGCGGCTCTGCTATCTGCGCACGCACCTTCTTGGGCGCCTTGAAGTAGTTGCGATAGTCCAGGGCGGCAAAACAAAGCAGCAAGAATCCAACTGCCAAGGCCCACATCGGCCAGCACTTTTCAGCCACCCACCAGAAAGGAACGCCTTTCAGGTAGCCCAGGAACAAAGGTGGATCCCCAATGGGTGTCAGGCAACCGCCCACATTGGAAACCAGGAAAATGAAAAAGACAACGTGATGAGCGGTAATGCGATACCGGTTCATCCGCAGCCAGGGCCGAATCAAGAGCATGGATGCGCCCGTTGTCCCTAACACATTAGCAATCACCGCTCCCGCCAATAAAAAGACCACATTGACCATGGGCGTGGCTTCCCCCTTGACCGTAATGTGAATGCCGCCGGAGACCACGAACAAGGAGCCAATCAACGCGATGAAGCTCACATATTCATGCGCTACATGCAGCACCTGCCAATGGGCTTGCAGGCCAAATAGATAGTAGCAGAGGGTGACGGCCCCCAATGCGCAGGAGACTTTAGGATAATGCCTGCTCCACAAATTGCCGCACAGCAGAGGCGCCAGCGCAATGGTGGCCAGCAGAGCCACAAACGGCAGAATCATCCAGGGGTTTGGAGAGATCACATCGGGTCCCATTAGGCTCAGGCTAAGTTGCCCTTCCAAGAATGGTCAAACAGAATCCAAATTGTGCTGCGGCCTTCGAGGCAAATGGACGCGGAAGAGAAATGACAGCATCCGGGGTGACAGAATGATTTCGTCCTCGATGATTCTATCAGTATCTGGCCAAATCGTCGCGAGCCGCAAGGATTCTTGGGTAGGGACGCATTCCACTGCGTCCCACTTATTGTCCAGAATTCCAGGGACGCAGTGGAATGCATCCCTACCATTTTGGTTGCGGCGTTGCCGCGCTGCGTGGCTTGCTGGTTTTATGGAGCCTTGAGACGCCAGAAGCGGACTTGGCCAGCAGGCAGAGCCCACTGCAATTCCTGAGAATTCGCGCTCAGGATAACCGAGGTGACTTTATTCCAGACCGGCTGAATCAGAGAACCAGTTTCCTCGAGATCGTAGAGACGGCCAATTTCACCCGTGATCTTGAACAGAAGATGGGTTTGTGTTCGGCTGACGCTCAGCTCAGGCCGGATCGGTTGGGGAGCGTCGCTGAGGTCGGGAATGCCGTTTCCATTGGCATCATTCGAGTCAGTAACGACGAGATCCCAATCTACGAAATCGAGCGCCTCAGTTGCCGGTTCGCCATCATCGAAGAACAAATAGGCCAGGTAGTTGGTCTGGATTCGCTCCAGAGCGCTCGCCTGATAAGCCAGGATTTCTCCTGAACTATGCGTCCATGAACCCGGAATAACCGGCAACAGGTTGGCGTTTTCTTTGGTGAGCGCCAGCGTCCCCTCCAACTTGTTGTCCGCGTTTTGCACCTGGGTCATTTGCACAGTGCCGCTGATGTTCGCGCCTGCGTTGGTGTAAGAGAGCGTGCCGGCATACTCAATCACCTCGAAGGTATGGTTAAAGGTCAACCCAAGGTCAGGAAATGCCAGCCGGCAAGTGCCATCCTTGGAGTTGGCAGCACGGTTCCAGGTAGCTTGAAAGGGGCTTTCTCCAAAGGCAAAATCATCATAAACACCTGTGGTGGTGCCGCTTATCCCACGGCTCACCTCGAAGTCGTCGATTAGGCCATTGTCATCAGCGTCGGCAAACGGTGTGTCCAGATAGAAAGGCAGAGGCACTGGAGTCGGATCAAAAGGAAACTGCAAAAGAAAAATGCCGCCGTGCGTGTAAGGGATTTCCAGAGGCATAAGTCTCAATTCGCCATTGGCCGCGGCGCTGGAGGGATTGCCCGTGATCTCGAGCACGTATGTCTGGCCAAATAACTTAGCCGTGGCTGGCTGAAATCGGAGCGAGTAACAATGGAGCCGGATTTCCGCCGTGTTCCCGCCAAAAGCAGTTGCAGGCGCTAAGAAGGCAAGACTGGCAAAAAAAAGGAGCAATCTCTTCATCTTAATGAGTTCTGCTAACTGAACTTGGCCCCGTTGGCAAGAAGAATTCAACAGAAGAATTCAACAGATGAATCCGCATAGGCCGAATCCCAAAAGCCTCAGTGCCTGATCCTACCTATTTCGGTGGTTCACAATCTTGGGCAAGCCGAACAAGCGATTGGTTTACATTGATGGATTCGCAGGACCAAGAGAATACACGAATGCCGATCAAAGTTCGCCGATCGCCGCTCTGTCGGCCGCCAAGGCTGCGCTTGAGCGGCCCGACTCACGCCTTGTGCGCACGGCCTTTTGTTTCCTGTTTGTCGAGAAGAAGCCGGAATTTGCTGTGCATCTGCTACGTCCCCAGCGCGGCGACGAACAAGCTGGCACCCATGCTCGCCGAATACGGCGTCGAAGACCCGGACACGGAGTGGGACAATTACCTGCTTCTCCGGCCTTGGGACGAGGCCAAGTTCCTCGCCTCGTTGCGCGCCGCTGAGAACACGCCGCGCTCGCAGCTCAAGCCAGACGGCAATCACGCGGTGATTTATTGCAGCACCACCGATCCCTACCAAGTCATCCACCATCCCGACCCGGCGCGGCAGCGCGAACTGGCCGATCACGCCCGCTTGCTGGTGCGCCGCTCGCTTGAACTCATTCGCGACCATTCCACCCTGAACGTCCGCATCCTCACCCGCAGTCCTCTGGCGCAGACCGATTTCGATTTGTTCCGCAGCTTCGGCAAGCGCCTTGTCTTCGGCATGAGCCTGCCCACGTTGCGCAACGACCTGGTCAAGGTCTATGAGCCCAAGGCCCCACAGCGAACATCCGTACCTGTGACAGCACGCAGCGGCGCGGGCGGATTGGCGGCTATTCAAAGTGGCGACTCAGTCGCAGGTTGACGACAAAGCCCTTCATCTTCTTTCTCAGAGCCGCCCGGCCCTATGGCAGATTCCCGCCCTGTGGCCACGACGCTTTACGACCAGATTCCGCGCGACAAGAACCAGGCGCATGACGCTCTTTCTCGACAATACCCGTGTTTCTTGCGGCCAATAGCTCAAGGATCCGTTGGGATAGAGAGTTAAGCATCGGTGGTTTTGGTGTGTCCGGTTCGTTCGATTTTGCCAGCGTGCCGGGCAGCCTGAGGGTCGCGGCCATGAGCAGGATGGATCTGATGGGAACCTATCTGAATGTTAGCGGCCAAATGGGGATCGGCAGCGCTGGCTTGACGGCGAACCTGTCACTGAGCGGAGCCACCGGAACGACCGTGAATGTGAGCCGCACCGGATTTAACTTCGGCGGCACCTTCCTGCTGCAAATCAACGCGACGGATTCCCTTCCGGTTTGCCCAATCAGAACATCAACGCCCCAACGCCAAGACTCAGCAGCTTGCTTTGATCTTAGGTTGATCGGCGGGCCGGAGGCACCACACTACCCAACAGACACCCAAACTCGGCAGCTTGCTTTGACTTTGGGCCCCGGTTACTGTGCCGCTTTGATGCGTCTGCTGGACCGCTATCTCTTGCGTGAATTGCTGATACCGCTGGCTTATTGTCTGAGCGGATTTCTGATTTTTTGGATGACGTTCGATCTCTTCTCGCAATTATCGGACTTCCAGCAAAAGAATCTCCGGACCAGCGACGTCGCCCAGTATTATCTGGTCAAGACTCCTGAACTGCTGGTCGTGGTCATGCCGATCGCGTTGTTGCTGGGCGTTCTGTATGCTTTGACCAATCACGCCCGGCACAATGAATTGACGGCCATGCGTGTGGCCGGAATCAGTCTTTGGCGGGCCAGCGTTCCTTATCTGTCCATCGGGTTGATCTTCAGCCTCTTTCTCTTCGCGCTCAATGAATGGTGGCTGCCCGACAGTGTTGAGAAAGCAGAACGGATTTTGAACCGGCGACTCCCCGGCGGCTCGGCCGATGGAGCCGGCCAGTGGCAATATAATCTGCATTTCCGCAATGCCCGTGAAGGCCGCATCTGGAGCATAGGCGCTTACCATCTGAAAACTTATGAGATGAAGAACCCGCACGTGGAATGGAATCTTCCCGACGGTTCCAGCCGGCATTTGATCGCCAAACAGGCCGTCAGAACCAACGGCTGCTGGACCTTTCTTGATGTGCAGCAGATCACGTATCCGCCGGGATCGGAGTTTGACTTCGTCCGAATCCAAACCAACGCGGTGTCGGCGCCCGAATTCTCCGAGACTCCGGAGGAAATCAAGATTCAGATCAAATTCAACCATCTGAACAGCATTGACGCGGCCAAGAGACCCAAGCTTTCGTTGCAGGAGAGCCTGTATCTCCGCGCCCATTTGCAGCTCAACCGCCAGGATCGGGCCTTGGTGGAAACCCAACTGCACGCGCGTTTGGCGGAGCCTTGGACGTGCCTGGTGGTCGTCCTGATTGCCCTTCCTTTTGGGGCCGCTTCGAGCGGGCGGAATGTTTTTGTGGGCGTGGCCAGCAGCCTGCTGATCTGCTTCGTTTTTTTTATCCTGTTGCGGTTTGGGCTGGCCTTGGGGACAGGCGGCTACATTCCCGCCTGGCTGGCGGCTTGGTTTCCCAACATTTTCTTTGCCGGCATGGGGGTTTATCTGGCCCAACGGCTTCCTTGACTTGGCCATGAATGATTCGTTGGCTGAACTGAAAGCCCGTTATGAAAGGCTGAACCTGTTGTACCAGGTGAGCAATGTCATTCATTCCACGCTCGATTCCCGGGAGGCGCTCGATCTGATCTTAAGCGAAGCCGTCCGGCTGATGCGGGCTTCCAGCGGGTCCATTATTCTGGTGAATCCAACCACGGGCTTCCTGGAGATTGAAGCCGCTCATGGGCTGCCTCCCCAAAGCATCTCCCTCAAGCTCCGCGTCGGCGAAGGCATCACCGGCTGGGTGGCGCGCACCGGCCGGCCCGCCCGCGTCGGCGACGTGGCTCGAGACGCCCGTTATATCATGGTCAAGGACAACGTGCAGTCGGAGTTGGCCGTGCCGTTGGAGGTGAACGGGGAGGTGCGCGGGGTGTTGAACGTCGATTCAGACCGGCTGGACGCTTTCAGCGCGGACGATGAACAATTGCTCCAAGACCTCGCTTTGCAGGCGGCCAAAGTGATCCAGAACACCTGGCTCTACGAACAATTGCGTCTCAAAGCGCGTCTTTTTGAATCCCTGTTCAGCGTCGGCCAGGCCATCAACTCGACCGTCAACCTCGATGACGCGCTCAAAGTCATCACCCGCGAAGCCTGCCTGCTGATGGAGGCGAAAATGTGCTCGCTCCTGATGCTGGACGAGAGCCGTGAATGGCTTGACTTGCGCGCCTGCCACGGCGCCGGAGAAGCTTACATGGCCAAGCCGCGCCTCAGTGTTGCGGAAAGCCTGCTTGGCATCGTGCTGCGCCGCCGCAAACCGATCCAGGTGGAGAATGTGCAAACCTCCAGCCGCTATCAAAACGTGGCGGTCGCGCGGCGGGAAGGATTGGTTTCGCTTTTGAGCGTTCCCCTGGTCTTCACCGGCCAGGCCCTCGGCACCTTGAGCGTCTATATGGCCCAGCCCCACGTCTTTTCCAACGAGGAGATTCGAATTCTCTCCGCGCTGGCGGAATTGTCGGCCATCGCCATGGAAAAGGCCCGGCTCTACGAGCGCATTGTCGATATGGAAGAGCAATTGCGGCAGAACGAAAAACTCTCTGCCATCGGCTTGCTGGCCGCCGAAGTGGCCCATGAAATTCGCAATCCGCTCACCGTGATGAAGATGCTGTTTCATTCGCTGAATTTGCAGTTTCCGCCCCGCGACCCGCGAGCAAAAGATGTTGAGGTCATGGGCGAAAAAATGGACCACCTCAACAAAATCGTCGCTCAAATCCTTGATTTCGCCCGCAGCTCCGAGCCCAACCTGGCGCCCGTCGATTTAAACGAATTGATCGACGATCTCGGTTTGCTCACGCGCCATAAGCTTACCAACCAGGGCATCGAGTTGATTCGCAGATTGGATCCCGGTCGTCCCCTGGTTCTGGCTGACGCCACCCAGTTGGAACAAGCTTTCTTAAACCTGACCTTGAACGCGGTCGAAGCCATGCCGGCCGGCGGCAAGCTGACCGTCAGCACCGGCATGCGTCGGCACCCTCGAAAAGCCGGCGCTCCCACTCATGCTGTGATTGAATTCAAGGACACCGGACACGGCATGAGCGAGGAACAGCGGTCGCGAATGTTCTCTTCCCTCCTCAGCACCACCAAAGCCAAAGGCACCGGCTTGGGCCTGGCCATCGTCGCAAAAATCGTGGAGGCCCATCAGGGCAAGATCGAAGTAAAGACAAGCCTGGGGCGAGGCACCAGCATCGCTCTGCAGATTCCGCTTTCCGAGACGAAAGCCGGGACTAAATGAACTCGTTGATCAGGTTTTCGAGGAATTCCTGGCGGCCGCTCTCGTTGGGAACAATGTCTCCTTTTTCCAAAATGTAGGTTTCAAGGTCGTTGAACCCTGCCTTGCCGGCTTCGATCTTGGCTCCGACGCCTGCATTCCAAGAGCGGTAGCGTTGCTGCACGAATTCAGCCAGCCGTCCGTCCTGGCGAATGGCTGCCGCAATCTTCAGCCCTCGCGCAAAGGCATCCATGCCCGCAATGTGCGCGTGAAACAAGTCGATCGGCTCAAAACTTTCCCGCCGAACCTTCGCATCGAAATTGGTTCCTCCGGTGGAAAAACCGCCCATTTTCAAAATCGTCAGCATGATTTGCGTCGTCAGATAAATGTCGGTGGGGAACTGGTCGGTGTCCCATCCCAACAAGATATCTCCCATGTTGGCGTCGATGGAGCCGAGCGCGCCGGCCGCAATGGCCACCTCCAGCTCATGCTGCATGGTGTGCCCGGCCAGGGTGGCATGGTTGGTTTCAATGTTTAATCTGAAATCGTTCAGCAGATCGTACTCGCGCAGGAAATTCAGGCAAGCTGCCGCATCCGAATCGTATTGATGCTTGGTCGGTTCCTTCGGCTTGGGTTCGATATAAAACCGGCCTTTGAAGCCGATCTTCTTTTTGTAGTCCACGGCCAGGTGCAGAAACCGGCCGAGATGGTCCATCTCGCGCTTGAGATCGGTATTCAGCAGGGTCGTGTAGCCTTCGCGTCCACCCCAAAACACATAGCCGGCTCCACCCAATTCATGGGTGACCTCGATCGCCTTCTTCACCTGGGCGGCGGCATAGGCAAAAACGTCGGCATTGCAACTGGTGGCTGCGCCATGAACAAAACGGGGATGCACGAAAAGGCAGGCCGTGCCCCAAAGAAGTTGGATGCCCGTTCGCTGCTGCTGTTCCTTCAGGACTTTGACCACGGCATCGAGGTTCTTGTTGGTTTGCTTCAGGGTGGAGCCTTCCGGGGCCACATCGCGATCGTGAAAAGCATAGAATGGGGCGCCCAGCTTCTCCATGAATTCAAAAGCTGCGCGCGCCCGGTTCTGCGCGTTTTTCACCGACTCGGTGCCGTCATCCCAGGGGCGGATCATTGTGCCCACACCGAACATGTCTGCGCCACGCCCGCGAAAGGTATGCCAGTAAGTGACCGAGAAACGAAGATGGTCCTTCATCGGTTTTCCTTCCACCAGTTCATCTGCGTTGTAATGTTTAAAGGCGAGAGAATTCCTGGACTGCGGGCCTTCGTATTGAATCTTGGATATTTTTGGAAATGCGGCTGGCATACTCATTATTGACTTTAAGTTTTAAGCCTTCGAAACAGAGGCATTGCTAGAGGAAATAGCCGCTCGGTTCAAGCAGAAACTCAGGCCGAATTGCATGAGCCAAGGAGAATTGCACATCGGTCCCCGGTCAGCAGACCGGGTCCGCGTGGGCAAACGGGACGCGCACATCCACCAGACTCCGCCAGGAAGCGTGGAGGGCACCCTTGTACCACTGGCGCAAGGGCATCTCGGCGGCGGGGTGCGTCTGCCAAAACTCGCGCAGCCGTTTGATGCTGATCACCCACATGCTGGGCTGATTCACCGCGACATCAAGCCGTCGAACATCATTTTCGTGAACGGCATTCCGAAGCTGGCGGACATCGGGTTGGTGGCCGAGCAGAGCGAAGCCAAGTCATTTGTGGGCACGGAAGGTTTCATTCCGCCCGAAGGTCCGGGCACTCCGCGAGCGGACATCTACTCGCTCTTGGGCACATAGACCCCATAGTCGCGTGTCGTGCCGGGAAAGATTTTTGTGACTCTTTGTATTACCGATGCGGAGCATGCGGAGGCGGCAAATCCGCGCCGCTATCAGGATGGGCAATAGCCAGTTCGCCTTTTCCCAGCCACTCGCGGGCAATCATGCGAATCGCTTCGAAGTTGTCCGCTCCAACACCAATAAGGGAGTAGTAAACCCCTCGCGCAGACTCTTCATTCGGAAGCGCATAGAAATCCATCCCCGCCGGGGAAAAATGGTTGGGATAGAGTTGCAAGGAATTTTCATTGACCAGATTTGCTTGGCTGTTTAACCAACCGATGGGCCAGTGATCCCAAGAGGTCGATCCCCAGCCATTGCCGGCACCCGGGAACGTGTGTTCTTTATTGCGGGTATATTCATGCCGGAATCCAGAAGCGTCACCGTAAATGCAAAAGGGGGAGCCCCCGACCATCGGGATGACAAACGCTGCCCCGGCCGCGTGTTCGAACTCTTTCCA
>CAYIIH010000267.1:0-12540 GCA_964363225.1 uncultured Verrucomicrobiota bacterium | reverse complement strand
TCCGCAACGTGGTGAGCATGGCAAAAAATCGTTCGCGCAGACTTTGGCGTTTGTGGTAAGCTTCGGCAAAAGAAATTTGGCAGAGATTTTGACGGCAAAAAGGCGTCAGTCCCGGCTATTGGTAACTCTTGGACCTTCCAAAGTCTCATGCGGGATTGTTGGGGGGTGGTTTCTCTCCGTCGGCGGAACGGCGGCGTGTTTTCCCAGCCAGCGGCGACAGAGAGCAGTGATTCAGGCCAATCCGCCGGGTAGCGGATTCCAGACACGAGAGAAGCCAAAGCTGGTAAAGCGGGCGATGTTGCGCGTGGCGAGCTTTGTATGAGCTTCCGAGCCGCCTCACCCAGCCAGAATTTCTCACTCCTTTCGCGTAAGTCGTTGGAAACGGATGCAACTGAGGGCCCGCTGCGGTCGATGGGCATATTCTTCTTGCGCGGCTTTGAGACAATCGTAGCCGCGGTAGCGCGCCAGCGCCAGTAACGCCGTGCGCAGTAAGGCCAACGCACAAGCCGAGTGGGCGTCGCGGAGCCGGCACTGATCCTCTCCGCCTTGCAGGCCGCGCCGCCAATGCACTTTGTTTTCGACCCCCCAGTAGCCGCGGATTTGTTCGGCCAGGCGGGTCGGGCCGCTTTCCGAGGGGCGCCGACTGGTGACGAAATAGCGCGTGCCGTTTTGGGTGGCCCCACTGCGTTTGTGCGTGCGCTGGCGCTGGAGGCTGACCAGTTGGGCGGCGTGCGGATAGGCCGCCGCGTCCGGCTCGATGCTCACGACGCGCGCGGCGCGCTCGTGGACAAAGCCGCTGGCGGGTTCGCAGTGGACAAAAGGGGGGTGTGTGCCGTCCAGCCGTTGAGGGGCCAGCGCGTGGAGGATGGGTTGGTTGTCTTTGAGGGCCGCGATGTAGTCCCCTCCTTTTTCGCTGACGATGGTGTGTGCATTCTCGGCGTTGGTGTGCAGCGAGTCGGCGATGACCGTGACGTTTTCCAGCGGCACCGAGTGCAAGAGTTGGCGGGCACAGGTCATTTCGTGACCTTTGCCGCGGGGTTCAGCGGCGACGGCCAGCGGCACGCCTTCCTCCACGTCTAGGAGCGTGACGATCAGGCCCAGGCGGTCGCGAATGGTTTTGCCGTCATAGGCCAAGGTGGCGGGCAAGTGTCCGCGATGGGCGCTTAACCAGTCGGTCAGCACTTGGGCCAGGGCGTTGAGGTCTAGGCGGCAGAGCACCGTTCGATAGACGTTGTAACAAGGCGTGGGCACGAAACGGCTGCCGCGCCGTTGGCGAAAGCCGATGCGCTGACGTTGAAATTGGCTGAGGCGCTGGCCGTCGCGGAAGATTTCGCTCAGGTGGACGCGGCCCAACAACAGGCCCAAGGCCAGGACGGTGAGAATGGCCCACAACGGGTATGGCCGGCCATCGCGTGCGCGCGGGTCGGGCACGTGGCGGAAGGCTTGGGCTAGGCTGTAGAGTTGTGGGGCTTTGAGGGCGCAGCGGGCGCCGGCGCCGGCCGTTTGGCCGGCCGCGTGTTCCGGGGCCAAGGTCGGCGCGCAGAGCCGGGTGGAGGCGCAACCGCCGGTGACGGCCACGGTCTTCGAGATGGAGGTGCTGCGATGCTGCCTGTGTGGCAAGACCTTTACGGCCCCGCCGCCGCCGGAGGCCGAGACCCAGAAGTATGATCCGAGCGTGGGGGTGAGGGTGAGCCTGTTGCGCTATGGCAGCGGGATGCCTTTTTACCGGTTGGAACAATTACAGCGCAGCTTGGGCGTTCCCTTGGCAGCCTCGACCCAGTGGGAACTGGCCGACGCGGTAGCGCGCGTGGCTCAACCGGCTGGGGACCATTTAACCTTCGTGGCGGCCCAGGCTCCCAACGTGTTCAATGACGACACCTCCATGCGGGTGGGCGCTCTGCGCCGCCAAATCCGGGCCGAGACGAAGCCGCCACGCACGGGCCTCTTCACCACCGGCATCCGCTTTGGTTTGACGATCCCCTGGAACTGCTTTTCAGAGAACTGGTGCTCAACGAGCAAGCGAGGGCGCCGGCTGGCAGCACCCGGGGCGGGCGCGCTCCCCAAGTCCAACTGCATCGTAATGGCTTGGTTGGACCCCGCCACGCTCCGCTAAATCCTTGCCAGGCATCCGTGAAATTCTTACGGTCGCTGCCATGAACGCACCCATTTTCCAACACTTAAGACTCCGGGCCGGCACCTGGATGATGTGGCTTTTGTTCACGTCGCTCTTTGGTTCGCCAGTGCTGTTTTCTCAAGAATCTGCTGCCTTGCCAGACACGCAGCCTCTGACGATGCAAGGCGATCTTTCGGCTCAGATGGTCGAAGGCATTGACCGGTTCCTCATGCGCGAGATCGAGCGCTCGGTCGCCGAGCGGCAGAAGCTTTGGCAGCGCGACTTCGCCTCGCGGGACGCTTACGAAAAATCCGTTCAGCCTAACCGCGACCGGTTTCGCCGCTACCTCGGCGCGGTCGATCCACGAGTGCCCATGACAGCTCTTGGATTTGTAAGCAGCACAACCGTCCCGGCCAAGATCGCGGAGACCGACAAATACAGTGTCTTTGCCGTGCGCTGGCCTGTTTTCGACGGCGTGTATGGCGAGGGCCTCCTGCTCCAGCCGAAAGACGAGCCGGTGGCGCGCGTGGTGGCCATTCCCGATGCCGATCAAACGCCGGAAATGCTGGCCGGATTGGCTCCCGGCCTGAGCGCGGATGCCCAATTCGCCCGACGATTGGCCGAGCACGGCTGCCTGGTGATGGTGCCGGTGTTGATTGACCGGCAGGATACGTGGTCCGGGAATCCCGACTTGCCCCGTTTCACCAACCAACCGCATCGGGAATGGATTTACCGGCAGGCCTACCAAATGGGACGGCACATCATCGGTTACGAAGTGCAGAAAGTTTTGGCCGCAGTGGATTGGTTTCAGCTTGAACAAACCCAGAATCCAGCATCCAAAATCCAAAATCCAAAGATTGCGGTGGCCGGTTACGCCGAAGGAGGTTTGATTGCGTTTTATGCGGCGGCCTTGGATACGCGCATCGACGCGGCCTTGGTCAGCGGCTATTTCACTTCCCGCCAGCGGGTCTGGAAAGAGCCCATTTATCGCAATGTCTTCGCGTTGCTGCATGAGTTCGGCGATGCGGAAATCGCCAGCCTGATTGCGCCGCGTGCCTTGATGGTCGAGCACAGTCCAGTGCCACAAATCGAGGGCCCGCCCAAGCCACGCCAAGGCCGCGGCGGGGCTGCTCCGGGCCAGTTGGCGACACCGGAACGGTTTTCGGTCGAAGCGGAAGTGAGCCGCGCGCAGGCGTTCTTTCCGGCATCGTTTTCGTTTCCACTGGAGTTCATCTACGGAAATGAAGGAACGACGGTTGGACCCGGCTCAAATCCCGCTTTGGCCGCGCTGCTCAAGGCCTTGGGTATAAGCGACGAATTGCGCCCACCTGCTGCCGGACCGTTGGCCGATGCGCGCGGCCAATTCGACCCGTCGGACCGCCAGCGCAGGCAGATCGAACAGTTGGTGGACTACACGCAACGGCTGCTGCGCACCTCCGAGCAGGTGCGCAACGACTTTTTCTGGCGCAAAATCAAACCGGCCTCGCCCGAGGAATGGGCCAAAGGCTGCCAGGAGTTTAAGGAGAATTTCTGGGAGGAAGTCATCGGGCGATTCCCGAAGGCGAGCCTGCCGGCCAATCCGCGCGCGCGCAAGATTCATGACGAGCCGAAATGGACCGGTTACGAAGTGGTGCTCGACGTTTGGCCGGAGGTGTTTGCGTGGGGCTATCTGCTCTTGCCCAAAGACCTCCAGCCCGGCGAGCGCCGGCCTGTGGTGGTCTGCCAACATGGCTTGGAAGGCGTGCCCGCCGACACCATCACTGGCCCTGGCCAGGGCGGTTTCCAGGCGTATAAATCGTTTGCCGCCCGCCTGGCCGAGCAAGGTTTCATCACATTTGCGCCGCACAATCCGTATCGCGGCCAGGACAAATTCCGCGTGCTGCAACGCAAAGGGAATCCGCTCAAGAAATCGCTCTTCTCGATCATCCTGGCGCAGCATGACCGCATTTTGGATTGGCTGGCGGACCTGCCGTTTGTTGATCCGCAGCGCATCGGTTTTTACGGCCTTTCCTACGGCGGCAAAACCGCCATGCGCGTGCCGTCGCTCCTGGACCGCTACTGCCTCTCAATCTGCTCGGCGGATTTCAACGAATGGATCAAGAAAAACGCGACGGTGGATTCAACTTACAGCTACCTGTTCACCGGTGAGTATGAAATGCCGGAATTCAATTTAGGCCACACCTTCAATTACGCCGAGATGGCCGCTCTTGTTGCGCCGCGTCCGTTCATGGTCGAGCGCGGCCACAATGATGGCGTGGCGCCGGATGAGTGGGTGGCATACGAATTTGCCAAAGTCCGCCGGCTCTATGCTTACCTCGGAATTCCCGAGCGGACGGCCATCGAGTTTTTCAACGGGCCGCACACGATCAACGGCGTCGGCACGTTCGAGTTTCTGCGCCGGCATTTGCACTGGCCGCCTCGCTAATTCTTGCCGGCAGGCGCCTCTTCGCCAAAGACAAATCCTCGCCTTTCCTTCCCCAGCGCAATCACGATGGCGCCGAGAATGAAAACCGTCAGCGCCGTCACGGCCATGGCGTGGGCGTAGTTCATGGTTTTGGCAAACACCGCCTCGATGTAAGCCACTGACCCTGCCAGCAACACGCCACATTGGTAAGCAAAACCGGGCAGAAAGCCGCGCACCGAATCGGGCGACAATTCCGTGATGTGAGCCGGAATCACGCCCCACGCGCCCTGGACCATGAATTGCATCAGGAAGGAACCGACGATCAGCAGCGGCATATTGGGCGCGTAGGCCCACAACGGGATCATGAGGATGGCCAGCAGCAAGGCCAGGATCATCGCGCGCCGGCGCCCCATTCTGTCCGAAAAAAGCCCGAAACAAATTCCGCCGGTCAACGCGCCGATATTATAGATCACCGCGATTACGGCCACCTCCTTTGGCGAGAAACCCCGTTGTTCCTTCAAGAAGGTTGGATACATGTCCTGGGTGCCGTGAGAGACGAAATTCATCATCATCATCAAGGCGGTGAGGTACAAAAAAAGTTTCCAATGCGAAACGATGCCCCGGCCCAGGCTGCTCCAATTGGGATGCCGCGTTCGTTCCCAGACGGCGGACTCCTTGACTTTGAACCGGACAAACAAGGCCAGCAGCGCCGGCAAACCGCCGATGAAAAACATCGGGCGCCAACCCCAGGTTGGAAACACCAGAAAATAGCAGCAGGCCGCCAGCAGGTAGCCCACGGCGTAGCCTTCCTGCAGGAGGCCGGAGAGCACGCCGCGCCATTTCGGCGGCACTTTCTCCATGGCCAGCGATGCGCCCACCCCCCATTCGCCGCCCATGCCAATGCCGAAGAGCGCCCGCAAGATCAAAAAGGTCGTGTAATTCGGCGCCAGACCCGAGAGCACTTCCACCACGGAATAAAAGACCAAATCGATCATCAATGGAATTCGGCGACCGTAGCGATCGGCCAAAAGCCCGAATATGAGAGCGCCCACCGGCCGGAAGGCGAGGGTCACCGTGATGGCCAGGGCGATGGACGGAATGTCCGTGTTGAAGTCCTTGGCCACGCTCGGCACCACAAAAACCAAAACAAAAAAATCAAAGGCATCCAGCGTCCACCCCAGAAAACTGGCGATCAAAGCGTTGATGCAATCTTTCGAACTGACATCCGCCGATACGGCCCGGCTTATGGGAGTGGTCGCATTCATCCGGCTGGCCAAATCAGAGTGAGGGGAGGATCGCTCCGCGCCGGCCAGTCTCCGGGCGCTACAGGACTATTTCTTCGTTAGCTCCTCAACGGTTTTCTTCACAAACGGCGCGAACAAGTCGATGGGCACCGGCAGAAAGGTGGTCGTGTTATGTTCGTTGGCAATCTCCCGCATGGTCTGCAGGTATCGCAGTTGCAGGGCAATGGGCTGGGCGCTGATCATCCCGGCAGCCTGGACCAGCTTCTCGGCGGCTTGAAACTCGCCTTCGGCATTGATGATCTTGGCCCGGCGTTCCCGCTCGCTCTCCGCTTGTTTGGCCATGGCGCGTTTCATCCCTTCGGGCAGCGCCACGTCCTTGACTTCGACGGCCGTGACTTTCACGCCCCACGGGTCCGTCTGGCGGTCGATGATTTCCTGAAGGGTCTGGTTGATCTTGTCGCGATGGGCCAGCAGTTCGTCGAGTTCGGCCTGGCCCAAAACACTGCGCAACGTGGTCTGGGCAATGAGCGACGTGGCTTTCAGAAAATTCTCCACTTTGATCACGGCCGCCTCAGGATCGACCACTCGAAAATAAACGACCGCATCCACCGTGGCGGGCACGTTATCGCGAGTCATGACTTCCTGCTTGGGCACGTCGATTGTGATCACCCGCAAGTCCATTTTCACCATGCGGTCCACCAGTGGAATGAGAAAAATGAGTCCCGGCCCTTTGGCGCAGAGCAGTTTTCCGAGCCGGAAGATGACGCCTCGTTCGTATTCGCGCAAGATGCGAACGATCTGCGGCAACACCGCCGAGGCCACCACCACAATCGCAACCAGCCACACGGCCAGATTCATCAGTTTTGGTATTGTATCCATGTTTGTTTCCTTCAGTTATGATTTTTTAGGTTTCACTCTCAAGGTCAGCCCATCGATCCTCACGATCTCCACAGGCTGCCCTTGCTCGATCGGCAAGTCGCTCCGCGCGTTCCAATATTCACCTTCCACGAAAACTCTCCCCGCCTCCGCATTAATCGGCGCCAGCGCCGGCACTGTCTTGCCCAGCATCGTTTCCACGCCCGCTTTGACGGGCAAGAACTGCGCGCGCAATCCTGCTGCCACCACGAAGATGAAAAAGGCCGCCGTCAGCACCGTGGCCGGAATAATCACCGAAAGGGACAAGCGAAAAAGCGGCTCCGTGCGGTCGAAAAGCATCAGTGATCCAAGGAAAAAGGAGAGAATGCCGCCCACCGTCAGCACGCCGTGCGTGGGGGCGTAAACGTCAATGACAAACAAGCCCATGGCCAGCACGATCAACACCAGCCCCGCCACATTGATGGGCAGAATCGCCGCCATGTAGAGCGCCAGGATCAGCGCAATCGCCCCCACCACGCCCGGCAGAATCGCCCCCGGATTGCTCAACTCGCCGATGATGCCGTAAATGGCCACCAGCATGAGAATGAACATCACCTCCGGCCGCCACATCATTTGAAAAACGCGCTCGCGAACTGACATGGGAATTTCCTCAATCTCAGCCCCGGTTGTCTTCAGGCTCTTCCCTTTCACTTCCCGGCCATGGATTTGGCCCAGCAAATCCGGAAGGTCCTTGGCCATGATTTCAATGACCTTGAGTTCCAGGGCCTTTTCGGCGGTGATGGCCGCGCTGTCCCGCACGGATGATTTGGCCCATTCAACGTTGCGCTTGTGCTTGGTGGCAATCGTTTCAATGTAGCTGGTCGCAAAATTCTCCAGCTTTTGCTTCATGGTTTCGTCCGGCTTTTCCCCGGTCATGCCCCCGCCGATGGCCACCGGATGGGCCGCGCCGATGCTGGTCGTCGGCGCCATGGCCGCAATATCGGCCGCCAAGGTGATGAAACAGCCGGCGCTGCCCGCATTCGCTCCGGCGGGCGCCACGTACACGACCACCGGCACCGGGGCCGCAAAAAACTTCTGGACGATCACTTGCGTCGAATCGAGCAGCCCGCCCGGTGTGTTCAATTGAATGACCAGGCATTGCGCGTTTTGCGAAGCCGCCACGTCCAGCGCGCGGGAAATGTAACCGGCTGTGGCCGGCCCGATGGCGCCTGTCACTTTGATCAGCGCCACCTTTTCACCTCTTAAAGGCAAAGCGGGCCCCAAAATCAGTCCGGCAACCAAGATGAAAACCGAACGCAGCATCAGTTGGAATATGGTCCAAATCTGTCTCAGGCGCAAAGCCAATTCCGGTGAAAACAGCGCTTTATCGGTGGAGCGTCGCCCAAGGCGGCCGGGCATCCTTTGCACTGCCCTACGCCATGAATGCTAACCGGACGACGACGACTTCCTGCCAATCCGACGGCCCAAACGTTTTGCGCGGTGATTTCTGCCATTCCCTAGGTCAACCGGCGTCAGCCGTGAAGAATGAATTGACTTGCCTGGAATGGACCTCCGTCGAATCTTGCCTCATGCGAAATAGAATCGAGCACAAGCTAACGATGATATATTGGAAGTCCGACAAGTTCTGGCTCGGCCGCCTTCGCGAATTCCCCGACATCATGACCCAAGGGCGGACGCTCAAGGAACTCGAGGAAAACATGCGCGACGCCTACCTGATGATGATCCTCGACGACGTGCCGAAAGGCTACGCAATCAAAGAAATCACGGTAGGAAACGCCGTGACCTGGTGCGGCGACTGACGGCCGCGGGATGCGTGCTGCTGCGCCCGGGTGGCCGTCACGACATCTACGTGAACCCGGCCACAGGAAAGAAGCAACCCGTCCCGTGCCACACCGAAGTGGGCCAGGAAAGCCATTTCAGCGAGGTTTTCAGAGATTTCTTCATAGCCACGACGAGTTCTGCGACGCCCCTGTCGGGGCATTTGACAAGAAACCAAAACTCAGAACGAGCAGGACGTGAGTTCCTCACGAGAGCGTGCCGAACTGTAACCTGATGATCAGAGCCACCGCCCGTTCATTCCCTACTTCATATACCTGTCGAGCGCCTTCATGGTCTCGTCGAGGCAATACTTGATGTAGTAATCCGGCTTGGTCGGATCGGCTTCCTTGTCGAGCACTTCGAGGGCAACTTCCGCCGCCTGGCTGGTCTTGAAGAAGCTGCAGGCGCGTACCGCTTCGAGGCGAACGCGCGGATGCTCGTCGTTCACCTGGACTTTGAGCAAGGCGAGCGGATCGTTGACGCGGTCGCGCCAGTAGCAGAGGACGCGCGTGGCCGCCGCGCGGGCATGGTAGTCAGGCGACCGGAGCATGCGCTTAAGCAGCGCTTCGTCCACGACGTTGTGCCACTGGTGCACCCAAAGCGCCTCCGTCAAATGATGCTCATGGGCCTTTTCTTTCGGGTCGAGCGCCGCGGCCCATTTCTTCACGGCGGCGATGACCTTCGCGTTGTCGTGCTGGCCCAGTTCGATCTTGGCGCGCGTGCGCACGTTGTCCTCCGGTGCCTTGAGCGCGTCGAGCAGCGCCTCGAGGGGCTGGCCGTCAATCGGGACCGGCTTGAGCAGCGGCCGGCCCTCGTAGGTAATGCGGTAGATGCGGCCGTGGGATTTGTCGCGGTTCGGGTCGCGGATATGGTGCTGCATGTGGCCGATGAGCGGCTTGGCCCAGTCGAGGAAATAGATCGAGCCGTCGGGCGCAACGTCCACCGCCGACGGACGAAAGTTCGGATCGTCGGATTTGACGAGGTCTTCGATCGTCTCGCCTTTCAGGCCGGAGCCTTCTTCACTGACTTTGACGCGGAAGATGCCCTGGAAGCCAATGACGTTGCAGTTGAGAAAATTCCCTTGAAACTCCTCGGAGAAATGCCGGCTCGAAAGAATGCCGGTGCCCGGACAGGGACGCGAGGGCCGTTTCCAGAACTGCTGCATGCCGGCGTGCTTGGCCGGATATTCCAGGTAGCCGCTGAAGGCGGGCCCGAAGAAGTTCTCGTTGCCGGTCGCATCGGTGATGATGTCGTTGCCCCAGTAATCGAACACCCGCCCGTGCGGATTCGCGAAGCCGTAGGAGACATAGCGCTCGAACTTTCCGGTCAGCGGTTCGTAGCGGTAAATGCAGCCGTCGTTGTTGCGCACCGGCCCCGCCGCGGTCTCGACCTGGGTGCGGTGGAAGACGCCGTCGCTCAGATACGTGGCGCCGCCGGGGTCCAGCACCATGGCGTTGGCGGTGTGGTGCGAATCGGCGGAGTCCATGCCCATGAGCACACGCTCTTTCCAATCGGCCTTGCCATCGCCGTTGGTGTCCCGCACGAACCACAAGTCGGGCGCCTGCATGACGAGCACGCCGTCTTTGAAGAACTGGAAGCCGGTCGGGCAGTTCAGATCATCGAGGAAATGCGTGACTTTATCGGCCTTGCCGTCGCCGTTGGCGTCTTCGAACACAAGCAAGCTGTCACCGACCGCGCTGGTCGGCGTGCGCTCCGGGTAGCTCGGCCAGGCCGCGACCCACAGGCGGCCTTTGGTGTCGAAGGCCATCTGCACCGGGCTGACGAGTTCGGGGAATGTTTCCTCGCTGGCGACGAGGGTCACCTTGCAGCCCTTTGCAACCGTCATGTGTTGGATAGCGTCCTCGGCGTTCAGATAGGGCTTGATGTCAGGCTTGTTCGACTCCAGCGTCCGCACCGGCGGCAGATTCGAATCGTCCACCTTGAGGTCGCCGCCCTTGGCCACGGCCCAGACACGCTGGTCGCGGTTCGCCGTCTTCACATCGCGCTGCGCCATTTCGTCCTGCATCACGTCGAAGTTGGAAATCTTCTCCGAGTCTTTGCCGGCCTTTGGAAAGGTCAGCTTCGAACGGCCGCCATAAACGTTGTAGCCGTCCACGGTCCGGTAGCGGGCATGCCACTCGGCATTCTTCTCCAGCACCGCCGCGCGCAGTTTTTCGAGGTTGCCGGAAGGCGGCGTCTCATTGAACAGCGCCCGGAAAATCTCCGGCGCGAGCGCCTGGTCGCCCGCCTCGGTCAGATGAAGGCCGTTGAACGTTAGCGCGCGTCCCTGCCTGGCCGCCTGCGCATAGAGCGGCTGCGACATCATGAAGAGATCGACAAACGGTACGCTGTTGGCCTGGGCCACTTCGACCATGGCGGCGGCATATATCCGGAGGTTGGCGTTGTTCGCGTCCGGGGCCGGGAGGTTCGGATCGGCCAGCGTTTCGTTGGCGATGGGCGAGAAGAGCACGAGGCGCGGCGCGCCCTTGCCACTGTAGTTTTTGGCCGCGGCATCCTTGAGGAACTTGTCCAGGTCCTTCTTGAACTTGTCGATGCCGCCTGGCCCTTTGAAGGACTCGTTGAAGCCGAAGAAAGCGAGAATGACGTCCGCTTTGGTTTTCGTCAGCCAATCGTCCGGCGAACCGAAGTTCTCCGAGCGGTGGCGGAAGGCGACTTCATCGCCGGAAACGGCCAGATTGCGGAAGACGAGGTCATGTTTCGGGAACCTGGCCATGATGAGCGCCTCCAGCCAGCCGTGATGCTGCATGCGATCGGCCAGCGCGTTGCCAATGAGGCAGACGTGATCGCCTTGGTTGAGGGTGAGCGTTTCCGCGCCTGCCTTCAGGCTGAGAAAGGCAAGCAGGATGAGCAGGCCAGTGATTTTTTTCATGAACATGCGCCAATAGACATTTGGGAGCGCGTATTCCGTCAGACTTTTTCTGAGGCGTCAAGCCCTCATCACCGATCCCCCGAGCCCAAATGCGCTTGCGCAATCATCTCTGCCGAAAAGATCTCTGCTGGAACTGCTAACTGTGAAGATAAGGTTTAGGCACCCTTCAGAAAGGTTATCCATGGACGGAAAGGAAATTCAGGAGTGGATTCGAGGACAGCGGGACATGAAATCCGATCCGGTCCCCGTTTTGACATTCAAATCGCTCGCCAGATTCTCCACGGTCTGGTAAATGAACCTTCATGCGCTCGCTCGATCTCAAAACCACGCACAAGCCCGTCCAGACCTACTACGCGGCCTTGCGCCACTTCGACGACCTCGGCGTCAGCCACGAAGGCGAGGTGAAATCCGCTTTCCGTTCCCTCTCTACCTCAACTGGCGAGAGGGTGAGGTGTCGATCTTGGTCTGGCGCCCGCCAGCACGACTGGACCGAGCGAATTTCGAAGTGCGAATGTCGAATGGAGGCCAGATGTTTTCCGAAGCCCGATCAATGCGGAACTCGAACTTCGTCCTTCAGACTTTCGCAGCCCGCCGCTGCATCAGTCCCAACCTCGCCGCCGCCGCCGTCAAGGAAATGCGCATCCAACACTTGCACACCGAACGGCTGTTCCGCACAGTCACTCTGTTTCTATGTCATTGTCTCCATACGAACAAACTCTGGCCGCGTTGAATCCCGACTCCAAGCGGGCCGTTGAAGATGTGTTCATTGCGTGGTCGCCAGATGCTGCGCTCGCCCAAGTGAGTCGGAACGTCGGAACGTGGCTGGCGAAACGGCTCTGGCCGCCGCCGACTTTTTGAGTCTCCTGACCTCTTTCGCGACGGAGCTCGCAAACGGGAAGCCCGCGGAGAAGTCTTGGATAAGCGCATGCCGCCGCCACAAGCTGAAGGGTCGGCAGATTCCAAACGACAAATGCCCTGCGGTCCTCGGCAGGGCGAGGAGCCTGGAGGACCACGCAAAATCGGTCGCCAAAGCCTCGTTTGGCAGCCTGACACCACAGGAGGCAAAGAAGCATCTTCTGAAACACTCGGGTTCGCTTGATCCAATCGGCTTCGAGCCTTTTCTTCGGGGCGCTGCTTTGGGTAATTAGTATCTGGCCGAAAACTCCTGTTTTTTGGAGTGGAGTAAAGAAGTGAG
>CAYIIH010000266.1:0-12591 GCA_964363225.1 uncultured Verrucomicrobiota bacterium | reverse complement strand
AATCGTCATCGGCGCGGACGGCAATCCCGGCACGAACACGAACTTCCTGCTCGTGCTCACGCAAGGCCCTACAAGCTGGTCAACGCAGCGGGTGGATGTTGGGCCGTTTGGCATCACGTCCATCACGGTAGGGCAACCGACGAACCGGCCAAGTGTGGGCATCTATCTCGGATTGCGCGGGACAAATGGAAGCGGACAAGTGATGGAGTTCACGAGGAACGGTGGAACTTGGCAGTCGAACGTGGTCGCGTTTTCTACGAATGAAGCGGCATTTGTTGCGGGCATTCGCCAGAGTGGTGATTTGGTGGCCAACCTTGCAATCAACGGTATGGCCGGGGCGCTTTGGAGTCTGACGTTTTCAAATGCCGTTTGGAATGTCTCGCTGATTAGCACAAATAGCTCGCATCGTGGATTGGCAACTCATGGGCTAATTCCCTCGCGAATAATTCGGGACGCCAGCATACGACTGCTCGACACAAACGGGATCGAAATAATTGGCGGCGATTTCGAGGCTGTCAAAGACGGAATCATCCTGCCGTCCAATGCAATCCTGAACCCTGAGACTGGCAAGTGGCATCTTCAATCGACTCAGCGATGGTCTTATTCCGAATGGTCGTCCGCCGAGCAATACTTCGAATCTACCTACCATGGAAATCTCGTCATGATCACGAGTGCTGCCGAAAACTCGTGGATAGCTTCACATTTTCCTGGTTATGCGTGGATCGGTTTGTCCTTTGTATGGGTCAACGACGGGATTGGATATCAGCGGCTCTGGGCAGACGGAACCACCGCCCCCCAGGATTTGGGGTTTGATCCTTGGGTGTTGTTTGGTCGGCCGGAAGACGGCGGCCGCCGTGGAACACTGAGAACGCTCATCAACGTGCAATTCCCTCCAAACCCGTCAGGCGGTGGTTGGATAGTGGCTTCATGGGATGGCTGGGGCGGTGGAGTTGTTAAAGCGATCGGGCAAATTGCTGGCCCAGTAATGACATATACCAATCGTTGGCTCATACCTGAGCCGTCAACAGCCAACCGGATTGTTTGGAAGGGTTTTCAGTTAGAAACAATCCCATCTCGCTCGGGGGCCTTGAACCCAACGCAGATATTCTATTGCTCCGTTGATGACCGAAACGCTTCCGGCATGGTGGATGCGCCCGACATGTTTGTCTTCGCCGAGTATCAGGTTTCCAACAACACGGTGGTGACCGTAACGCTGACGAACATCCCAGTTGGATCGGGCGCGCTTGCTCAGAGCTTCGGTCTAGCCGTAGCGGACTTCTTGAACTCCGGCGCTGACTGCATCTTCACCGCCGAACCGAACGGCGGCATTTACTCTTGGTCAGCCGCCGGCGCGTCCAGCCCGCTTCAACGGCAGGTGTTCACGGAGAATTACTTCGGCAAAGCCTGGCACGCCCTGGCCGGAGTGAAGATGGCTGCGGGTGGAGAAGGCTTGGCCGGTTTGATGGTTGATCCCACGAACCAAAGCGTGTGCAAAGTCATGTTCTGGGCGCCGCAAGCGGAGCTTCCGAAAGCGCCGGATGTGCCGCAAACCGCACCGATCACGCGCATCTTGCCTGACCCGAATTCGGGGGGCAGCCTGGCGGATGTCGATATTCGAATCTGGGACGCGGAAGGAAATGCGTCGTTGCCCACGCTGCAATTCCTTTCGCCCGGGAGCACGGTTTGGTCGAACGCGACCGTTGTCAGCGTGGATGGATCGATTTACGGAAGCGTGTCTGCGCTGCCAACTGGAGTCACGCATCGCTTGATTTGGCATGCAGCCAATGATCTCGGCGCGGGTTTCACAAATGCGGTCCACCTGCGCGCCCAGGCTAAAGATGTCACGCTCGAAGGGCCTTGGTCTGAGGAGGTTACATACCAGATCAGCGTCCCCGGCGGTATCGATGTGGATATGGACGGGCTTCTGGATGATTGGGAAAGGGAGAGGTTCGAAAGCCTCACCCAAGGTCCGGATGACGATCTTGATCAGGACGGAGTCACAAACAAGGAGGAGTATGTGGCCGACACCGACCCCAAAGATCCGGCTTCCTATCTGCGCATGAGCATCCACATCGAATCAGGCCAGGCTGTCATCAGTTGGGAGGGCGGAACGGCGGCCCGGCAATTCCTCGAAGAGCGCTTGGACTTGGGCAAACCGAATGAGCCGTGGATGACCATCTGGACAAATGAACCGCCCACGCGGCCAACCGGCGCTTTCACGAATCAACTCGGCCTTGACGGCGCGCGGTTTTACCGACTGCGCGTGCTCCGCGAATAACATTACAGCGACATGTTTTTCGGAGCGCGGCCTTCAGGCCGCTTCAGTGGGGCACCGCTCTTGGGCGTCCTGTCCGACTTGAAGGCGTCGGTCAATGCGAACGTTGAAGCGGCGTAAACGCCGCGCTTCCCATGATGCGGCACTTGGGAACGCAGCCTTCAGGCTGCAGAAACGCCCGCTCTGCTCTCGTGGCCTCTGCAGCGTAAACGCTGCGCTCCGGCTCCTGGGTGTGAAGCAGATCCGCCATGACCAGGTTTCACGGCACTTGCAGGCGGTAATAGCGGGTGAGATTGGCCGGGATGTCGTTGACCGAGATGAACCCACTCGCCGGCGCGGCTGAGTAACTGCGGAACAATTGCCACGCGGCGGAAGTCAGATTGGTCTTGTAGAGAAGCGAGTAGGTGCGGCCCGGAATGGTGGCAAAGGAAAGGCTCGATCCGCCGCTGGCTTCGCGCGCAAATTCAAGGCGCAAGAAACTTTCTGCATTGTTGGGCAGCGTGCCGCTGAAGAGTTCCTGGACATTGGTGAAGCCGTCGCCATCGGGATCACCGGCCGCGCCCTCGTTGCCCAGGGCCGAATTCGCGTTCAGTCCATTGCTCGCTTCCCAGCGGTCGGGCAGTCCATCGGCGTCGGCATCGGCGTCGCCGGGACTGGGTGGAGTGGCGAGCCAGTTGGCCGGGTCATCGCCAAAAGCGCGCTCATCGCGGCGGACCAGGGCCAGCCCGGTGCCGGCCGTGTTCGTGGGCCACGGAGATTGGCCAGAGTAGGCGATTTGCTCGGCCAGCACGTAGGGCACGAAGCCCGCGTCCGGAGAAGGGGCCGGTTCCGGTTCGTCGGTTTTCAGCAAGCGAATCTCGTCGCCGCCATTGTTGAGATGGCCTTGCCACGGTCCGAGGATGGCCGCCGCAAAGTCCAAGGCATAGCGCGACTGGAAAGCGGCCAGCGCGCTTGGGTCCGAGGCGGGATCGAAGCCAACCAAAACCAGGTGACCGTTCGGCGGCAAGACCGTCTGAACAGGAAAGTCAAAATCCACCGCTCCGCGCACGTGCCAGGTGTTGGTCAAGTGCGCCGGATCATAGAGCGGCACGGCCTGCGCGGAAGTGTTGTGCAACTCAATGAACTCATCGCTCGTGTTGTTGTTGGCGCCGAGCGGCGGCGGCTGATACATGATTTCGCTGATGACGACAGGGCCAACGCTGGGACCGGCATTGGGCAGACCGAGACTGGTTTTTTCCTGGGCCACAAAATGTTCCTGCCCGTCGCTGGTGCGGTAAAGGCCAAAGCTGACGCCATTGAGCGCAGCGCCGAACTTGAATCCATGCACATAACCGTTCAAGTTCCCCTGCGCGTCGGCGGAAAAGAGATAGACTTCGTCGCCAAGGGAGCTAAGCGAAAAGCCGTTTTCGTTGGTGCGGAATTGCGACTCGTCGAAAACCAGGTAGCTCTGCCCGTCAATCCACCGCCCTTCGGGAATGCGGAATTTCTTCGGCGCACGGAAATCGTCGGTCAGGAACCAGCCGCCCAGGTCCACGCGGTTGCTCGTCGGATTGAACAGCTCGATGGCATCGAGTTGGGGTGGGTCCGTGTGCGTCAGCGCCTCGGTGATGAGCACCGGCGGGAGGAAAGCCGGCGCTGCATCTGCTTGTCCGGGCGAACCGCCCAAGCGCGCGCTCAATCGCCAGCGCGCGGAGTCGCCAAGCTGGCCGGCGGGTGTGGTTTCATCCGCCAGCACGAGCGAAAAGCCGAAGCCGTCGGCCAGCCTGGCCCAAGTGTCCTGATAGGCAAAATCGAAAATGGGTTCGAGCAACGGTCCCACCAGCGCCAGCCGGTTGCCGCTGTTGGCCAGGCTGCCGCCAAACTCGCCCGCGATGTTGGTCGCCCCTGGATAGCGGGACAAAAACGCGGCCCGGTTCCTAACCAAGAGCAGACGTTCGCCTGGCGCCAGGTTGGTGATCGCACTCGATTGCGTGAAGGTGAAAGTAATGCCGTTGGTGAAAGCAATGCCAGCCAGATTCAGCGGCGCGCTGCCCGCGTTTTTCAGCTCGATGAATTCGAAATCAGACGCGCTGTTGGTGCTCCCCGCTGGAGGCGGCGCGGGATGAAACATGATTTCCGTGATTTGCAGCGGCGGCGTGCTGACAAAGAATGTCGCGGCCACAGGAGCAGACCACGGCGTCGAAGCCGGCGGCCCGCCAGACTGTTTCTGGTTCAAGTTTTGGGCGCGGGCCACGACACGCACGTTGGTTTGTACCTGGACCGGGCCGCTGTAAAGGGTGGCTTTCGGCGAAACGTTGCCTTGGGAAAGACGCGGATCGGAACCCTCCAGGGTGTAATAGATCGAAGCGCCCACGGGACCGGATAATGAAAAAATGAAACCGGGCGCAACGGGGCCTCCTGTTGCGCTGAGCCGAGGCGGCTGAGTCAGTTGCTTGTCGATGAAGTCCATGCGGTTGGAGAGCCAGTTTTTCATCAGGTTGATCTCGCCCTGGTAGGTGCCGCCGCCGCGCAGCGAGATGTTCCATTTCTTCTTTTCCCGCGGTTGAGCCTCGCGGAGTTCGCCCGTTTGGCGATCGATCAAAGAATGCAGGTTGGTTAGTGCGAAGTGGGTGCGGCGCAAATCCTGCCAGCGGTCCACCCATTTTTGCCAGAAATCTTTATCGCTAAAAAGCTTGGGCCACCACATGCCGCTAAAAAACGGTCCGGTATTCCAGACGCGTGGATTGCTGTCACGGCCGTCGGTTGACCCCAAGGCGCGGTCGAAGTCCCAGTGCGGGCCGAAAACGATCTTGCCGTTGCGCGGTTTGTGAAAATAGGTGCTGAGAACGAGCGCGTCCACGCTGCCGCTCAAAACTTCCAGGACATGGAATTCAATCCAGGCATCGACATCAATGTAAGCGGGATAACCGAGGTTCGTGTCGCGCCAGTTCGTGCTGGAAAGCGCCTTGCTGAAAGCGTTGAAGTAATTCTTGATGTACTGTTCTTGCGGATCACGCTGCGCCAACTCAATCTCAGGCTCTTTGGGGTCCACATACGCCATGCCTAGGAAGCCGCCGTCACCCGGGTCCAGCCGGTCGATTTTCAGCAGGTAACCGCCCGTCACCTCCGGCGGCTTGAGATGCTCGGGTTCGAGCTTGTCGATGTCCACCCGGTTTTTGCCGATGCTGATTTTTTCTTCCAGGACATAAATCCCGCTGTAATGGTTCGACGCCACCTGGCCGGTGCCCCTGTTTAAATAGACCTCCACAAACCGCGTGCGCGGCGAGTAGCGTCCCATGTCACGGCTCAACTGGTGAATAAACGGGTTGTGAATCAGCACCGGCTCGAATTGGTTCGGCGCATACAGCACCCAATCCGAGTCCGCCGGCAGGCCCAGGATCGGCCGTTCTTCGTCTTGGTTAAACTCGTTCCAAAACTCGACGGCAAAGCTCGATTTGGCGATCCCCTCGGTGCTGGAACCGCGAATCTTGATGCCGGAACGCGTCGTCAACGTCGGCGGATTCGTCAGCGATGTCCAGCCATTGACCGGCTCGAAAAGCGAGAGGTGGGCGAAGTTCTGCCGGCTGGAGGTGGGCGCGCCTTTACCCAGACTGTGAATGACGAGGACCGGCAAGGTGGAGGTGAAGTTGACCAGGTTGTTGCTTAACATCAAATAGGTCTCGCTGTGCGGCGGTCCGGGGAGCAAGCCGTCCTGGTAAGCCCGGGCCCGGACCTGCATGCTGTTGGTGATGCGAATCGGCGCGACATAAGCCGGCGAAGAATTGGTCGGCACATTGCCGTCCAGCGTGTAATGGATCAACAGGTTGGATGAACCGGTGGAAAGCGTGAGATTGAACACCGTCCTGAACGTGCCGCTGGGGCTGGAGAATTCCACTTCCGGCGCAAAACCAGGCCCTCTGGCAGAATTGGGCAGGCCGGGCGTGGCTTTGATGAAGAATCCCACGGTCTCGGGCGTGCCCGGCACACGGCCATAGGAAACATCGGTGAATTGTTTCGGATACGCCGGCGCAAACGCGGAAATAACGTTGGTCGCCGGTGAAACCAGGGCGAGGTATTCGCCTTCGGTGGCCAGCTTGAAGTTCGTGTGCAAACGTCCGGTCACATTGGTTCTGTTCTTCTCCGACGCGAAAACAAGCAGGTAGCCCTTGGCTGGAATCGTGATGTCCGGGAAGCGCCACTTGGCCAGATTGTTCGTGGTGTCGGTTAGAAACCAGCCGTCCAAGCTCGCCGCCGTTTCGCCGGAGTTAAAAATCTCAATCCAATCCGAGCTGTCACCGTTCTCGTCATTCAGCGTCCGGCTGTTGTCGGCCATGAATTCGGAGACTAAAACGCCCGGCGCCGGGGTCAGGGATTCCAGCGTGTAAGTCCAGGCGCCGCCGCTGAAGGCGTGCCGCAGACCGGAGCGATCGGTAATGCCGTGATCCGCCCGCCACGCCACGGAGACGGGACCGTCTGAAGGTTGGGGGAAACTGAACACGAACTTCCCCAACTCGACTTCGGTGACATTGGTCGCCGCCACACCGTTGATGAGCAGGTCCGAGGCCTCCACTCGCTGGACGGCTTCGCTGAAATGGACCTCCACGGTAAACAGTTCGCGCAGTGTGCTCCCCGGCGCAGGAATCAGCTCTTCCAATATCGGCGGTTCATTATCGACCACCGATGTCACCGACGCGTCAATGACGAAATCGCTGTCGTCCGTCAGGGAGGCATTGAAGGCCTGCACAGCGAGGGTATTGGCGCCGGGAAGGAGAAGCTCGTACGCGTTTGTGATCACGGAGGTCTCGAAAGCGACGGGTTCGGCGGCTTCATCCAAAGCCGTTGCGTTAAAGGGAAGAGGCCCTTCCGGCACGTTGAAACGAGCCACCTCGCGGCCATTGATCCAGGCGATAAAACCATCGTCGCTCAGGGTGCCCAGCCTCAGTTCGCTCACCTCGGCCGCGGTGGAAATCAGAAATGTTCGACGCAGAAAGACGCTGCTGTAACCGCCGCGCATGTCGGCCAACTCGCTGCCGGTCAGCGGTTTGCCGTAGAACAAGGGCGTTGGCCCCGTCAACCAGTTGGCGGCCTCGAAACTGGGCTCCCGCCAGGCGGCCGCATCCGGCGAGGAAGCCTCGGCTTGCCCTTTGTAGTAGTTCCAATCCGATCCGGTCGGGAACAGTTCTGCGGCGTGGAGACAGGGGAGAAACAAGAGGACCATGGCATGGAACAGCCACGGTGCAATAAAGCGCCTAAAATTCATGATAAGTTGGGCGCGACGTTACCTGAATGACGCCGCTTGCCAAGCTCGAATCGTGAAAACCTGGGAGTAGCCCGCCGATTCATCGGTGGGACGGACGGGAAGAGGGATCAAGTCCCGCCAGGGACGATAGAGCCGCCGCTTTTGCCGCTCACCGGATCTCTGCCGTCCCTGACGGGACTCGACTCTGGACGACCGCGAACCCAGCGTTGAAACGCTGGGCTATTGTCTGACGTCCCTCCGGGACTGGTCCGTCCGGCTGTCCGAAACCTGATTTGCGCGCGAGGGCAGCATGAGCATGTTTTGCGGGTATATTGGGCGCTTGCTCGGCGGCGGCAATGGGAGTAGTACTCCGTTGAGATTCGGCGTGAGTCTTGGTTGACTCCGTTTGAGTGTTGGCTTTCGGATAATGATTGAGCTATGAAAAAACTGCCGCAGTCCACGAAGCCACGCCGGCTCGGCCTCATGTTGGACGCATCGGGTTGTTTGACTGGTTTGACGGCGCCGCAGTACACGAAGCCGCGCCGGTTCGCCGTCATGGCCATGGTGGCGGCGTCTCTGTCCCTCTTCGTGGCGTCGTTGTTCCTGCCAGTCGCCTACGGTGCCGAAATCTTCGGTATTATGCGCGGCTGGGTCGTGTTTCTCTTGGCCGTCTTATCCCCCTTCTCTTTCTCTCATTCGCCTCTCGCCATCCTGTGGATCCTGTGGGCACTGTCTTACCTTTCTACGCCCGTGAGCCTTTTGACCGCCAAGCGGAGTTACTGGCTCGCGGCCGGCCAGGCGGCCTTCGGCCTGGTGTTTCCGGCGTGGTTGCTGGTAAGCAATGGGTTGTATATCGAAGGCCACCACAGGAAAGACGAGCTCCTGAATAGTGGCGGCCTTTGTGCGCTTGCTGCGGCCGCTTTGATGCTTGGCGCCTGGGCCTGGGCGGGTAAGCTCTGGAGAAACAGGGTGCGTCAGCCGGAGGATGATGCGACGACCGACTAACATCCAAAAGAATGTGCAGAACGCGGGAAGTGGAAGACCTGGCAGGGCGAAAGAGAATAGCCCACCGATTCATCGGCGCGGTAATGCGCCCGACGAGCCGAGTCCCGCCAGGGATGATCGATTCGGTCGGCATCTGGAACCTAGATACAGCCAAGCGCACGATGAGTCTGGTACCGAATGAAAAACCTTCGAGCCCCCTCAGCAGCTCATCCGGCCAAACTCACATCGCGGTCCCAACCGGCAGCCAATTGTTCCCAAAATGAACTGCTGTCCCAGGCCGTCTTGCGATACGCGGTCATTTGGGCCCTTTGAGAATTCGCGGTTCAAATTCGCGGTTCAAGGCTTGTTTGATCTTTGGTCCAAGGTTAAGCTGCCGCCATGAAAGCACTTACCGTCCCCGAAGCCCAAGGACAACCCACGCACGTCTCAGGTTAAGAACAGCCCTGATCGCGCCGCTAGCGTTCCACCAAATAGTAGAGCGTGGCCGGACCAAGGCTGAGGTCGCCGCCGCTCGCGGAGCTGCCGGTCTCATACCCAATCAGATCGAGCGCAGTGTGCTTGAGGCCGGCGGCATCGCCACGCTTGAAGGTCACAGTGCCGGAAAAATTGCGGACCACGATGGGCGGGCCGCCCACGCTTTGGATCGTGCGCAGGCCCGTTTCTGCGCTCGTTTGCCAGCCATTGTTGCGGTCCTCGCTCATGACTTGAACCAGTATCCGGCGCGATTCCGCGAGCGGTTTCTGATCCAGCGCCACGCAGACCACGGCGCCGTACTCGAAGCTGCCTTGAATGCGCACATCCGCCAATTCGACGGCGCCGGCCGCTTGGAGGAACCCCAGCGCTCCCTGCGTCCGTGGCGTGTTGATCGTCACCAGCCCGCGGCCCCAGTCCCATTTGAGTTCGCCCGTGATGCTCCGCGCCATTCGGTTGGTGCGATCAATGTGTTGCGAGAGTTCAAGAATTTGCGCCGGGCCGCCCGTCTCGGAGAACCTCAGCCCGACCTTGCCGACCAGAAAGGCGAGCGGGTCGGTGCTGCCGGCGTTCGTAATGGTGCCTCCCGGCGGGATGTCCTGCGCGCGCAACGCGTCGAAGTTTTGCGGTTGCGAGACGGGCGCGCCTTTCAGAGCGTAAAGGTCGGCGAGCTTGAGGGGCACGTCCACGACCGGTTCGGCCGGGCGCACCAACCCCAGCCGAAAGATAAGGGCCGCCGCCGGGAACTGACCGAACAGCACCGGCGTCTGCACCGGGAACTTGGTGTGGACCTGCGACCAGGCCGGCGCGCCCGCGGCAAAGAAGAAGAAGCCGTCCGTGCCTTGGAGCAGGCCATAAGCCGCCGAGAGCAGCGGCACGTCGGCGCGAAAGCGATTGGGCATTGGCCAATTGATTTCGCTGATGGTGGACGGCCGGCCGTCATAAATCACATCCATGATGGGCAGGCTGAAACTGGGCGGCCCGCCGGCTTGCTGGGCCGAAAAAAACAACGCACAGCGGTCGTCATACTGCTGCCCGGCGGCGATGGAATACGACGCGCCCGGGCCGGTGTGCTGCGGCTCGAAGTAGCCGTGGCGGTCCATGAAATCGCCCACCGTATTCGCGTACTTGTCCAGCGGGCCGAGCGTGCGCGCGTCGGCCGTGGTCCAGTTCGACGCGGTCACGCAGCCTTTGAACTTCAGCGTTTCCTTCAAGTAGGCGTAGGTTTCCTCGTAGAACTTTTTCTGGTGCCAGGTGAGGAAAGTCGCCGTGTCCTGGTCGCGGCGCGTCTTGGAGTTGAAAAGGGTCCAGAGGTCTCGAAACGCCACACGGCCCGCCGTGAAATTGTCGCGCGGATGGGTCGTACCGCCCCAGGCCGTGCGCGCGCTCGAAAGGGAGCCGTACTTGTTGGTGAGCCAGGCGCCAAATGCGGTTTCGAGAGCGGCCAATTCCTCATTGGGCAGGTTCGACGGACTGGCGTAAGGATTGAAGGTCCAAAAGAGGTAGGAGTCCTCGTTCACCATTTCGAGGGCAGCCACGGCGGGATCGTCGCGCAACATCAATCCCGTCTGGCTGTTGGTCGTGGTGAGCAGCCGGTCCCACCAACCACGGTAGGTCGCCTGGAATTTCGGATTGAAGTAAAGCAACGCGAAGGGATTCTTGTTGGCCAGGCTGTCGTAACCGGGATAACCGGCGGCGCCGCTGAGCCGCACCCAGAGCGGAAAGTAGATCGAAAGCGCCGAGTAAATGCCCTCTCGTTTCAGCGCCGCGATGGCGTAAAAAAGCCTCTCCATCTGGGCAGCGTCCACTTGCCCAAAGTTCGCGCCTTCCGTCTCGTAAAAGGCGCCGTGCAAGCGGACCAGGTTCACTCCACGCTTGGCGAGGGAGCGCGCGAAATGGTCGAACGAAGCTTTGTCCAACCGCACCATGTCCGGGCCGATGTTGACCGCCCAGAAGCGCACCGGCTGGCCGCTTTGCCCATGAACAAATTCCTCGCCGCGCGCCTGGATGAAGCCGTGCTCGCCTGCATAAGCCTCGTTCAAAACGCGCAGGTCGATGGGACTGTAGCGGAACGGATCGAGATCGGGTTCAAAGCCGCTCCAGCCCGGCACACTGACGTTGTACTTCTGCTCCGGCTTGAGCTTTCCGCGCGCGACGAAAGGCGTCTTGGTCAGGAGAAAAGCGTCGAAGGCGGCCGCGCCGGAGGTTTCGAGCAGTTCGATTCGCAGAGTGTGACTCCCGGCAGTGAGCGTGGCTTCGCCGGCGTGGACCCAGTTCACAACGTTGACGCCCACCGCCGCCTCGTCCAGCAGGGCGACATCGGAGCCGACGCTCTGCCATGGCTGGCTGTCAAATCGCCAGCGAAATGGACCGTGCTTCCAGAACTTGCGGACGTAAAACTGGCAGGGACCAGTCTGAGGGACGCTGAAGCTGCTATACTGAACGAAGCGCGTCTGGCCTGCCGTGACGTTGCCCACCCAAATCCATTGGCCGCCCGAAAGCGCGGCGTTCGACTCCGGTCCCGCGCCGCTGCTCGAGGAGTAAGTCTCCGCCTCGCGCCAGGTGTACACTGGCGCGACCGGTGGAGGGTCGGTCAATTCAGCGCGCAGCCGCACAAACTTCTGCGGCGTGTCCATAGCGATCCGCCCCTCAATCTGGCGCTGCGTGGAAGTTTCGGCGTTGGTTCGCCAATCCACGCCCGCAGCAGTCCAGGTGACAAGGTTGTCCAGTCTGGAGGCCACCTCGCCGCCCACGCGCACATCCGCGGCGGCTTTATCGAACCACAGGCCCACGGTGAGGAACTCGCTCCCTCCCTCCCGCGTCCGGCCCAAGGTCAGTGCGCCTTCCGAGTCAGCACGCTCCGCATGACGTCCAAAAGCAAACTCGAACAGATTCGGCAGGCCATCGTCATCGGCATCGGCCTGCGGCCCGCTGAGGGCCGGATCGAGCGCCGCCAGACCTGGCCACGTCGCACGCCGCCAGTCGTAGAAGGTTCGCTCCGCCGTCATGGCATCTGCCGTGGCAATCAGGGTCAAAATCAGAAGAAGGATTCGCCGGTGGCAAGACCCGCCCGTGCGGGCAGGCATCCAGGGTGTCTTGCCAAGGCTGCCTGGAGTGATGCCGGTGGCGCGGACCTGTTTGTGGGACTGTTCAAGCATGGGACTTTGGCTCATGGATCGTGTCTGACTTGGCCACCCTTAACAGGAAGACACCTCCCTGTCGAGGAAATCGCCCGCAGGAAATCGCCGGCACTCATGCCCGGATGGCTGGAAGGAAACGGCACGACCAAATTCCATGCGCGGTCGTCGGGGTGGCGCTTCAAGTGTCGTCCCACCGCTTCGTCCCACCATTCATGAAAGTTTTCGCAGGCTGAACGGATCGTGCGCGAGGGGTTCAAGCGGCGCCACTGGGCGGAGCGGGAACTGGAGAAGCGAGCTCAGGGTGGTCTAACCAAAGTGAGCTTGGCGGCGTGCTGGCGCGAGGAGACGACGACCTGCCTGCCCTGTCTGCCGACAGGCAGGCGGCAGGCAGGTGACGGTGCAGTGGATGATTGCGGCCCGGCTGCAGATCAGCAGTTCTCATTTTAATTGCCCAGGCGGCGTGGCTCAGGGTTGTGGGCATC
>CAYIIH010000265.1:0-12597 GCA_964363225.1 uncultured Verrucomicrobiota bacterium | reverse complement strand
TGGCTCGATCTTTACGTCGCCAACCCCGGTCTGTCCACCAGCGGCGGCGAATCGGGCCGAAAAAATCTCCTCTACCACAACAACGGCGATGGCAGCTTCACACAAGTCACCACCGGCAGTCCAGTCAACGACGTGGCGACTTCCGCCAGTTGTATTTGGGGTGACTACAACAACGACGGCTTCATGGACCTGTTTGTGGCCAATGGCGGTCACACGGGACGGCAGCGCGATTTCCTTTATCGGAACGACGGCAACTCAAACGCCTGGCTCAAGCTGAAGCTCATCGGCACCGTCTCCAATCGTTCCGCGATCGGGGCGAAAGTCCGCGTCAAAGCGACCATCAACGGAACGAGCTTCTGGCAGATGCGGGAGATTTCGGGCGGGGACGGTTCCTTTTCTCAAAACGACATCCGTCCCAACTTCGGCCTCGGCGATGCCTCGCGCGTCGAGACGTTGCGGATCGAATGGCCATCCGGCCAGGTCCAGGAACTGGCGAATGTGCCGGCCAATCAAACGCTCATCCTCCAGGAGCCACCGAGGCTGGAACCGACCGTGAAGGTGCTGAACGGGATGGTGGAACTCAAGGTGCGAGGCTGGAAGGGTTTCACCTACGCGATCGAAGGTTCAAGCAATCTCACCACGTGGCAACGGCTCGGCACGGTTACGAATCTCACCGGCACGTTGCAGGCCACGGATGTTGACGCAGGCGGTGGGCCGCAGCGGTTCTATCGGCTCGTCGTGCCGTGAAGCGCAATCCCAGAGGCAGCCGTCGCCCATGAGAGAGAAAAAATGAACACGCAAAACAGCCAGGGCCTTGAGTTCACGGCGAACGGAGCGCGGACGTTATTCCAATGTGCGATCAATTTGAGACTAACTTGCCCTCTCCCATCCCTCTCCCATCCGACTCGCCGCCGCGAAGCGCTTTGGCGAAGCAGGGTGGGAGAGGGTGTCCGAAGGACGGGTGAGGGCGATTCCACTCAACTTGAAAGCAACTTGGAATCAGTCCGCTTCACCGCGCTCACGACTGAAAAGGTCACCGAATGCGGAACTCACCGGAGAGCTTGGAAGCTGAAGCGGGCTGAAACCCACGATCAACAACTCGTGGATGCACCGGAGTTGGCGCTGCCAGTCTTCGGCGGCTCGCAGCGCCCAGTCCGATTGGAGGGTCACCTCTTGAAGGGGCAATTCAGCCGGACCGCCTCAGCTTCCTATTCAAGCTCCCTCCAGGATAGCCACCGCCGTGGCGTGCTGCTCGGTGTGGCTCAAGCTGATGTGGACTCTTGAGCCGCGACGTTCCTGGAGCAGTCTTAATCCTCTGGCGTGGAGCAGCACCACGGGTTCGCCCGATTCTTGGCGGACGATTTCCATGTCCTGCCAGCCTAATTCCGCGCCGATGCCGGTGCCGAACGCTTTGGAAATGGCTTCCTTGGCGGCGAATCGAGCGGCCAAGTGCGGAGCCGGATTCTTGTGCAGCAGACAATAAGCGATTTCATCGGGCCGCAGGATGCGTTGCAGGAAGCGCTCCCCGAATTTCTCGAAGGAAGCGCGAATCCGCGCCACTTCAATCAGATCGATGCCAACGCCGAGGATCATTCTGGAAAAAGCAGTTTAACCACAAAAGAACGCATAGATCGCATAGAATCAATGAATTGCACGTGTCAACGTTGTCACCCATCGGGTGTGCTCAAGACCGTTTGTAAACGGCTCTCTCTGTGCTCTTTGTGATCTCTGTGGTTCATCAACTTCCGTTCTTAGGATCATGCCGCTGAAAACAAAGTTGAACGTTGGCAGGTTGAGGTTTGAGGCTTCGGGACGCGAGCGTCGGGGATCGGAAACCAGACGGAGTTATCCAGAGTAGTCTTGCATCAGCAGGAGCATTTCCTTAACGGCCATGCCGAGGCCGACCGTAAGGGAACGGCTGACAATGCTGTGGCCGATGTTCAGCTCGACGAGATGCGGAACCTGGAGGAGCGCCGAGAGATTCTGATAATTGAGCCCGTGGCCGGCATTGACGCGAATTCCCAGATCATGGGCTTGCTGGGCCGCGTTCACGAGACGCTCGGTTTCAGCCATTCGATCACGTTTGCGATTGAAATGTTCCGCAAAAGCGCCGGTATGCAGCTCGATGAACTGGCTGCCCACCTTCGCTGCCGCCTCGACCTGTTGGGGATCAGGCTCAATGAAGAGGCTGACCTCGATGCCAGCCTCATTGAGTTTTTGACGCGTATCGGCCAAGGCCGGCCATTGCTTGGCCACATCCAAACCGCCTTCGGTCGTGACTTCCTGCCGGCGTTCTGGAACCAGGCAGACAACGTCGGGCTTGAGCCGCAAAGCGATGGCCAGGATTTCCGGTGAGTTGGCCATTTCCAGGTTCAACCGGGTCTGGATGACTTCGCGCAATTTCCAGACGTCGCGGTCTTGAATGTGGCGGCGGTCTTCGCGGAGGTGAGCGGTGATGCCATGCGCGCCGGCGGCTTCGCAGATGAGCGCGGCTTCGATGGGATCGGGTTCTCCGCGCTCCCTGCCATGATACCGGGCTTCGCGCAGGGTCGCCACATGATCAATATTGACGCCGAGTTTCAGCAGGGAAGGCATCACTTTTTTTCCTTGGCCGTGGCCTTGGGCAAATCTCTTTTCGGGCCGAATGAAATATCGAAATTCAAACGCGGGAAATCCGGGCTTTCCGCCCAATGGGCCAGAGCGATCAACTCGACTCCGGTCAGGCCAAGATGCGATTTGCGGACCAAGGTCAATTCCTGGGGCGAGGTGACAGAGATTTCGGTGGTGGTATTGCCCAAGCTCGGTTCAATCTCGCCCAGCCATTTTTCAGCGAGCGAGTTGGTGTTTTGGAACGGCTTGCTGGTCACGATGGAAAGCAGCTTGAACAACGGACGCAATTGCGCCAGGCGGGCCTGGGTAATCTCCCAGTCGTAATAGAGCAAATTCGTGCGGCTGGCAAACTCGGCGAACAACTCGGGCGGAGGCAGATTCGTTCCCACCGGAGCCGGGAAAATGCCGCCGTAAATGAAATGGCCTCCCGGTTCAGGAGACGGATGCACGAAAGGCACGATGATCGGCAGCCCGCGCCAGAAGACGCCCGGTTGGTTGGTGAGTCGGACCAGTTCTCCCACGGCGCGCTCCTGCAGATTGGTGTTGATCTTCGGCAAGAGAACCTTGGTGAAATGATTCAAGACACTGGTCGCGTCGGACACCGGCATGGCTCCATAAACGTGAAATGCGCTGTAGGCTTGCGCCCAGGCGAAAAACTGGTTTGGCGCCGGATTCAGCTCCAATGGCTTCAACAGCTCTAGTTGGCTCAGCCAAGGTCCGACGCCTTGTCCGGCGGTGAAACTGACCAGGGGATCGCGGATGGTGTTGGTCGGAATCTGCCACTTTTCCAGGGGCCAATTACCTTTTTTGGCAAAGCGCAGCTTCATTTCGGAGCGCAAGTGATCGCCTTTGGCGCTCAGCAGCAAATGCGTTTGCGGCCACTCCGTGGCTGGAGAGGCAGGCAGCCCTTGGGCCAGCCTCGGAAAATCTGCTTCGGCCTCCAGGAAATAATCTTTGGCCAAAGGAAGCGGGCGGCCTTTGGTTTTCAATTCCGGAAAGACGCCGTAATTCGTCCGCAGGCGCTCTGGGCCAAAAACCAACAAAGTCCATTGACCCAGGCGAAGGCAGCGCAGGACATTGGTTTCCCGAGGCAGCTTGGCCTCCCAGCCGGAAAAGCCGTCCAAAGTGGTTTGGATGGGGGTGCCGGCCTGGCAGAGCGCCATCAAGTTCGAGAGGTTGTTCTGCCACAGTTGCGCCCGCTCCTGCTGCAATTGCAGCGCCAGGGTCCATTCCGCGGCTTCATGGGATGAACGGCGGATTTCCAGGTGCGTTTCCGCTTGGAGCAGGTCTTCGAGCAGCGGATTGATCAAGCGGGCGGCTCCGAGCGGATTTGTCAGCCCCATTCGATTGGTCAGAAGCTCGCCGGCAAAGGCCGAGAGCTTTTGCAGGGCTTTCCCGCGCAGTTCGACGGTCGGCGGCAAAGACCATATTCCCTTGAGCGTGGCCAGATTGGTGTTCGCGTTCAGTTGCTCCGCCCCCACAAAATGAAAACGCACCAGAACTTCCGGCACCGGGGGCGATGCCGCCGGGCTTTTCCGGCAAACCGCGGACAAAACCAGACCAACCAAAATCAAACGGACGACAAAGTTTCTCATAAAAGAGGGCTACTGCATGCCAGAGAATTGCCGTTTTAGCAATCGAATTGGATTGCATTCTCCAAAACAGCCTTGCTTTCATCGGCGGGTGTTGGGAAGTCGCACGTTCATCAAGTATTGGCTGCCGGTCATCGCCTGGATGCTGCTCATTTTCTTCGGGTCCTCGGACCTGCTTTCCAGCGAGCGGACTTCACGTTTCCTTGGGCCTCTGCTGCGCTGGCTGATCCCGGACATCTCAGCAGAAACAATTCGACAAGTTCAACTGCTGACGCGCAAGGCAGCGCATCTGATCGAGTACGCCATCCTGGCCCTGCTGCTTTGGCGCGCCCGCCGCCAGGACCGGCCTCGTCCCTGGACCTGGCCGGAAGCGGGCGTCGTCCTGTCCCTGACGGTTTTGTATGCGGTCACGGATGAACTGCACCAAGGCTTGGTGGCCTCGCGCTACTGCTCGGCCGCGGATGTCCTGGTGGACGCCGTGGGAAGCGCGCTGGGCCTGGTTCTGCTGTGGAGTGTTGGACGTTGGCGAAAAAGGTGGTGACGCGTGATGAAGCGCCCGCTCCTGATGGTGGTGTTGCTCTATGCCGGCGGCATTGTGCTGGGGCGTTACAGCCCTTGGCTTGTCCCATTGCCCATGCTCTTTGCAGCGGCTCTAGGTCTGGCCGGTGCCGCGCTGGCGAAATCCGCGTGGCACACTTGGTTGATAGGGCCTTTGCTGCTCGTAACAGGCTGGACCAACCTGAGCGCTCGCACCGCGATCATCTCGCCTTTCGACTTGCGGATCCTGGCCGGGGAGGAGGTCGAATACGTGACGCTGCGCGGGACGCTCTTGGAAACACCAGCTTATCGCATCTTCGAGCGCGGCGAAGGCGAGGAGCATCGCTCCCTCGCGCGCATCGAAGTCACCGCGCTGGGGCGCAACCAGCAATGGCAGCCGGCCTTTGGCCGGGTAGCGGCCAGCATGCCAGGCATTCTCGGCCCGGAATTCTTTGCCGGGCAATCCATCGAAGTCACGGGTTTGCTCCGCCGGCCAAAAGGTCCCGCGGCGGAAGGCCTCTTTGATTACCGCGCCTATTTGCAGTGGCAGGGAATTTACCGCCAGCTTCAGGTGGAATCGACCAACGATTGGCAGATCGTCCGGACCTTGCATTCGTCCGTTGCTCCGCCGTGGGCAGACCGCTTTCAGAACTGGGCGCAAGCGACGCTGGCGTGGTCCCTCCCCGGGCCGGATGAAGCGGTGCGCCTGCTCTGGGCCATGAGCCTGGGCTGGAAAACGGCGCTCACCAATGAGGTGTCCGAGCCGTTCATGCGGACCGGCACCTTGCATGTTTTTGCCATCAGCGGGCTGCACATAGCGCTGATTGCCGGGATTCTGGTCAGCTTGCTGCGGGTTGCGCAATTGTCGCGCGGCTTCTGCGGGTTGGTGGTGATACCCTTGATTTGGTTCTACACCGCGGCCACGGGCTGGCAATCGTCGGCGATTCGTTCCACGATCATGATGAGCGTGGTCATTGCCGGTTGGGCCTTGAAGCGGCCCAGTGATTTGCTCAATTCCCTGGCCGCCGCCGGCTTCATCATTCTCCTCTGGGAACCGCAGCAACTATTCCAGGCCAGTTTTCAACTTTCCTTTTCAGTGGTGATGAGCATTGCGCTCATGCTTCCTCCTTTGGATCAACTGCGGCAGCGGCTGCTGCAAACCGACCCGTTCCTGCCGCCGGAATTGCGCCCCCGCTGGCGGCGCTGGCTCGATGGGCCTCTCCATTATCTTTCGACCAGCCTGGCCACGTCGCTGGCGGCCTGGCTCGGGGCAATGCCGTTGGTCGCGTATTATTTTTACCTGGTCACGCCGGTCAGTCTGCTGGCGAACTTGATCGTTGTCCCCTTGAGCAGTCTCGCCTTGATGACCAGCCTGGGCAGTTTGATTTGCGGCCATTGGGCGCCGCCGTTCACGGAGCTGTTCAACCAGAGCGGTTGGTTTTGGATGCGCTGCATGGTGCTCTTCAGCGAATGGGCCGCCCGGTTGCCGGGCGCTTACTTTTATGTGCGCCCGCCGACTCTGCTTCAGTTCGCGGTGTATTATCTCCTCTTGGCCGGTTTGTTGACGGGATGGTTGTTCAGGCCAAATGTCCGCCGCTGGGCCGCGCTGACAATGGCACTCCTGGGGTTGTTGGGTTTGTGGCATTGGCACAAGGAGAGGACGCAGGTTCGCCTGACGGTTCTTCCCATGGGCAGCGGCGTGGTCTTTGTGGATGCGCCCGGCCGCCGGAACGATTTGCTGGTCGATTGCGGCAACGCCTCCGGAGCCGAGTTCGTGGCCAAACCGTTTTTGCACGCGCAAGGGGTGAACCGGTTACCTCGGCTGCTCCTGACACACGGAGACTTGGCTCATGTGGGCGGAACGGAATTGCTGGCCGGCCAATTCGCGGTGGAGCAGTTCGTGACCAGCCCGGCCCGATTCCGGTCCCAGGCCTACCGGCAGATCATTGAGAAGCTGGAGCAATCGCCGCAACGATGGCAGCAGGTCCAGCGCGGCGATCGCTTGGGTCCTTGGACCGTGCTGCATCCCGAAGAGGGAGACCGGTTTGCTCAGGCGGACGATAGCGCCGTGGTTTTGGCGGGTGAGATTCATGGAACGCGGGTGTTGTTGCTGTCGGACTTGGGCAAGCGCGGCCAGCAAGTGCTGCTGGAGCGGGAGAAGGACTTGCGCTCTGACATTGTGGTGGCAGGCCTGCCCGCGCAGGACGAACCGCTCAACGTGGCCTTGCTGAAGGCGATTCAACCCCGGATCATCATCGTCTGCACCTCAGATTTTCCCGCCTCAGCCCGGGGCAGCCGTCAGCTCCGGAAACGTCTGAGCGACCTTGGTGTTCCGGTGTTCTACGTGCATGAGACCGGTGCGGTTACGCTTGGGTTGGGAAAACAGGGCTGGGAAATAACAACGATGGCAGGAGGCAGGCTGACCGGCCCGCCTGTTGCGGTGGCACGCAATTGAGGGAAACACCCCTGAATTTGGGTCGGGCTAGACTACGAATACGGCGCGTTGTAGCTGCAACCTTCAGGTGGCGCCGGTGTGCGACTGAAGCGAAAGAGCGCACTCCCATATTGCCTCGCGTCCATGCGGCAGTCGATGCAGCGCAACCAATGGTTGCGGTCGGAGTTTGACCATTCGCGAGCGCTTTTTGGCCTCCGCACGGGCAGCTTCCACCTTTCCGCATGAGTCGCGTCTATGGTCGCGCTTCCGGGTCAGCGATGGCGTGCCGCGTGTTCCGAGGCGCGACTCGCGACTACGAACGAGGCCAAGCCGCCCTGAATGAGGTCGGTCGTGTCGGTCCTGAAGCGCGCTTGACCGACTTCGGCACACTTTGCAAAGTGTGCCCCATGACCGCCGCGCCTCCTCTTTACCCCACCCTTTGGCGCAACTGCCGCGCCTTCGCCAACCGCACGTGCCTGCAAATCTTCACAATTCTGGTCCGGCAACCCGCTCTGACGGTCTCCGCCGTGGCCAATTGTCCTGGGGCCTTCGGGCGCGAGTTGGCGCGGCAAGCGGGTGGAGGCTGAGAAACGATTGAAGGGCTACGGCACACTTTGCGAAGTGTGCCGCAAGGACCGAGGGCGTCGTCGAAGCCGCCGGCTGGACTGCGGCCATTGTGCGGTCGGTAAACCATGCGGGGATGAGCTGTCGAGTCCTATGGGCTGGTGGAAAATGCCCAAACTCCAGGCGCAACCTGAAGGTTGCGGCTACAACAGGAGGCTGTTTCAATCAACGCATGGAGAATTTGGCTCGGAAGGGAGGTTCTCTCATTTGCCGCTTGTCAGTCGAAACGATTTCGCGTCTATACACGGCATGCCAGAATGGACCGCGATCCTTATTTTAGGAATGATTGAAGGAATCACTGAATTCCTGCCGATTTCTTCGACCGGCCACATGCTGTTGGCGGAGCATTGGCTGCCGCATCGGCAGCCGGAAGTCTTTATCGCGGTCATCCAAAGCGGAGCGGTCCTGGCCGTCCTGCTGGTTTTCACCCGGCGATTGGGGCAATGGCTGACGCAATGGCGGGAGAAAGAAACGCAGGAGTTTTTGCTGAAATTAGCGGCGGCCTTTCTCATTACAGCCGTCGGCGGAGTGATTCTGAAGAAAACCGGTTTCAAGCTGGAAAAGAACCCGGCGCCAATCGCCTGGGCGACGTTGATCGGCGGGGTGCTGATTCTGGCGGTGGAACGCTGGCTGCGAGGGAGGTCGTTGCGCGACCAGATCGGCTGGCCCGTGGCCTTGGCCGTGGGCGCAGGGCAATTGCTGGCGGTGGTTTTCCCCGGACTTTCCCGCTCTGGCGCAACCATCTTGATGGCCCTGGCTTTAGGTTCCAGCCGGCCAGCCGCGACGGAATTTTCGTTCCTGTTGGGCATTCCGACCCTGCTCTCGGCGGGGGTGCTGGAGATTTACGGCGCGCTGCATCAGGCACCGGCGGGTGAGACGGTCCACTGGCCAATGGTTTTGCTAGGGACGACGGTGGCAGCCGTGACGGCCTTTGCTTCCGTGAAATGGCTGTTGCGCTTTATTCAGTCGCATACCTTTTCCGGTTTTGGCTGGTATCGGATCGGCTTGGGAATTCTGATCCTGTTTCTCGTCCGCTGAAGGGCTAACTCCCTTGGCTGTGTTGCTGCCGGTCCAATCTTGCTTTCCGCCGCCAGTCTTTGGCAGAGTAGGACTTGAAATGGACCAGTTCTTGTCCATGCTTCTTCTTTGCTGAGTGTTGCCAGCCACGCTCCTCGCCTTCCTGCTCCGGTGCCGGCCGGGCACATGGCGCCCTTATGCCTTTGCCGCGGCCTGGACACTGGTCAGTTTGGTCTGAACCTGCGACGGTGTTGGCTATCTCGGCCCGCGCCAAGTTGAGCCGCCACTTTCACCGTGCCTTCCGTCATGGCCAGCGATGCACCGACTTCGGCGTAGGTCAACGAAGCGCACTTTGTGCTCGGCAACCCTCTTCTGTCTCACTGCTTCTTCCGAATCTTGCCGAACTTGATCAGGGCGAAACCGGCTGCGAAACCAGCGGCGTACGCGCTCACCAGGAACACTGGCGGCAACTTGTTGCCCTCCAGCAGGCCGCCGAAAAGAGGCACCACGACAAACAGCCCCAGCGCGCCGATGGAGAGGAACAAGCCAGCAGCAGGGGCTTGCGGCCTCCACGCTCGCAACGTCATAAAAACAGCAGTTAAAAACATGATGATAACGGCGATAATAAGAAAGTCTCCAGACTGGTCTGGGAATATTTCTCCAGCACGGCCTGAGAATAGCAACCTAGCCACGCCCACCAGGGCAACCACAGACAATACCAGGGTAAGAAGAAATGCTTTACCGTCCCACGTTAGCCCTTCGCTAAAGGCACTTATCGGAGCTTCTGAGAGCTTCTCCATCGGGCCGAGTTTTCGCATCTTGGCTGCCCGGAGCATAACAAGCCCGCCTATAAGTCCTGCTGCCAGAATGGTATAGAGATGCTTCGTGTCCAGGTCCTTTGCCCATCCCATCAGCAGGACGAGACAGAAACTAACGCCAAAGAAGGCACGGACCTGCCCCGTGGACATTCGGAAAGCAGCGAGCAACCACGGCAGAGTCGATATGAGGGACGCTACAAATACCGCTCTCCCACGCCCGCCAACCACGGCCGGAATCCAAAGGTAAGCCGCGGCCGAGAACAGCAGATTAACTATGCCAAAGGTGATGGCGAAGGCGAAGTAGTTCATCCTAAACTCTTCGACAAAAGGTTCCACGCCTTTGTGCTCCGAGCCGGTCAGAAGACCTCGCTGTTGCAGAAACGCCTGCGAGATGAGGTGAATTCCCGCCCAGGCAACCAGCGCCGCGAAGAGCAGACGCCCCGAAAGGATAGACAAGTTGTTATACCAGACGTAGTCGCGGATCGTGCCGCTTCCGATGAAAAGTGCGACCCCGAAAAGAAGCAGCCCAACCAGCGTGTGGACGACAAGGTAAGAGGCAGGCAGCGTCAGGTTGCGGCGCCTGCGATGCCGCATTTCAAGGGAGCACAATACCGCCGCGATGAAAAGTCCAAATTCCACTGACATCAGAATAACAATCTCTGAAGTGGTAGCTTTTTCGAACCAGGTCAGCGCCCGCTGATCCCCCTGCCGCCATTTGAGATGTTCGAGGCCCTGCCACAAGCCGTAGGCAAAGCCCAGCAGTCCGACAATGAGCAGCGCTGCCGCGCCGGTCATGGCCCACGGATGCCGCTGCGACCAGCTCCACGCCTTGCGGAGCGAGCTGGCGGGTTTGGCCAGAATCGGCTCGTGATTCAGGAAACGTCCCAATTCCTCGGCCAGGGCGCAGGCGGTCGCATATCGCCGTTCGGGTTTCTTTTCCAGGCACTTCAGACAGATCGTCTCCAGGTCCGGCGGCACGCTGGAATTCAGCTTCGATGGCGCGCGCGGGTCGGCTTCCACCACCTGGCGGATGATCTCCAACGGCGTGGCGGCCGCGAAGGGCGGCTTTCCCGTCAGCAGTTGGTAGAGAATCGCGCCCAGCGAATAGACATCGCTGGCTGGTCCCACGTCGCCATGCCGGCCCGCCGCCTGCTCCGGCGGCATGAAGCTGGGACTGCCCAGCACCGCGCCACTCTGGGTCAAGCCGCTGTCGCGATCGAGGCGTTTGGCCAATCCAAAGTCCGTGAGGTGCGGCTGGCCGTTGGCGTCCATCAGCACGTTTTGCGGCTTGAGGTCGCGGTGCAGCGTGCCGCGCTGGTGCGCGTAGTGCACCGCTTCGGCGATGGTTTTAACCAGTGAGGCCGTTTTGTTGGGAGGCAACGGGTTCTCCCGGGTGAAGTCGCCGAGGTTTTTGCCCTCCACGCAGTCCATCGAGAAATAGTATTGCTCCTCGTGCTGGCCGACTTCGTGGATGGCGACGATGTTCGGATGCTGCAAGTTGGCCGCCGCCTCAGCCTCGGTCAGGAAGCGTTGGATTTCTGCTTCGCCGGCCAGTTGGCCGCCGAGAATCATCTTGACCGCGACCGTGCGGTTGAGGCTGACCTGGCGCGCCTTGTACACAACGCCCATGCCGCCTTGGGCAATTTTCTCCAGCAGTTCGTAGTCGCCGAAGTAGCGGAGCTTCGCGCCCGGCGCAGGCAGGCCGGCGGCAGGAATCACCGGGACAAAACTCGCGGCAGCGGACGGGCTCTGCGGGGCTTCGACGGTGGCCTCCAGCGCGGCGTGCATCATGCAGCGCGGACAAAGGCCGCGGGGCGCGTCGGCCGGCAGCGGCGCGCCGCATTTCTCGCAGACGGGTGTCGTATTCATAGTCGGGTCTTTTAAGTTTGCTTTCACCTCTTGCTACGGGAAAAGCAAAGAAAGGTTACAGAGTTCCCGGCTTGTTGGCCGGACGAAAATGCCCGCCCAACCTTCATCCGCGTCGTCGTCCTCGTTTTCGTCCACGATTTTCCCCTAGGTTTTCGAGGACGACGACGAGGACGAGCACGAGCACGAAACCGGAAAACGCGAGTTTGCGGCCAGGCACGGCTTACCCGCCCAGCGCGGCGAACAAGTGGCGGATTTCATCGTCGATCTCGCCTGGACTGGCGACGGTGTGGGCAATCTCGGCGCGCACCAACTCACGATAGCGCCGCCGCAAGCGGTGCGCCGCCACTTTCACCGTGCCTTCCGTCATGGCCAGCCGCGCGCCGACTTCGGCGTAGGTCAACGAGCCCTTTTCGCCCAGCAAAACGATATGCAGCTCGTCAAAAAGCCGTTGCTTGCCCAAGGCCGCGTATTCGGCTTCCAGGCGCTTCAGCGCTTGTTCGAGCAGAGTCAGCGCCCAGCGACGCTCGAAGAGCTTCTCGGCGTTGCTTTCGTGCGCTGGTTCGAGTTCGTAGCGGGTTTCTGCGCCTGGTTCGTCCCAGGAGAAGGAAGGCTGGCCGCCGCCGCGCTTCTGCGCTTGGGCCTTGTCCCATTCGTCAGCCAAAAAGTTTTTCAGCGACGTCAGCAGAAACGAGCGGAAGCGGCCGCGGGCGGGGTCGGCCTCTTTGACCAGACTGCGCTCCAGCACCCGGGCGAAGAAAGCCTGCGTGAGGTCTTGCGCGTCGTGTGGGCTGCGGCCCAACCGGCGAACGCAAGCGTAGAGGGGATACCAATAGGTCTGGCACAAACTGGCCAGCGCCTGGGAGGAATCCGGTGACGAGGTTTTTCCGGCGGCCAGCACCACGCTCCAGTGCGTGGTGGTGAACTGCGCCGCGCTCGCCGGGACCACTGATCGGCTGTCGCTGGGAAAAGGCATAGGCGATCCGGCGCGACGTTATAGGGGCGCTGTCAAAGTGTCAAATGCCTGCTGATCAAGATGGCCAAGGCCGTTGACAAAGTCGTAGCGCAACACCTGAGCTTGTCTGCGCAAGGGTTTTTC
>CAYIIH010000264.1:0-12732 GCA_964363225.1 uncultured Verrucomicrobiota bacterium | reverse complement strand
ACTGATGACTGATGACTGATGACTGATGACTGATGACTGATGACTGATGACTGATCACTCCCGTAAAAGACCGCGCCATGAATAAAAAGCCGAACCCCTCAGCCGTTGCCGCACAACTGCGCCGCCGCGCCGAAGCCCGGCTGCGGGAGCGACGGAAGAATCAGAGGTCCGAGGCCGGAGACCCGAAGTCAGCAGCAGACCCCCAGCGGCTGCTCCACGAATTGCAGGTCCACCAGGTCGAACTGGAGATGCAGAACGCCGAGCTCCAGGAAGCCCGGGACCGGATGGAGACGCTGCTGGAGAAATACACCGACCTCTACGATTTCGCCCCCGTCGGCTATTTCTCCCTGGATGAACAGGGCCGGATCCTGGAGGTGAACCTGACAGGAGCCGCCTTGCTGGGCGTGGAACGGTCCCGCCTCATCAACCGGCGCTTGCCGCATTTTGTAGCCCCGGTCAGCCAGCCGGTCTTCCTGGCCTTCCTGGAACGAATCTTTGCCGGGCCGGGAAAACAGGTCTGCGAGGCCTCTCTTCTGAAGGCGGACGATGCAGCCTTCTGGGCCAACTTTCACGCCGTGCCCGCCATCTCACTCCGCGATCCGCGGAAATGGTGCCGGGTGGCGGTCTCAGACATCACCGCCCTCAAGCGGGCGGAGGAGGCGCAACGCCGCATGGAGGTTCTGGCCGTGACCAACCGGGAGTTGGAGCGGGAGATCGCCCGGCGGCAAGTGGTGGAGGAATCCCTCAAGAAAAGCGAGCTACACCAAAGCCGGTTATTGGAGCAGTCGCGCCACATGCAGGAACAGTTGCGGCGTCTGTCCCGTCAAGTCCTGCAGGCGCAGGAGGAAGAACGAAAGCGCATCAGCCGCGAGTTGCATGATGTCATCGCCCAGATCCTGACGGGCATCAATGTCCAGTTGGCGACCTTGAAAACGGAGGCCACGGTCAATTCCGAAGACCTCATTAACAACATCTCGCGCACGCAAAGGTTGGTGGAAAAGTCGGTGGACATCGTGCATCGCTTCGCCCTCGAATTGCGCCCGGCCGTGTTGGACGACTTGGGGCTGATTCCCGCCCTGCTTTCCTTCATGAAGACCTTTACGAAAAAGACGGGCATCCGCGTGAGTCTGACGGCCTTTACTTCCGGCCTGATCAAGGAATTGGACAGCGCCCGGCGCACGGTGCTCTATCGCGTCGCCCAGGAAGCCCTGAGCAATGTCGCCCGCCATGCGCACGCCAGCCGGGTGGAGGCGAACCTCCGGAGACTTCCGGACGGCGTGTGCCTGCAAATCAAAGACAACGGCAAATCCTTCGAGGTGGAACGGGTGTTGCAGGCCAAAAAGAGCAAACGTCTGGGCCTGCTCGGCATGCGGGAGCGAGTGGAGATGGTCGGCGGCCAGTTCACGGTGGAATCCGCCCCGGGCCACGGCACTACCATCCAGGCGCACATTCCGTTCCGCAACGGCCCGTGCGGGGAGGAGCTGGAAACTCGCTGATGGAAACCGCTGAAACCCATTTATAAATGCCTATGAAACGAATCACCGTCCTGCTGGCTGAAGACCACGAGATCGTCCGCGAGGGCCTGTGGAAGTTATTGGAGGCCGAGCGCGATATCGAGGTCGTCGGCGAAGCGGCCACCGGCCGCCAGGCCGTGGCCCTGACCAAGAAACTCCGTCCCGCCGTGGTTGTGATGGACATCGCGATGCCGCTGCTCAATGGTTTGGAAGCCACCCGGCAAATTCTCCAGGCCGTTCCTGCCACCAAGGTGCTTATTCTCTCCGCGCACAGCGATGAAGCCTATGTCGAGCAAGTGACGGCGTTAGGGGCGGCGGGCTACCTGATCAAACAGACCTCCGCCCACTTTCTGTCCGCAGCGATTCGGGCCGTCGATAAAGGCAACACTTTCTTCAGCCCCACCATCGCCAGGCAACACCACGAATCTCGCCTGAAAGCGTGCGATCGCGGGGGCCTGGTGAAGAACAAAGGGGCCGGCCTGAGTTCGCGCGAAGCGGAGGTGCTCCAACTGATTGCCGAGGGCCAGGCCAACAAACAGGTCGCGGCGGAACTGGGCATCAGCGTCAAAACGGTCGAGAAACACCGGCAGCGTCTCATGGCGAAGCTCCACATCCACGACACCGCCGGTCTCACCCGCTACGCCATCAGTGTGGGCATCATTGAAAACAGCGTCCAGTTGACCATCGTTTAGCCGCAGCAATTCAATAACTGCAGCCGCGGACGTGAGTCCGCGCTGAGTTAACGAGGGCAAGCGGGCTGTGCCGGCCGAGCCAGCGCAGGCCGCGGCCAAAGGCACCGCCGCCCGGAATTTTCAGACAGGCTCTTTAGCAATTTGGCAAAAGCGTCCGCGAACTGTTTCACGCCGTCGTCGAGCAGCTTGGCGGTGAGTTCCTTGCAGGGCATGCCGGCTTGTTTGCATGGTGTGCGGGAACAGGCCGGGCATGAGCACTGCCACGAAGCTAAAGACGAACGCCGTGCCCGCGCCGATGGCGATCAGCATGAACAAGTTCAAGTGACACGTCACAACGGAGCGCCAGCCACGGTGGACAAACGGCCAGCCTGCCCGCCAGACCACGGGCGTGGTGAGCGCAAATGGGAACCAGCGCGAGGTGTGGCTATCCACCTCTTTATTTGGATTTGTCCCGAATCATTTTATGGAGGTCAACGCCCTCCGAAAACGAATCCAGCCGAGAGATCTATTTCGTCTCAGGCTCGGAATTCCTTTTTTCGCTTGCCCTGCCAAGTCCGAGAATGCGGCACACCGAGCGCGCAATCATCCGTTCTTCGTCCGTGCGAATGACGCGAACCGTGGCGCGGCTGGCGTCCGTGGAAATCACCCCCGCCGTCTCCGCATTGCGCGACTCGTGCAGTTCAAGGCCGAGGAAGCTCAGCCCCTCACAGATGCGCGCGCGGACGAGTGGCGAATTTTCGCCGACGCCTCCTGCGAAGACGAGCGTGTCCAATCCACCGAGCGCAGCGGCGAAGGACCCGATCCACTTTTTCGCCTGATAACAAAACAGCGCCACGGCTTCCGCCGCCCGCACGTCACCGGCTTCCTGCGCGAGCAAATCTCGCAGGTCGGAACTGCTCTCCGAAATGCCGAGCAGACCGGACTCGTGGTTCACCATTTGGTGAAATTGCGTTGCGGTCATTTCCTCGGTACGCGCTAGGTAGCTGACCAGTCCCGGGTCCAGATCGCCAGAGCGGGTGCTCATGGGCAATCCGGCCGTCGGCGTGAAGCCCATGCTGGTGTCAATGCTTGTGCCGTCGCGCACGGCGGCCATGCTTGCGCCGTTTCCGAGATGCGCGAGGATCACGCGGCCAGTCGTTGCCGCCGGGTCGCCGAGGCGCGCGAGTTCTTCCATCAGATAAGCATAGGACAAACCGTGGAAACCGTAGCGTTGAACTCCCTGCGCCTCGTAGCGACGCGGAATGGAAAGCAGCCTGGCAACACGCGGCATGTCACGGTGAAACGCTGTGTCGAAACAGGCGATCTGCGGCACCTGGGGAAACCCCGCGGCGAAGACTTCCATCAGCGCGAGAGTGGCAGGGAGATGGTTCGGGGCAAAAGAGCTGATGCGCCGCAGTTCCTCAAGCATGGCCGCATCAACGCGCAGGGGGTCGCGATAACGCGGGCCGCCATGCACGACGCGATGGCCGATGGCGCTGGCGGCACTGACGCCGGTTTTTTTCCGCAACAACTCAACCAGCAGCGGAACGCAGGCAGCGTGGTTGGGCGCATCAATCGTGCGCTTGTCGCTCTTGTTCGCGGGGACGTCCGTGAACGAGAGCGTGGCGTTGAGCAATCCGATGCGCTCGAACTTTCCGATCAGAATCTGTGGGAGCGATTCGAGCACATTAAAGAGAGCGAATCGAAGGCTCGACGAACCGCTATTGATGGTCAGGACGGAGTGCATGACGGAGTGCATTGACTCCGCTTTCAGTTCCGAACCTCCGGGTTCAGCGCCCCGGCCACGCCCACCCAAACGGGGATGAAATGAGTTCGCGCATTCATATTCGACTCAGACACAATAATAATCTTGTTTGGCAGGTCAATGGCGGACTCGTGTCGTTCGGGGTCATGACGCTGACAACGTTCGTCTGATGGTGCCGCTGCTGTTGGTCACAATGGTCGAGTTGGTCGTCGGGTTGGAACCGCCGGTGGCGAGGTAGCTGCCCGTGAAGCTGGTGCCCGCGCCGGGAGCGAGTGTGATCGGTCCCAAGACCGGTGTGTTCGGAGCCGGTTGGCTGTTCACCACGAAGACGTTGGTCAGCGTGACATTGCCCGTATTGGTGACGGTGCCCGTGAACACCAAGGTTCCTCCCGGCGCGACTGGCAGTGGCGGGCAGAGTTTGGTCACCGCGATTCCGGACAAGGTGACGATCGCACAAGTCAAACTCGCCGTGTTGATCACCGCGACACCGCAAAGGCTCGTCGCGCTCACGCTCGAGGTGCTCGTCGCGTCACCACTCGCGGGCGCGCTGTAACTGCCCGTGAAATGGGCGGAGGCGCCGGGGGCCAACGAGGCGACAGTCAAGATCGGCGTGGCCCCGCTGCGGTCATGGGTCACGACGATATTGGTCAAGGTGATGTTGCCGGCATTGCGGACACTGCCGCTGTAGGTCAGGATGCCGCCTTGCGCCACCGGCGTGAGGGGACAAGTTTGGGTCACTTCGATGGCCGGCGACGTCAGCAGCGGACAGGTCGAGGACGCACTCGCGGTGACTCGGAGGCCGGTGCATCGATCAGCGCCGCTGCCGGTCAACGTGGAAGTGATGGCACAACCGCTGTTGGCGGGCACGGTATAGCCGCCGGTGAAGTCTGCCGACGCGCCAGGGACCAGCGTGGCGACCGTGAACACAGGAGTGGCACCCGTGCGGTCATTGGTCACCACCACGTTGGTGAGCGTGACGTTGCCCGCGTTGCTGACGCTGCCGCTGTAAGCGAGGACGCCGCCGAGGCTGGCCGGGTCCGCCGGACAGCTCCCCCTCGCCCAGCGGGAGAGGGCCGGGGTGAGGGAGAACGGCCTGATCTCGATTGCAGGCGACAGTCCTGGCGCACAGTGCAGCCCCTCGTCGGTCTGAGGCGGAGCCTCGCTGGGCAGAGAAACAAAGTCTCCAGGCTGCCGAATAGCGTTCCACGGCTGGCGGACAAGGCTTCAAGTTTGCGGAAGAACATTTCGCGGTGGCCGGACAGGATTCCACAGAAAGCGGACAGCATTCCAAGGTTGGCGGACAGCGTTTCACGAATGCTCGACAGCATTCCCAGGCAGCGAGTCGCGTCTTCGCGATTGCGTCACAGGTTTTCACGGTTTGGCGATGTGCCTTCGTGGTGGCGGCACGGGACTTCATGGTGGGCGGTCCATTCCTCATCGCGCTTGGCGTCTTCATCCTGGCATTCGTCAGGGAAGTCTTCGGCTGGGGTGAACGCCCCATAGCGCCCGCACGGTTCTCGGGTGATGTTTTCAAGTCATGAAAAGCAGACGACTCATCCAAAATGGAAAGTCAGGCCGCGCACAACCGCTGCTGGCGGGTCGGTTGAACACCTTCAGACCTTGAAAGGAAAATTATGTTAGGAACTGTCTTGGTGGTTTGGCTCGTTCTGATGTTGCTCGGCGCACTCCCTGCCTGGCCACACAGTCGGAATTGGGGGTATGGTCCGACCGGCGGACTGGGCGCGGTTCTGACCATTCTGGTCGTCCTGGTTTTGCTGGGCAGAATTTGAGCGGGATGGGGGCGGCTCCACGCGCCGTGTGTCATGTCATCGGCACGCCCTGCCGGGTGCCTGTGGCTCCGTTTGGCTACGGCTCGCGGGCGAACGTCTGTGCGGCGTCAACGAAGCATCTATGAACAGAGGATAAAGCCATGATTCAATCGGAGCCGCCACTGAGGAGCAGCAATACCTCAAAGAAGAAGTGAAAAAGCGCCTCACCGAACTCGACCATGAGATTGCCCATACGGATTCCATACCTTTCATCGTAAGATTTGACAAGAGCAAGGCTTTCACAAGAATCCCCGGCACCGTATGCAGTTGTCTAACAGGTATTGCTTTTGCCGTTACTGCGGGCCGCTTTTGCTGGCTATGGTTGTGCTTTCAACCGGCTGTCAGACGTCCAAGAAATCACTGTTCACGGCTTCGGGGCCGGGCTGGCGCGTGCAGGAAGGCCAGGCCCTCTGGCGGCCTCGACGCGGGTTGCCTGAACTGGGCGGCGACGTGGTGCTGGCCAGCCATGGGAATGGCAGTTGCGCCATCGAGTTTGCCAAGACTCCGCTGGCGTTGGTCATGGCGCAAACCACCCGCACGAATTGGCTGGTCCGCTTTCCGCCGCGCGACCTGGGCTTCCGCGGGCGGGGGAAGCCGTCGGTTCGGTTCGCCTGGCTTTACCTCCACGCGGCCCTCACGGGGGAACCGCTGCCAACGCAGTTCCGTTTTGAGCGCAAGCCGGACGGCGGGTGGCGGTTGGAAAACACCCGCACCGGCGAAACGCTGGAAGGCTACCTCGCTCCGTGAGTTCGTTCCTGAAGCGCTGGTGGTGGGTCTGGTTGAGCCTGGCGGTCGTCGCCGGGCTGTGCCGTCTGCGTTTTGATGCGGATATTCTCGGCTTGCTGCCACCGGATGAGCCAACCGTTCAGGGGCTGAAACTCTACCAAAAGCACTTCAGCAATTCCCGCGAACTCATCATCACATTGCGCGCGCCCGACGCCGAGCAGGCGGAGCAGTTGGCCCAGGCGCTCGCCGTCCATTTGCTCAAGGAGACGAACCTCCTCACGGACGCGTCCTGGCAGCCTCCCTGGATGGAGGATCCCAGCCAACTCACCGAGTTGCTGGCCTGCTTGTGGCTCAATCAGCCGCCGGAGTCGTTCGGGGCCTTGACCAACAAGCTGGCCGCCCACCGGCTGGCGGCGGTGCTGGAAGAAACCAAGGCTACGCTCGCGACTTCTCTTTCGCCGATCGAAATGGCCAAGCGCGCCTCGGATCCGTTCCACCTGCTGGACATGCCGGCGTTGACCAATCTGAGCACGCTCTCCCTGGAGCAAGGGCAGAAGATGTTCGCTTCGTCCGCGGGGAATTTCCGTTTGCTGTTCGTGCAAGCGCGGAGTGACTTGGACGACTACCGCTCCTGCGCCGCGTGGATGAAATCCATGCGCGAAGCGGTGGACCGTTTCCGGGCCAGCCAACCCGAAGCGGCGCCACTCGTCATTCGCTACACGGGGCGGCCGGCATTCGTAACGGAAATCGCGACCGGCATGCAGCGGGACATGAGCGGGTCGGTGGTGGGGACGGCGGCGATCATCGGGCTGCTGTTCTGGCTGACGCATCGGCGCTGGCTGCCGATGCTGTGGCTGCTGGCGTTGCTGGGGATCATTCTGGTGGCCACGCTGGCACTGGGCGGGCTGGTGCTGGGAACGATCAGTGTGGTGAGCATGGGATTCGCGGCCGTCTTGCTCGGGTTGGCCGTGGATTACGCGGTGGTCCATTATCAGGAGGCGCTGGCGCATCCGCACCTGACCGTGCCGGAGATTCGACGAGCCATCGCGCCGAGCATTCTCTGGGCGGCTATCACGACGATCTGCGCGTTTCTGGTTTTGAACTTGGGCGGGTTGCCCGGCTTGGGCCAACTGGGAACGCTGGTGGCCATCGGGATCGCGTTGGCGGCGCTGGTCATGGTGATGGTGTATCTGCCGCCGCTTTTTCCGAGCCGCCGGAAGGCGCCGGCCACGCTGGCGTTGTGGTCTTGGTGGTCGTTCTTCCTTCCGCCCCAAGCGCCGGTTTCCGCGGTCACAGTGTCGGCCAACCGTTCTTCGCAGCGCCTGGCCGGATGGGTGACCGGGCTGATTCTTTTGGGAAGCGGCGCGATCTTGTGGGTTCATCTGCCGGGCCTCGAGCGGACAGGGGACGCATTGCGACCGCAAGTCTGCGACGCGGAAGCCGCCTTGCAGGAAGTCACCAGCGAAATGGGCATTCCGCAGGACGCGCTCTGGCTGTTCGCCACCGGGCAGAGCGAGCGCGAGGTGTCTGAGCGCCTGACGGCGGCCGAGGGATTGCTGAAGGAAGCGGCTTCCCATCGGCTGGTCCGGGGACAGAAGCTGCCCACGGCCTTGTGGCCGCGCCCGGAATTCCAGGCCGCCAATCGCATCGCCGCCGCTTGGCTGGTGCAACAGGGGCCGGTGCTGCGGGAGGCGGCCTTGCGCGAAGGTTTCAGCACGAACGCCCTGGGGTTGACGGAAGGATTGATTCAAACTTGGGCGCGCGCCCGCGGGAGCACGGAAGTCATCTGGCCCACCAACCAGGCGAGCCAATGGCTGATGAAAAGGTTTGTGGCCCGCGCCGCCGGACAGTGGTGCGTCATGGGGCTGGTCTATCCGTCCACCAACCGCGTGGCAACCGCTTCGGTGGCCGGCTTGTCCGCGCGGCTGTCTGCGCAGGGAGTGCTGCTCTCGGGTTGGTCCTTGGTGGGCGAAACCACGCTGAGGCGCGTGCAGGCGAAGATGTGGCAGGTCGTCTTGCCCATGGTGGTGCTGATCCTGTTCTCGTTGTGGATGGCCTTTCGGCGGATGTTCGAGGTCTGGCTCGGCTTGGCCGTGCTGCTGCTCAGCGGGCTGTGTCTTCTGGCGACGATGAGCGTGGCGGGGTGGTCGTGGAATCTGCTCAACCTGATGGCGGTGCCGCTGGTGTTGGGAACGGGAGTGGACTACAGCCTCTTCATGCAACTGGCGTTGCGCCGGCATGGCGGGGACTTGGTCCTGGTGCGACGGTCGGTGGGCCGGGCGCTTTTGCTTTGCGGCGGCACGGCGGTGGCCGGCTTTGGGTCGCTGGCTTGGTCGGGTAATCTGGGCATGGCCAGCCTGGGCCGGGTCTGCGCCGTGGGCATCGGGGCGAACGTGCTGATCGCGGTGTTTCTCCTGCCGGCGTGGTGGACGTGGCTAAATTCAAGACCCGGAGTTCAGAGTTCAAATCCTGAGACGCCGCCCGCAGCCGGCAGCAGCGCGCCGTCCGCTAGCAAGGATTCCCGGCCTTCGACTCCGTCCGCTTTCTACTGCGCCCAGCTCTGGCGCTTGGGGTTGCGGATCGCCCGCCTCGCACCGGTGTGGCTGACGAAGGGGATCAGCGTCGCGCTTGCAGAACTCTATTTCCGATTGCGGCGACAGCGGCGTGAGGTCGTCGTGCAGAATCTTCTGCCTGCGTTCTCCGGCGACCGGGCGACGGCGGAGCAGGCCGCGCACGGGCTCTTTCGGAACTTCGCCATCAAACTGGTGGATTTGTGGCGTTTTGAAAGCGGCGTGCCGATGCGGAACTGGCTGAAGGACGACCGTGAGTTGGAGATCATCGAGAACGCCCGGCGCAGGGGCCGGGGCGTGCTCTTCATCACCCTGCATCTGGGGAATTGGGAATACGGCGGCGCGTTGTTGAATCAACTGGGCATCCGCCTGACGGTCCTGACGATGGCGGAGCCGCAGGACGGCCTGACGGCGTTGCGCGCTGAATCACGCGCCCGCTACGGCATCGACACCCTGATCGTCGGGCAGGACAGCTTCGCCTTGGTGGAGGTTATCAAACAGCTTCAGGCGGGCGCCGCGCTCGCCATCGCGATTGACCGTCCGGGCGCACGCGGCGCGGCGCGGGTCGAGTTGTTCGGCCAGCCGTTCGACGCTCCGATGACGGTGGCGGAACTGGCGCGGGCATCCGGCTGCGCTTTGGTGGGCGTGACGATGGTGCGCCGGGGCGGGGGCTGCGCGGTGAAGGTGCTGCCGGAGTTCACTTACGACCGCCGGGCGCTGGCCCAGCGCGAGGCGCGCCAGGCGCTGACGCAGGAAATTCTCCGTGCATTCGAATTGGAGATTCGCAAGGATATTGATCAATGGTACCACTTCGTTCCCATCTGGCCGGCGTGAATTGGCGAATCGGCGACGGCCCTTCGCCGTTTCGCCGTTTCACCGTTTCACCGATTCCGCAGTGGGCCCTCATGGCGGTGCTGCTGCTTGGCGCGATCCGCTCTGGGATTGGCTCCCAGGACTCCCAAGTGGTTTTCGAGCGATGGTTTGCGGCCCAGACCAATGTTCAGACCTGGTCCGCCGATCTGGTCCAGACCCGCTCGCTCAAAATCCTCTCCCAGCCGCTGGTCTCGACCGGCAAGGTCTGGGTGCTGGCGCCCGACCGTTTCCGCTGGGAACTGGGCCAACCCGTGCAAACGATCGCCCTGCGCAACCGGGACCAACTGCTCGTCATCTATCCGCGGTTGAAACGCGCGGAGAAGTATTCGCTGGGCGGCCAGTTGGGTCCGTGGAAGGACGCGATGGCCTTGATGGAAGCCAGCTTTCCGCGCGATCGGGCGGCGTTGGATGGCCCCTTCCGCCTGTTGTCCGCGACGGAAACGAATTCGATTCTCCAGATGGCGCTCCAGCCCAAGAGCGCCGCCGCCCGCAAATTCATCAGCGAGATTGTGATGAGCTTCCACACGAATGATTTTTCGCTGGCCGCCACCGAGTTGAAATTCTCCGACGGTTCCAGTCTGCGCAATGATTTCTCCAACGGGGTGATCAACCAGCCGCTGGCCCTGGAGCTGTTCGAGGGCAAGCTGGCCCCGGACTTCACGGTGGTGGAACCGCTGCGCCCATGAAGGCCGGAGGCGATCCGCTGCAAGCCGCCCTGAAGGCGCTGCCCCACGGCCCGGAATTCCGCTTCCTGGACCGGCTGCTGAGCCTGGTTCCTGGCCAAAGCGGAGTCGGCGAGTACCGGGTTCGCGAGGACGACTTTTTCCTGCGCGGCCATCTTCCCGGCGAACCGATGCTCCCCGGCGTGCTCCTCGTCGAAGCCGCGGCGCAATTGGCCGGAGTGGTGGCGCAGAACGATCCGGACGTTCCGCCGCTGCCGCGACTGAAGCTGGCGGCGTTGCGCGCCGTGAAATTCATGGGCACGGCTCGGCCGGGGGAAACGGTGCGTCTGGAAGCGTGCATCACCGCTCGTCTGGGTTCGCTGGTGCAGGCCATCGCCTCAGCCTTCGTCGCGGGCGTCAGAATCATGACCGCGGAACTCGTCTTGAGTGGCACTCCGCCGCCCGGTTCCACCCTGAGTGCCGGCAGTGCCACCGGGGAAACGATTGACTCTCCGCCGGCGAAATGTTAAGAGGCCCCACCGTCGCAATGCTTGGGTGGCCTCAGGCATTCGGTGACAGCGCGACGGGAACTGTGACGGTGCCTGGCCGAAAAGCCGGCTCACAGCTTGGTTCAAGTCAGCAACTAGAACTGCCGGCCAAGAAAGAACGGATATGAAGAAGTGGCAAATACCCTGCGGATGGATGATAACTCTGGGACAATCGAGTCTTCTGGGATGCCTGGGCCTGCTGATGGGCTGCGCCTCCACCTCCACGAAGCAGACAACGCCTGCGGCTGTGTCGAAAGGGCTGCCGTTGCCCGCGGGCGTCACGCTGCACCCGGACCGGGACATCCAAGGCGTCTGGCTGGCGGAAGGCTTCGACTTCAGAGGCTACGATACACTCTATATTGCACCCCCCGTCTTCGCTGCCATCGAACGGCCCAACGAGGTGGACATGCGCGCCATGGCGATGCGGGTCCTGCCGGAGCAACTCGCGAAGCACCTCCGGGAAACCAAGCTGTTCGCCACCGTAACCACTCCAGCCGAAGAATTAAAACCCGGCTCCAAAAGCCTCACGATGCAGAGCACAATCATCGAATATGAAAAAGGCGGCGGTGGAGCGCGGTACTGGGCCGGCCTGTTTGGCGGCGGCCAACCTGTCATCAAAGTGCGGGGCCAAATTCTGGATGGCGAGAAGCTGCGGTGCGTTTTTGAGATCCGGCGCAGCGGCGAATCCGGGGGCGCCAAAATGGTTGGCCACTTCATGAGCGATGAAGGAATCCAGCGCGATGACATTCGCGACCTTGCCACCGACCTCGCTGAATTCTTCAAGCGAACGGCCAAGGTGCAATGACCCGTTGGCGGGCCATGACTTCATCGCCAGACGACTGCTCCTCCCGCTCCTTTCTCTTCGAGCGGGACACCTTTGCCTTCGCCAATGACCTGGTCTGGCAATACCAGTCCGACCCCTCATCGGGTGCGGTGACCGCCTCGCGCCGCGGTTCGCCGTCCACCTACTCCCACCGCTGCTTTGTGATGGTGCGGTCGGCGCGGCAATTTTTATACCATGCCCGCTTCGAACCGGCGCTGCCCGCCGCGGAGACGGAGGCCTATCGCCGGCTCATTCGCGCCGTGGTCTCCCGCAACCCGCGCCGGGCCAGCTTAGGGCCGGACCGAGTGGTCGTCCCTGGCTACGACGGCCTGCGTTCGTTCAGCCGGGACCAGGAATCGTTGCTCAAAGCCGAATGCGGCGGGGCTTGGCAATCCTATTTTGTGCGCAGCCATTGGCGCATGGTATTCCCGGTCTGGGCCCGGCACCAGGAACGGATGGCGCAACGGTTGGAGCGATCCCTGCGCGGGGGTGGCGCACCGGTCGTGCATCTGTTTCGCTTCCCTCATATCACCATCAACCACGGGATCGGGATCTTCGGCGCGACGGCCTCGGAGCGGCTCATCGAGTTCGATGCCTACGACCCCAATATCCCGGAGCACCCCGTGAAACTGACCTTCGAGCGGGATCGGAAAACATTCTGCTTCCCACGGACCCATTACTGGGCGGGCGGACCGGTGAGCGTGAACGAGATTTATCGCAGCGCAATCCGTTAAATCAAGGCGCGTCACAG